>CAMBXP010000106.1 GCA_945871895.1 Chryseobacterium gleum | reverse complement strand
TTTGCCTAAGCGGTCTCCTCGCTCTGCTAAGTTTTCAACTTAGCTGAATCTTTTCTTGAAGATTGTATCTTCTTAATATCGCAAGCTGAAAGCTTGAAGAAAAGATTCAGCAAAGTTACGCTATCGCTAAACTTTGCAGAGAGGGGAGTTTAGCGCATCGGCATTAAAAATGCCTGAAAAAGGGATTTCAGATTCGCTTCGTAAAATCTTAAATTACTGGGCTAAGCGGTCCCTCGCTCTGCTAAGTTTTCAACTTAGCTGAATCTTTTCTTGAAGATTGTATCTTCTTAATATCGCAAGCTGAAAAGCTTGAAGAAAAGATTCAGCTAAGTTACGCTATCGCTAAACTTTGCAGAGAGGGGAGTATAGCGCATCGGCATTAAAAATGCCTGAAATAGGGATTTCAGATTCGCTGCGCAAAATCTGAAATTACTGGGCATTTTCAATGCCTTCCTCGCTCTGCTAAGTTTTCAACTTAGCTGAATCTTTTCTTGAAGATTTTATCTTCTTAATATCGCAAGCTGAAAGCTTGAAGAAAAGATTCAGCAAAGTTACGCTATCGCTAAACTTTGCAGAGAGGGGGGCGAATAATTATTCGCCCCTACTAGAAATTTATTTCAATTTAAATATGCAGCGCTCTCTTCCCAGTAGCATCCAACGCAGCCTCTTTCAACGATTCGGTGAAAGTAGGGTGTGCGTGACTCATACGAGAAATATCTTCTGCAGAAGCACGGAATTCCATAGCAACAACAGCTTCAGCGATCATATCTGCGCAACGCGGACCAATCATGTGAACTCCTAAGATTTCATCGGTATCGGCGTGAGCCAACACTTTAACGAAACCGAATTCAGCATCCATACTCGCGCGAGCACGTCCGCTTGCTTTGAATGGGAAGTTACCCGCTTTATATGGAGTTTTTGATTCTTTCAATTGTTCTTCAGTTTGTCCAACAGCAGCAACCTCAGGCCAAGTGTACACTACACCAGGAATTAAGTTGTAGTCGATATGCGGTTTTTGTCCTGCAATTACTTCTGCCACAAAAACACCTTCTTCTTCTGCTTTGTGCGCCAGCATTGCGCCTTTTACCACATCACCAATAGCGTAAATGCCAGCAACGTTTGTTTCTAAATGATTGTTCACATCGATTCTTCCTCTATCGTCCACTTTCACGCCCGCTTTATCTAAACCTAAACCTTCGGTATATGGTTTTCTACCAACTGAAATTAAACAGTAGTCACCTTTAAATTCCACTTTTTCTCCTTTATTGTTTTCTGCAACAACAACAGCTTCTTTAGCCGATGCTTTAGCAGAAAGTACTTTATGATTGAAGAAAAATTCGAATCCTAATTTGGTCAATGCTTTTTGTAATTCTTTGCCTAAAGCCTTATCCATTGTAGGAATGATGCTACCAGCAAATTCTACTACTTGTACTTTAGCGCCCAAACGAGCGTAAACAGAACCCAACTCTAATCCGATAACACCACCACCAATAACGATTAAGTTTTTGGGCACTTCGGTCATGTTTAAAGCTTCGGTAGAAGTAATCACACGTTTTTTATCGATTTCCATTCCAGGGAAAGCAGCAGGTTTAGAACCTGTAGCAATAATGGTTTTAGCTGCTTCAATAGTTTCAGTTCCTTTATCGGAAGTGATTGAAATGGTGTTTTTATTCACGAAAGAACCCAATCCTTTGTAAACAGTGATTTTGTTCTTTTTCATTAGGAAGTCGATACCACCAGATGTTTGCGCCACCACTTCGCTTTTGCGTTGAATCATTTGTTTCAAATTCACAGCAATACCTTTAACGTCGATACCGTGTTCTTTGAAAGTATGTGTAGCATTGTGGTAATGCTCAGAAGAATCTAAAAGTGCTTTAGAAGGAATACAACCTACGTTTAAACAAGTACCTCCCAAAGTGTTGTATTTTTCAATAATTGCGGTTTTCATACCCAATTGTGCACAACGAATTGCTGCAACATAGCCCCCAGGGCCAGAACCGATAACTACTGCGTCGAATTTGCTCATGATAATTTAATTTGCTGCTAATTTAGGAAAAGAGTTTTACTTTATATTGCTCAAAAAACTTATCGTTAGAAATTAAGGTTAATTTCTCTGTGATGGCTTGTGAGATTATTATTCTATCGAAAGGATCGCGATGATGATGGGGTAATTTCATCAGTTTATTGATGTGAGAGAATTCTATGGGTAAAATTTGAAAATCATTGTTTTTGAAAAAATCTTCTATTGAAGAGAATCCTCCTTTAATATCAAGCTTATTTAATGAGAGTTTTATTGCTACTTCCCAAATACTTGCAATGCTTACAAAGCATTTATTTTCAATTGTAGTAATTTGTTTAAGTTGTTTGGGAGTTAATTTTTTGTCTCCTGTAATGAACCACAGTAAAATGTGTGTGTCTAGTAAAATATCCATTACATGTAATCTTTGAAATCTTCTAATGGATCATCAAACCCTGGTTTTATAGTAATGCTGCCCTTTGCATAACCAAACATTCTTTTCTTTTTTGTTTTTTGTTTTTTTGCTTTTTGTTGAAGAAAATCGATAAAATCAGAAACCTCTTTCTGCATATCTGCAGGAAGAGAGTTAAATTTATTATTAATAAGTAAATCTGACATGCTCTAAAATTAAGAAATTCTTTCTATCATTTCAACCCCTCTCTAATCAAATCATGAAAATGAACCATTCCAAAGTAATTGTTAGCGTTATCCACCACGATTAATTGAGTAATATTTTTTGCTTCCAACATTTCCAATCCGCGAATGGCCAATTCATCTTTTTGTATGGTTTTAGGGTTGTGGCCCATAATATCTTTGGCTTGTAAAGATTGAATATCGCTGCCTTTTTCAATCATTCTTCGTATGTCACCATCGGTAATGATACCCGTTATTTTGCCACTTTCGTTGGTTACTATAGTTGCTCCTAAGCGCTTCGATGATATTTCGTAAATCACTTCTTTGATGGAAGCATTTTCTTTCACTTTTGGCGCTGCATTTTTTTCTGCGATAGCCTCTAGTTTTAAGGTGAGTTGTTTGCCTAAAGCCCCGCCAGGATGGAATTTCGCAAAGTCTTCTGCAGTAAATCCTTTGAGTTCTAATAAGCAAACAGAAATGGCATCGCCTATCGCCAATTGCGCCGTAGTGCTGGCTGTTGGCGCCAAATTGATGGTGCAAGCTTCTTTTTCTACTCCGGTGTAAATGAAGAAATCGGCTTCTTTGGCCAATACTGAATTTTCATTGCCAGCAAGCGCTATAAGCTTATTGCCACGTGCTTTAAGAAATGGAATAAGCACCTTAATTTCCGGACTATTGCCTGAATTGCTAATGCATATCACCACATCGTCGTTTTGCACCACGCCCAAGTCGCCATGAATGGCATCGGCAGCATGCATAAAAACCGAAGGTGTACCTGTTGAATTTAGCGTTGCAACGATTTTTTGGGCAATATTGGCGCTTTTTCCAATGCCAGTGATAATAACTCTGCCTTTACAATGCAATAATAATTCAACTGCTTCATAGAAAGACGAATCTATCCTATTTTTCAATGATATCAATGCATTTGCTTCAATATCCAACGTGGTTTTAGCACGTTCTATTACCTTTTCTTTGTTTGTCAAAACGTTATTTTTTTACGAAAACCAAATTAACACTTTTCCCGTATTAGAATATATATTATTTTTAATTCTTAATTCACAATCTAATCAAGGGGATTTAATTAGTAATGCAAACAGTTGTAGTTGGAAGTACGTTGACGGAAGGGCTGAAGAAATATTTCGGTTTTAGCAAGTTTAAAGGCAGACAGGAAGAAATCATCAGTAACCTATTGAGTGGCAATGACACTTTTGTGATCATGCCAACGGGAGGTGGTAAATCGCTATGTTACCAGCTGCCCGCCCTAATTTCAGAAGGTACCGCTGTGGTGGTTTCGCCATTGATAGCGCTGATGAAAAATCAGGTGGATGCTATTCGCGGACATTCTGACGAGGAAAAAGTAGCGCATTATCTTAACTCATCTTTGACTAAGAGTCAGATTGCCCTTGTTAAAGCCGACATTCGTGAAGGTAAAACAAAGCTTTTGTACGTTGCTCCTGAGTCGCTTACCAAAAACGAAAACATAGAGTTTTTAAAAGGTATCAATGTTTCTTTCTTCGCTATCGATGAAGCACATTGCATTAGCGAATGGGGTCATGATTTTAGACCCGAATACAGGAGATTAAAAACGATCATTGAAGATATTACCCGCCGACCAATTATTGCCTTAACAGCAACCGCTACGCCTAAGGTGCAGCAAGATATTCAGAAGAACTTGAATATGATGGATGCGAAGGTTTTTAAAGATTCGTTCAACCGTTCTAACTTGTACTATGAAGTTCGTCCGAAACACGACATAAACAAAGACATTGTTAAGTTTATTAAAGGTCACGAAGGAAAATCTGGCGTTATTTATTGCTTAAGCCGCAAGAAGGTAGAAGAAGTTGCAGAGTTGTTGGTGTTGAATGGCATTAAGGCTTTGCCTTATCATGCTGGATTAGAAGCTGCCAATCGTGCAGCACATCAAGATGCCTTTTTGATGGAAGATGTTGATGTTATTGTGGCTACCATCGCCTTTGGTATGGGTATCGATAAGCCCGATGTTCGTTTTGTAATTCACTACGATATACCTAAAAGTTTAGAGGGCTATTACCAAGAAACTGGCAGAGCCGGAAGAGATGGTGGCGAAGGTATTTGTGTAACTTACTACGCTTACAAAGACATTGAAAAATTAGAGAAATTTTTGGTGGGCAAACCTATTGCCGAAATGGAAATAGGCAAGCAGTTGTTAAGCGAAATGGTGAATTTTGCTGAATCGGCGGTGTGTAGAAGAAAGATGTTGTTGCGTTATTTTGGTGAAGCATACAATGAAGATAAATGCAACAACGGTTGCGACAATTGTCGCCATCCTAAGGAGAAATTTGATGGAACGCATCATGTTCAATTGTTGTTAGAAGTGGTGAAAGATTTGAAAGAGAAATTCAAATCGAAGTACATTGCCGATTTCATTACAGGCATGGCACATCAAGATGTTAAAGATCATCGCCACAACTTACACGAGAAATTTGGCGCTGGGAAAGATAACGACATTAAGTTTTGGAATGCCGTTATCAGACAAACTGCAGTGCACGGTTTCTTAGATAAAGACGTTGAAACCTACGGCACGCTTAAGTTAACAGAAGAAGGAGAGCAATTTTTATTGAATCCAACTGCCGTCATGCTTACTCAAAATCACGACTACGATAAGATGCAAATTGAAGAGACAGAAAGCAACAACAAAGTAATGGTTGCCGATGAAACTTTATTGGCCTTATTGAAAGATGTGCGCAAACGTATTGCTAAAGAAAAAGGAGTTCCTCCTTTTGTTGTTTTCCAAGATCCATCTTTGCAAGATATGGCTATTCAATATCCAATTACTATCGATGAATTGCATCAAATTGCTGGTGTTGGACAAGGTAAAGCAACCAAGTTTGGTAGAGCGTTTATTGATGCCATCGCATCTTATGTTAAAGAAAACGACATTGAGCGTCCGCAAGATTTAGTCATTAAATCGGCCGTTAACAAAAGCGGCTTGAAAGTTTACATCATTCAGAATATCGATAGAAAAGTTCCTCTACAAGATATAGCCAAGGCAAAAGGAAAAAGCTATGCCGATATATTGTTGGAGGTGGAAGCCATTGTTGCTTCAGGTACTAAAATAGATTTGAACTACTATATAGATGATATTGTAGACGAAGATTTGCAAGATGAGATTTTCGATTACTTTAAAGAAGCAGATAACGACTCTATAGATAGTGCAATGGAAGAATTTGATGGCGAAGATTTATCGGAAGAAGATATGCGTTTGATGCGCGTTAAATTCATGAGTGAAGTCGCTAATTAACTTTATAATCAATAGTTTTAAAGCGAGGCGAAAGTCTCGCTTTTTTTGTTTTAGCTCTACGGTATTTATCCTAATTTTTAAAAAATGAAAACCTTATCTTAATTCCGACCGTTAAAGATGTAGTTAGACGAATCAACAAATTAATACTACGAGTTATGAAAAATGTAAGATGGATTATCGCAGCGGCAATCGTAATGAATACAAGCTTATTATCTGCAAAAGGAAATATCACATTCAGCAACGACATTAGTAACAGCAATATTTCTATACAAAGTATGGTAGATGATATGCTCACCATTAAGGGAGAAGCGGTTGAAGTAAAAATAGTTGACGTTGATGGCAACGTAGTTAACGCCTATACCTTAGATGAAGCAGCGAAAACACACCATTTTGACATTAGCACATTGGCAAAAGGGGAATACAATTGCGTTATGATTAGCAAATCAAATGAAGTTCAAACTACTAAATTCCAAAAAAATTAATACGCGATACTTACTATATTTTAAAGGTTAATCATCATTTTGGGCGGCAGTTCGAAATGATTTTTATTTTCTGGCAATTCTCATTTTATAACAATCAGTAAATATTTTGCAACTAAAGAGGGGTTTTACAAAGCTATCTTCATTTAACCATATGCCCTAGTAAATAAAAAAAGAGTTTTTTTTATACGCCCAAAACTTCTTTCAATTTTCCGTAGCCCATTCTGCTTAATGGAATTTTCACTCCGCTTTTCAATAAGGCAATATGACTTCCTTTTTCCGATGCTTCTATTTTGGTGATTTGTTGCAAATTCAAAATGAATGAGCGGTGCACGCGAAGGAAGTCGGCTTTATCTAACACTTCCTCAAAATGCGACATCGTTTTTTTCTTCAGGTGGTAAGTGTCTTTGGTGAAAATTTTCACATAGTCGTCATAAGCTTCAATATACATGATATCTTGCGAAGGTATGATACGAATGTTGCTTCCGTTTTTTACTACAACCCGACTGCTTTCTTCTGGAGAACGCGTTTCGTTTACCAAAGCTTGTGTATTGTTTTGCGTTATTTCCGTTTTATTTTGTTCGCGCTGTTGCATCCATTTTTGCAATGCTTTATCAAATCTTTCTTTGCTAAATGGTTTTAATAAATAATCAACTGCATGCGCTTCAAAAGCTTTAATGGCGTAATCATCAAAGGCAGTGGTGAAAATTACCGAAGGCGCTGGGTCTAATAATTCCAACATTTCAAATCCGTTTATTTTAGGCATTTGAATATCTAAAAAAATCAAATCGGGTTGATGCTGCATAATGGCTTTTACACCATCAAATCCGTCGTTGCATTCTTGCACCACAGTGATGTTTTCGTATGCGCCTAAATACTCTTTCACGATGCTTCTTGCTAAAGGTTCATCGTCTATTAAAACTACTTTAATCATAAAAAATCGTTCAATGTTTAATGTTCAATGTTCAAAGTTTGTGGAATTTTAACGATGGTGATAAAAATATTTTCTCTTTGTTGCGCGCTCAATAGATCATTTCTATGGTACAACAAATACAAACGACGTTGAATGGAGTTGAGTCCGAAACCCATTCCTTTCTTCGGTTTTGCTGTGCTGGCATCGTAAGGATTTTCAACTTGCACTATTAAAAACTGACCATCCTTTTTGCACGATATTTTGATCGATGTTTCACCAATGGTGTCGTACAATCCAAATTTAATGGCATTCTCTACAATAGGTTGTAACAGCAAAGTAGGAATTTTCAATGGCAATGTTTCATCGCTGCTTTCTATCTCTGTTTGTAAACGATGACCAAAGCGCACTTTTTCAATTTCTAAATACAAATTGAGGTGTTGTAGTTCATCAGAAAGTTTTACCAATTGCTGATCGTCTTTCTTTAAAGTGCCTCTTAAAAAATCCGATAATTGCTGAATCATTTTGCGCGCTTCCTCTGGTCGGGAGCCTGCTAGCGCACTAATAGAATTTAAACTGTTGAATAAAAAATGAGGTTGAATTTGCTGACGCAAATTTGATAATTCTGCTTCGCGCAAAAGGCGTTCTGCATCTTCTTTTCTGGTAATGCTTTCTTTTTCATCTCTCATTTGACGCACTAACCATGAGATTACGGCCATAAAGGAAATCATTAAAAAAGCAAAGATGAAACGAATAGGCATCGACAATGTTAAGAACGACAAATAGCTTTCGTTGTCGCTAAAAATAAAATGTAAAATCCAGCGAATTGCAATGGTTGCTAAAAATGCCAAAGCGATACTCCATACAAAACGATACCATCTGTTTTTGGTGTTGGGTGTGTAATATCTCGATGTAATTTCGGTGGTGTAACCTGCAATTGTAATTAAGATGTTAGAGATCGAGGAGTCAATTATTGCTTCACTTAATTGCAAACCCAAGCGATGTAGCACTAAGGTTTGAATGGCAATCCAAACAAGCCACCACGCAACGTAGGTGAATATCATGTTTCTGTATGAAAGGGCTTGCGGACTCAACGACTAACTTTTAATTTCAATGCCACCAAACACTAAGTTTCCTTTCAAGATAAGTAATTTATCATCGCCGTTAACAATGCTACTTTCCGATTTTCTTTTGTCATCAATACCGCCCATTACGGTGGTGATCTCCGATTGCACTTTCCAGTTCGATGGAACAATCATTTTGATGCCGCCAAAAACCTGAGTAATTTGTATTTCGGCTTTATCCACCATGTCGCACTGACTAAAGTTCAACTCGGCACCGCCAAAAACAGAGCGTATCTCGCCGCCTTCAAATTGTTTAGAAACTATGTTTTTTTTCACGCCACCAAATACAATATCGTAGTGAATTCTATCTTCTGTAGATTTATCTTCTGTTTTGCTATTTCTGCCATCACCGCAATGTCTCCAATCTTTACCAAAACGAAACTTTCTACGCGGTTTAAACATGATGAATAAACCAATTGCAATAATCAAAGCGGGCCACAAAATATTTTCAATTTCGCAAGTGGGCATTAAATCTTGAGTGACCAAGAAAATACCACCTACCAAAACAAAAATCGACCAGCCGAAAGTTCTAAATTTTTCTTTTACCGCCACATGTAAACCAATAGCAATCAACAGCATTTTCCAGCTAAAAACCCAATCAGGAATGTTAGATCCCAACTCTTTGGCAAGATATAGGCATCCTGCCACCACCACTAAAAATCCACCAAAGAATTTACCTCTCTTGTGTTTTTGTTCCCACTCTTCGGGATTAAAATATTCGTTGCAATTATTTTGTGCTTCCATTTTTCAATTGTTATAAGGCAAATGTATAGTAGGAATGTGGGGGGTGCAATAGAAAATAGGCGAGTTGGCGATGAGGGGCGGTGAATGGAAAAAAATAGAGTGAGTGTGAGAGTGTGAGCGATTTCGTTATTAGTAAATTAAAGTTTATTGATCAGTTCTCGGGCCGATTTTAGTTTAGTTTTATTTTGCTTGTGAGAATT
>CAMBXP010000105.1 GCA_945871895.1 Chryseobacterium gleum | reverse complement strand
TGTTGTCAGCCAAAAGTTTTGCAAGTCCTTTACCTATTCCAGATGTCGCCCCAATTATTATAGCTTTCTTCATTCTTAATTTTTGTCTGTTTTTTGTGTCGCCCTACAATGAGGCATAACGTTTTCGGGCTTGGCGAAGGTGGCGATTTACACTACTAATGTTGATGCGGAGAACCAAACTTTGATTAACCGTAAATGTGTCAGCGGAGCACTGAACCGCGCACACCACCACCCTTATTTCCATTAACTATTCCGAATATACGGAATCCTATTAAAAAGTCAAACCGACCTGATATATTCTTGATTAATTATAGATTATCGAAGTATAAAACTTAATAATATTTTCATCATAATTTTCAAACACACTCAAACACAACTTTCTGCTGTAATCGTTTCCCTTACCCTAACATTTACCACAAATCACTCTTGAATTATTCTCTTTTCGCTCTTTAAGCATCATTTTCTTTTCAGCTGCGGTGAAAAACGACTTTAATTCTAATTTTTGGTTGCCGTAATTCAGCACTTCTAAAGGAGTATAGCCTTTATGAAAATCTAAAGGTTTATTTTGATAATCCTTTATTCCAAAGTCGATAGCCGATTTAACTTTAACTAAATCATCATCGGGAGAAAGAAAAATATGGAATTGCTTGAGCTGCTTTATTATCGACTCTACCATTGAATTGGATGAAGTGATATCTGTTTGCGCCACTTTCTTTACAATATTTACACATGACAAATTCACAAAACGATTTACATAGCCTTTATTCTCCGAACCTCCATCGGTAACCAACATCACTTCATCGCCAATATGTATATTGTATTCTCTGCATACATTTACCAGATTTTGGGTGCTAACACTACTCTTAATTTTTGTGGAAAATTGATAACCTAAAATACTTCTTGAAAAATTATCGATAATGAGGTACAAGTAAGCTTTTACATTATTCAAAACAATATATGTAACATCCATATGTAAAATCTCGAAGGGTCTAGACGCTTTTAATGCGGAGTAATTCTTCCACACTCTTTTCTTCTTTTCTAACACAACACCCATTTTGTGTAAATATCGATAAAAGGTAGTTTTAGAAAAACACACTTTTTTATCACGAAGCATTTGCCAATAGATAGAAATACCTTGCCAATTTTTATATAAAGGATGATTTAAATATTCTCGAATAAAATTGGTGTCTTTTTGCGACAGCTGATTAGAATAGCGTTTTAAACACTTTTTCATCATCGAACTACTGCATGAAACAATTGCTTTGTAATGGATAAAATCATGTGAAACCCCTAGCGCTTTGTACACCTTCGATTTACTTAAATATTGCGTTGCTGCGTGAAAAGTTTTAACCAACAATACTTTGTGCCTTTTACATACTTCTTTAAAATTGGACAACGATGCTATTACCGTTTTATAAGCCGAATAAATATGAAAAAGTCCTTTAGCCAGTTGAATTAATCGCTGCGACCTTGCCAAAAGCTGAGCTATTTGAATAGCGTTAGCGTGATGCAAACTTGCAAACTCTTTTCCAAAAAAATGTTCTCCCCCCTTCTCCCGCCATCCATAATAGGTGCTACTGGGAATAATTTGTAATAATTGCTTTTTTGCTTCCTCATCATAAATAGCTAAATAGATAAGACAAGTATCGTAAGTGCGTTTACTGCGCTTCATAAAACAGCAAGGATAGGGGAAATTTTTCCAACGCATGGTATTTGATTTATCTACGATTTTAACAAATAAAAAAGCCCGAAACATTTCTGCTTCGAGCTCCAAATAGATTTAATTAGATTGTTACGCTGCTCTTCCTCTTCTTTTTGCAAGAGCATTTTTCTTTTTACACTCTTCGATAAAGTCACTAAATTCTTTAGCTTCCTTTGCAGTCAGCTTTTTATTAACCACGAATAAATCGGGTTCTTTTGATTCCTTTGGTAGTTTCATTAGGCTGCCTTGCGTCTTTTCTTGTTGGTTGTTAAATTTTTGTTTCGTTTATATTCTTCAATAAAATCAACAATCTCTTTACGCTCTTTGTCGGTTAGCTTTCTATTAACCACAAATAAATCGGGTTCTTTTGATTCCTTTCTTTTCATATCATTTGTTTTTAAAGTACCTTTCAATCAGTTGTTCAGCATCATTATCTACTATCACCATTCTTTGCCCAATGGTTCTAATTGCTCCTAAAGATTTATTATAATATTCCATCAATGATGTTTTTGAAATAAAACTTACAAAGCCACCGAATCCAGCGTCTTTTGATGTTTTACAAGCAAATGCAAACATATTACCGCCAACTCCTTCATACAACTTCTCTTTTCCTCTATTGAAATAAGCACTTTCAATAAGATTAATAAAAACAAAACCTTCGTCTTTACGGAATGATACCAAGCCTTGAATAACCGTTATATTTTCCACAGTGGTCATCTTGTAAACCTGATTGTTTTTATCCTTTAACTCTTTGTGCCAATCAAAAACCCAATCCTTTTTCTTAATTTCCTTGCTACTAACCCCGCTAAATTCAGTCTCAAAGACCTCACCTGAAATGGTGTTAACTATTGAGTTAGTCAACTTATCAATCTCTACATCAATATATTGTTTTTTAGCCATATTTCCTAACAAATTTAATAATTTAAGCGTGATTTTCTTTACCATGTTTATGATATTTTCTAACTAAACGGGTGAAACTGTTTTATTGACTTTCTGTGTTGTTCGCTGTCCTTTCTTCGCCATAAAAAGACGATTTGAGAACAAAAGAAACACCAGATGCACTTTAATAACATTATATTTGATTATTATTTTAACAAAAACACTTGCTAAAAACTCGTTCTTTGTTTCGAAATTGTTTCGAAAAATATTTTTGACAATCTCAAAACCACGTTAAATAAGGACTTCGGGGCAGGAGTTCAAAATCCTCATTCTCCGCCAGATCACATAAAGACCCTAAATAATTTAGGGTCTTTTTTTTTGATGAAAATGAGAAAGTGGTAAAACAAATGGAGAAGTTGCTACTTTAGTTAGTGTAGAAGTACATGAAACGACTTTATTTAGCTCACACCCTCATGGCTCTTAAATAAAAAAAGATTATTAACTAGCGATCTGCTCTCCCATATGCAGGAACGTCTCAATATTATTCTTCGTGTTCTTTAGCAAATCTTCATCTATTTTGAAATACTTAGAATCAAAAAACAACACCACCGTAGAACCACCAAAAGCAAAATAACCCATCTCTTGTCCTTTTTCTACCAATGTATTCGCTTCGTACGTTGAATTTAAACTACCCACCATTGTAGCCCCTACAGGTATAACAAGAATTTCTCCGAATCCATCAGTGCTTAAAGTGCAAATCTCTTTTTTATTCTTGCAAAAAACTTTGGTGAAATTCGATTTTAAAGCGATAGGTGATACAGAATAGTAAGAGCCCTCTATTTTTTTCGACTCTGAAGCCATGCCTTTAAATGGGAAATGATACCTATGGTAATCGTTAGGTGCCAAGCGAACGATGATCATCGCTGAGTTCTCATGCTTGGCATACAAAGCGTCATCCATTAAAAATTCCTTCAATGTGAATTTTTTCCCCTTCACATAAAAGTTATTTACCTCCGATATTTTTTGAAAGGCCAAAACTCTTCCATCCCCTGGAGAAACCAATCCTTCGCCAATTTTGCGAGCACCTGCCTTTAATTCGCGGTAAAAAAAATCATTAAAAGATGTAAACTCATTAATGCTCTTCTTTGATTCTGACATATCTATTTTCAAAGAATCCACGAAAGCTGGAATTCTTTCCACCGATTTATTGGTACTCATCATTTTGCCATACCTTTTGGTGATAGCTTTTTGCTTTGCAATAGGTAAAACAGCAAGTTTACCAAAAGTATTGCCATACAAAAACTTCAACAACCCTTCTGCAGGTGGGTTCTCTACTTCTACTTTACCTGTTGATCTAGCGATGTATTTGATGTCCATTTACTCTTATTTTACCTGCAAACTAAAATGTATAACAATGCAGCGAAGGCGAAAATACAAAATACTCACAAATAGGTCTCAATGCCTTCAAATTTGTTACAAGCAGTATTTCGATTGAAAAAAGGTGCATCGAAACATTTGTTTGAAGTAAGATTTCATGCAAATATTCTAGATCCAGAACATTTGCATGAAGCACTGCGTTATCTTAAACTCAAACCTTCGAGTACGCTAAAACAAATAATACTCTTATGAAATTAAGGGTGCTATTTGTTTTGCTGTTCATGCCATACTTTATGCACAACTACCAATAAATTTCTTCAGATGAGCATATGTTTTTGGATCTTCAAAAAAGCACATGTGTCCGCCTTCTTCAGATAAATAATATGTTCCTTCGCTATTTAATTTAGCCTGTTCAATGGCGACTTCATATGGAATTACTGTATCTCTTTTACCTATCACATAAAAGGTTTTACAAGGCACAAACTTCAAAATAATCTCTCTGCTTAATCTATTGCGCATACCAGTAATGGCAGCAATTATTCCCTGCTTTGATGTTTTGCTGGCTATTTGGTAAGATTTATCAATAAATGCCTCGTGCTGATCTGGGTCGACATACAAATTAGGTATAGAAACTTTCACAAATATCTCTGGATTATATTTCACTACATCTATAGCACGTAATCTATCTTCTTTCTTCTGCTCACTATCTGGCGCTGCCGTTGAGTTAAACATACACAACCCCTTCATCTTATCGGGATATTTTTCGGCAAAAGCCAAAGTAACATAACCTCCTAATGAATGTCCCACAAAAACAGCTTTGCGCACATCTAATTCTTTCAAAACTGCATTTACCGCCTCCGCCATTTCTTCCATAGAATGCGCGTAACCAATACATTCCGATTTCCCGTGTCCCAATAAATCAATAGAAATAACAGTAAATGATTTTGCTAAAGCTGCACTGTATTCCTTCCAAATTTCTAAGGATTCTAAAAAGCCATGAAGTAAAACGACATTGGTTTTTCCTTTGCCTTGGACTTTGTAGTTGATGTTGATATTTTTGAAGGCGGTAGTTGGCATAATTGAGGATAATCTTATCGTTAGGACATTAGTTCCTTCGGGGTACCTCAGGATGACAAGCACTACTAAGAAGCACTTACCCAGTATGTCATCCTGAGGTACCCCGAAGGAACTATTGTCCTATTCGTAATATTTCATTTTTGGCTTTTGCCTTTTAACTTTTTACTTTACCTTAAAACACCCCCTTAACAATTTTCTTAGTACCCTCACTCTTACCCATCGTGTAAAAATGCAATGCAGGAACTCCCGCTGCTTTCAACTCTTTACATTGCTGAATACCCCACTCTACTCCAAGATTTTTAACGTCTTCATCTGTTTTGCATTTCAACAATTCTTTCATTAATGCATCTGGAAAATCGATAAAGAAAGTACGCGGCAACATCTGAATGTGGTTCAAATTAGCGATGGGTTTAATTCCTGGAATGATAGGAACGGTAATACCTGCAGCGCGACAACGGGCAACGAAATCGAAATATTTAGCGTTGTCATAAAACAACTGAGTCACTATATATTCTGCTCCTGCATCAACCTTTGCTTTAACGTATTCGAGGTCCATGGTAGGGTTCGGACTCTCCAAATGCTTCTCAGGATAACCAGCTACACCAATACAAAAGTTAGTAGCAATCGGATTTTTTAAATCTTCTTCTAAATATTTTCCTTTGTTCAACTCCACGATTTGTTTCACCAAGTCAACAGCGTAGGCGTGTCCGTTGGGTTCTGGCGTAAAACTCGACTCTGTTTTCAAAGAATCTCCTCGCAAAGCCAAAACATTGTCGATACCCAAGAAATACAAATCTATCAAAGCATTCTCTGTTTCTTCTTTACTAAAACCTCCACAAATGATATGAGGCACAGCATCAACCTTATATTTATATTGAATAGCAGCGCAAATACCAACGGTACCCGGACGCTTTTTAACAGCTACTTTTTCTAAGAAACCTTTCTCTCTTTTTTTGTACACATACTCCTCACGGTGATAAGTAACATTGATGAAAGAAGGATTGAATTCAATCAACGGATCAATACCATCGTAAATCCCCTGAATTCCTTTACCACGAAGGGGAGGAAGAATTTCAAAAGAGAATAAAGTCCCTTTCGCCTTATTTAAATGTTCAATTACTTTCACGATAAAATTTGTTTAAGGTTCAATGTTTAAAGTTCAATGTTAGCTAAATTCAAAACAGAACTATTTATGCAAACTTACTTGATTCGATGTCAAATCGCAAAAATTCAAAATATTATCCCCAATACCCTGCAAACATTGAACATTGAACATTGAACATTGAACGATACCAATAAAACATTGAACATTGAACCTATTTTCGTATTTTCGCCACTCTTGTAAAGTGAAGTATGGAACATATTAGAAATTTTTGCATTATAGCACACATCGACCACGGTAAGAGTACTTTGGCCGATAGATTGTTGGAATATACGGGTACCGTTGACAAAAGAAATTTAGTCGCGCAAACCCTTGACGATATGGATATCGAGCGTGAGCGCGGTATCACCATTAAAAGTCACGCCATTCAAATGGATTATACCTACGAAGGCAAAAAATATGTTTTGAACTTAATTGACACTCCGGGGCACGTTGACTTCTCCTACGAAGTATCGCGTTCTATCGCTGCTTGCGAAGGAGCTCTGTTAATTGTAGATGCTGCTCAAGGTATTCAAGCACAAACCATTTCCAACTTGTATTTGGCCCTCGATTGCGATTTAGAGATTATTCCCATCATGAATAAAATCGACCTTCCTAGCGCCATGCCCGAGGAAGTGAAAGACCAAATTGTGGATTTATTGGGTTGCGATAGAGATGCTATTTTATCTGCTTCGGGTAAAACCGGTTTAGGCGTTATGGATATTTTAGCGGCTATTATTACCCGCGTTCCTGCACCTAAAGGCGACCCAAAAGCTCCATTCCAAGCTCTAATTTTCGATTCATTATACAACTCTTTCCGCGGTATCGAAGCCTATTTCAAAGTGGTGAACGGAGAAATTCGCAAAGGCGACCCTGTTAAATTTGTAAATACGGGTAAAGAATATTTTGCCGATGAAATTGGTGTATTGCGATTAAATCAAGAAGCACGCGATGTGGTTAAAACTGGTGATGTAGGTTATATCATATCAGGTATCAAAGTGGCGAAAGACGTTAAAGTGGGTGATACCATTACCAACAAAGACCGTCCCTGCGAAAAAGCCATCGATGGTTTTGAAGATGTGAAACCCATGGTATTCGCAGGAATTTATCCTGTTGATACCGAAGATTACGAAGAGCTTCGTGCTTCTATGGAAAGATTGCAGTTGAATGATGCTTCATTGACCTTCGAATTGGAATCTTCTGCTGCGCTTGGATTCGGTTTCCGTTGCGGATTCTTAGGAATGTTGCACATGGAAATCATTCAAGAGCGCTTAGAGCGTGAGCACAACATGACCGTTATCACCACGGTTCCCAACGTTTCTTACTACGCTTACACCACAAAAGGAGAAAAAATCATTGTAAATAACCCAACTGAATTACCTTCCCCAAATCACTTAGATTATGTGGAAGAGCCTATCATCAGCGCGCAAGTGATCACAAAATCTGAATTCGTTGGTGCGATCATGAACTTAGCTATCGAGAAAAGAGGTTTCCTTAAAAATCAGGTTTATCTTACTACCGACCGTGTAGAGCTTAGCTTTGAGATGCCATTGGCAGAAATTGTATTCGACTTTTACGATCGTTTGAAATCGATTTCAAAAGGATATGCTTCTTTCGACTACAACCCTGCTGGCTACAAACGCAGTAACTTGGTGAAGATGGATATTTTGATGAATGGAGAAATTGTAGATGCACTTTCTTCATTAATTCACGCCGACAACTC
Source organism: Chryseobacterium gleum (assembly GCA_945871895.1). GTDB lineage: Bacteria > Bacteroidota > Bacteroidia > Flavobacteriales_C > JAHEZL01. The sequence continues at coordinate 1,565 of CAMBXP010000105.1, read as the reverse complement.
GTACAATTTTGGTAAAAAAATATGTGCTAAGTTGAAAGAATTAATTCCTCAACAACAGTTCGAAATACCTATTCAAGCTGCCATTGGCGCCAAAATCATCTCTCGTGAAACCATCAAGGCTTTGCGTAAAGACGTAACTGCAAAATGTTATGGTGGTGATATCTCTCGTAAACGTAAATTGTTAGAGAAACAAAAAGAAGGTAAGAAAAGAATGCGTCAGTTCGCTAACGTAGAGATTCCACAATCGGCATTTATGGCGGTATTGAAGCTCAACGACTAAGTATTTTCTTCGTAGGGGCGAGCTTTGCTCGCCCGCTATTTACCAAATTTGGGCGAGCACAGCTCGCCCCTACCTAAGTACACTCCCAAAATATTCCCATAAATAGTACCTCTTTACTTCTTTAAAAAAGAAGATATTGTTTATTTTCGCTCAAATTCCATTTCAATGAAGGTTTTAAAATTTGGAGGCACTTCGGTTGCCACAGCAGATGCGATAAAAAAAACAACTGCAATTGTTAAAGACAAAAGCTCTAGACACGACGTTATTTGTGTGGTTTCGGCACTAGGCGGTGTTACCAATAAATTAATTGAAGCGAGTAAGCTTGCCGAAAAAGGCGATGAGTCTTATCAAGAAATCGTTCGTCATTTAGAAGATCGCCACTTCATCGCTATTCGCGAGTTGTTGTCGATTGACAAACAAAGCAGCCTTATCGCCAACGTAAAAGTGATGTTCAACCAATTGGAAGATATCCTAAACGGTGTTTTCTTAATTCGCGAACTAACCAATAAAACCAGCGATTTTATTGTTGGCTTTGGTGAGCAACTTTCTTCTGTAATCATTGCTACCTTCATGGAAGCAGAATTATTGGATTCGAAAGATTTGATTAAAACCAACCGCAATTTCGGCAATGCTGCAGTAAATTTTGAACTGACCAACGAGAACATCAAAAAGGCTTTCAAAAAAGGAAAATTATATGTCGCTCCAGGCTTCGTTTCATCAACTGAAACTGGCGAATCTACTACCTTAGGTCGCGGAGGAAGTGATTACACAGCTGCTATTTATGCTGCGGCTTTAGATGCTGAAATGCTAGAAATTTGGACCGATGTAAGCGGTATGATGACTGCCGATCCGCGCAAGGTTCCTTCTGCATTTCCTATCGAAAGAATCTCCTATTTAGAGGCGATGGAGCTTTCTCACTTCGGTGCTAAAGTGATCTACCCTCCTACGATTCAGCCGGCTTTAAAGAAAAAGATTTCGATTTTAATTAAAAATACTTTTGCTCCGCAAGACAAAGGAACGTTGATTTGTCCGACTGCCGATACCGACCAGCCTATCAAAGGAATTACTTCTATCGAAAATATTTCGTTGGTAAGCCTTAGCGGCTCTGGTATGATTGGTATTCCCGGTATTGCTTCTCGTTTGTTTGGCGCTTTAGCTAAAGAAGTGGTGAACGTAATTTTAATTACTCAATCATCATCTGAACATTCTATCACTTTGGCTATTGATGACGCAAGTGTTGAAATAGCTCAAAAAGCGGTTTCCAAAGAATTTGAATACGAAATTT
>CAMBXP010000104.1 GCA_945871895.1 Chryseobacterium gleum | reverse complement strand
TGTATCTGCAACGGAAAAGAAATATGTAATGCTTATTCTGAGTTGAACGACCCAATTGATCAACGCGCTCGTTTTGAAGAGCAGTTGGAATTAGGAAAAAGAGGAGATGAAGAAGCGATGATGCTCGATGAAGATTTCCTTCGCGCTATTGAATATGGTATGCCACCAACGGCAGGATTGGGTATTGGTATCGACCGTTTGGCGATGATCATGACCAATTCAAATTCTATTCAAGATGTATTGTTCTTCCCTCAAATGCGTCCAGAGAAAAAAGAGAAAGTAGCGAGCACAGAAGAATATGCCGCAGTTGGAATTGCAGCAACATGGATCCCTGCAGTGCAAAAGGCAGGATACAAAACCATAGAATTGTTGAAAGCAGCCAATCCAAATAAATTGCATCAAGAGATTGCCGGCTTCAGAAAGAAAAATAAAATTGAAGCAGCGCTTCCGTCGTTGGATGAAGTAAAGGGCTGGTTATCTTAAATTGAATTACAAACACACAGTGCGTCCTTGCGAGGTACTCCGAAGCAATCTCCTTTATGATGAGGTTGCTTCATCCGTCAGCTGACGGATCTCGCAATGACGAATAGGGATAGATAACAGAAATGAAGACAAGATCAATCGGCATATTAGGAGGAGGAAGTTGGGCTACAGCTTTAAGCAAAATATTGCTTAACAATGTAGAACAGCTCAATTGGTGGATGCGTGACGAAGCGTCTATCGAGCACGTTCGTGAATACGGACACAATCCAAAGTACCTAAGAGATGTTGAATTCAATGTTTCAAAATTAAGCTTGAACAACAACATTCGTGAAGTTATCGCGCAGTCGGAAGTGTTGGTAGTGGCTATTCCATCGGCTTTTTTACATGATGCTTTGAAGGATTGCGGCAAAGACGACTTCAAAGGAAAATTAATAGTTTCTGCAATCAAAGGAATTATACCACAATACAACTTGGTTCCCGCCGATTATTTTTCACAACATTGGGATGTAGATATTAACGATATAGGTATAATCGCCGGACCGTGCCACGCCGAAGAAGTAGCGTTAGAGCGACTTTCATACCTTACGGCAGCTTTCATGCAAGAAGAAAAAGCGATAGAATTCACTAGCTTTTTGAAATGTCGTTACATCAACGTTTCTTATAACAACGATTTAATTGGAACTGAATATTGTGCCGTTTTAAAGAACGTGTATGCTATTGGTGCTGGTATTTGTCATGGTTTGGGTTATGGAGATAATTTCCAAGCTGTATTAGTGTCAAACGCCATTCGTGAAGCTGAGTTCTTGTTGGATAAGGTGAGTCCGAAACACCGCGACGTTAAAAGCTCAGCCTACTTAGGTGACCTTTTGGTTACCTGCTATTCGCAATTTTCACGAAACAGAACTTTCGGAAACATGATAGGAAAAGGCTATTCTGTAAAAAACACCATGATGGAAATGAACATGGTGGCCGAAGGATATTATGCAACAAAATGTATAGAAGAAATTCGCCAGGCACACGCTGTAGAAATGCCTATTTTTCAGGCGGTTTATGATATTTTATATCAAGGGAAGAATGCAAAGCGAACGATGATTGGCTTGCAAGATAAACTGATTTAATTGCGGTTTTCACACACAGTTCATTGCGAGATCCGTCAGCTGACGGATGAAGCAATCTCCTCTTAATCCGCGGTTCTTTTGCGATTTATTTTAAATCCTCAAACTTTAAAAAGAAGGATAAAGTGTCGGGAATATTAAGTCGCTTTTTTTCATTATTAAATGCTTCTTCTGAAGTCGCAGTAAAAACCTTGTTGCTTTTCTTTATTTCAACTATGTGCCAATAGGTCAATTTTTTAAATGGCATTAAAGAGTCTGCATCGGCTAAACGAACTTGATACAACTCAGACCACCATTTGTCATTCCTCTTAAATGTTTTTTTTGGATCGTACTTGGAACTATCTCTTTGATCTTCTATTGTTCTAAAAATGTAGCAACTGGAATCTCTAATGACGGCCAATTCTGAATCAGAAAGAAAATCAGAAGAAGCGCCATTATTTAGAAGGTGTGATAGATTGGGATGAGTTTTTGCGATTACAAAATCTTCTGTCCAACCGATTTCATATATAGTTGGACCAACAACTCCTGAGTATGAGCCTCCTGATCCAACATTCATTGGCTCCCATAGAATAAGGTTTTCCTTTTTATCCATAGCGAAGAGCTTTAAATTACCGGGTAATTTTCTGTTGTAAAAAGTCGGATTATCCCCAAAGTAGCAACCGTAAAAAAAGACTAATATTCCAATTAGGAATTTCATTTTCACTCCTCAATTTTATGATGCAAATTCGTCTCAGCAGTATGTTTAATCATATCATGTGAAACCTCTTCACCCAGGTATTTATCGATTAAATAGTGCGCTAGATAGATGATGGGAATAATAGCAATAGCAATTAAAATTTTGAATGCATAGCCATACGATGCATTGTGAAGAAGCGTTTCAAGAGTCCATGCGCCAGGTAAAACAAAGGCAATGTATTGAACAATGAAGGTATCAACTAACTGACTAATTAAAGTTGATCCTGTGGCGCGCAGCCAAATCAATTTCTTTCCTGTTTTGTTCCGTAAGGCCCAAAAGATATAACTATCCAATAATTGAGATGTTATGAAAGCAATAATGCTTCCTGCGATAATCCACATCGATTGTCCGAAAACAATTTGAAAATTTTCATCATTTACCGGAGAAAAAGTAACCGCGGGAATATTCATGCAAACAAAGAGAATCAAGAAAGCGAAGCCAATTAATGCTACAGTGAGGTAGGATAATTTCTTCACCCCCGCCTGGCCATAATATTCGTTCACCAAATCGGTGGTGATAAAAACTACAGGCCACAAAACAATGCCTATGCTTTGCACAAAGGTTCCAAAGAATTCGATGAGTTTTCCGCCTATCAATTCGGCTACGATAGCATTGGTGATAAAGAAGCCTGCTAGCACCAAAAAAACAACATCTTTTTTATTGTTTAGGTTCATTTTTTTTCTACGTTGGTTACGCCGCCTGAAACGATGAATTTCATCACGTCGGCCGATCTAGCATCTACTTTTCTTACGTTCTTAGTTTCTACTAGAAATACATTGCCCGAGAAGGCATAAGAGTGCGGAAAATAGATAGCGGTGAACTCATTACCTAAACCCAAAACCGCTAAATTTTCTTGTGTGATAAAGCCTAAACGCCAAACATTATCGCCTTCCATCTTCACCATTACTGGGTGTGTGAATTTCTTTTCTTTGCCCACAAAAGCGCCCAATAGATCTTTAACTGATGTGTAGATTACTTTGATAAGTGGAGCCCTGTCGAGTACCTTTTTAAAGTAATTCATGAATGGCTGAGCAATGAAAGTGTTGCCTAAGAAGCCCAGTATAGTTAAGCTCAACACCAAAGTTAAAATACCAATACCAGGTATAGAACCAATGCTTATTTGTCCAACACCAGGAAGGTGAATAGGAATAAAATCGTCGGGAATAATGTTGTCAATCCACGTTAGAATTTTAACGATAACAACTACTGTAATAGCAAGAGGTACAACAAGTAGAACTCCTTGAAGTAAGTATTTCAAAATTCTATTCATGGAAGAGGATTATTCGGTATAAATAATTTCGCTGTACTTATCGATTGTCCCAACAATACGGAATTCTGTTCGGCGATTTCTTTGACGGCCTTCTGGGTCATCTGAACCATTGGGTTTTTCGTTCGGAGCGATGAATTTTGTTTCACCATATCCCTTAGCGCGCAACCTTTTAGGGTCTATATTTTTAGAAATCAAATAATTTACCACCGATTCAGCTCTTTTTTGCGACAGTACGATGTTGTAATCATCGCTACCGCGTGCATCTGTGTGAGAACCAATTTCGGCAATAATATGTGGATTCTCTATTAAAATTTTATAGATAGTGGTGTCAATGGTAGCCGTGCTTTCTGGTGTTAGATTTGCTTTATCGTACTCGTAGTAGATGTTTGGAATAACGATAGGTTGTTTAGATAAATTATGTAAGCCAACTGGCTGAAAGATAGTATCAGATATAGTCATGTTTTTGGTAGAAAATTCAAACCCATTGGCGAAGTAACCCGGACGAGAAATAATGAATCTGTATTTCTCATTTTGTTCTAGTTTTAAAAGTAGTTTACCTCTTTTGTCGATGGGTATTTGTTTAATCAAGATGTCTTCACCACTAAGACTATCACTTACCAAATACAATTTAAGTTCTGTTGAATCGATGATTGTTTTATCGTTGTAATCATCTTTATTGTGGTCGAAAACGTTTTTGATGTTGTGTTTGTTTTCACTTTTATAAACCAATAAATCGATAGCTAAATGCACTGTTTTTTTGTGCTCATACAAATCGAAACAGCAGTACTGGTGCTTAAGCGCTATACTACCTTCTCTGTTTGAGGAGATGAACCCTTCATCGCCTTTGTTGTGCAACACGTAGTAAATATCGTGAACATGTGTGTTGATTGGTGCACGCAAGTTAACTGCTGCACCTAATTTTGATGGCTGCCCGAAAGATTTAAAAACATCAAATCCGCCCATGCCAGGCCACCCTTCAGAACTGAAATAAAGCACTTTATTTTCATTGTCGTAGTAAGGTGTTATTTCGTCGGCTGCTGAATTCACTTTATTGCCTGCATTTTTAGCTACTGAAAAGACTTTTTTAGCTTCATCATATACCGAATACCAAATATCCATTCCTCCTTTTGATCCATTTCTATTCGATACAAAGAACAATACTTCTGCTTCTTTTTCGTCGTAGCCTATAGAAGGCATGTTGGAGTTAAATCCTTTGATGTTTACGGGAGCTTTTAGCCTTTCGGGTTTTTGCCATTCACCATCGATTTTTTTTGATAGATAAATGACGTGATATTTCTTTTTGTCTTCCTTATTTAACTCTTTAATGGTGTAGTAGAATTTGTCTTTTTCTGCGTTGAAACAGCCATTTTCCACGTTGGCGCTATCAATGTTTAGGTTGTTGTTAAATGGAACGCTGTCCGTCCACGTTTCACCAAACCTATTGGCAACATAAAAGCGAACTAAAGGCGGTTTCATTTCCACTAAGGGATGTTCAGATTCTAATAAAGTGTCTGATTTTACAGGCGCATAAAGAAAAGGAGTTTTTTGTTGTACTTTATTGAAGTAGAGAAGTGTATCCGATTTTAAAGAAACATAAACAAACGCGTTTGGATTCAGCACTATTGGTGATACATCCATGTAGGCTTTGTTGATGGAGGTATCGAGGTGATTGATTTCAATAACTTGTCCCTTGTTCTTGTAAACATTCATACTGTCGCAGCCAGCGATTTGCACTTTCACTAATTTTTTAAGTGCCGCAGCATTGGCACTTGCATCGTTTTTCCCTTCTTTTTTAAATTGCTCAAAAGTTTCTTTTGCGCCACTAACATCGCCTAGCATTTTTTGCATTGTGCCTTTATAGTAGAGTGCATGCACATAGTGTTTAGGGTCGGCTGTAAACGCTTGCTGGTAGAAGCTTTCAGCATTTTTGTAGTCGTTTGCAAAACGATATACATCGGCCAATTCAAACATCATTTTAGGCTTCGAAAAGAGGAATGTAGGCCAAGAGCGTTTGTTTGCCAAGTAGTATTTGTAGTAAGCTATTGCGTTGTAATCTTTATTTTCGGCAGCTTTTCTGGCGGTTCTTTTCATGGAGAAAGCGCCGTAGTGAAACACATTGGAGTCAATTTCTTCTTGTGCAAAAACACCAGAAGTTAAGAGGCATAAGGCTATTATGAAATGCTTAATATATTTCACAAGGAATAGTATATTTTGAAGGTGAAGGGTAAGGCGCAATGTAGGTTACTGATAATTCGAAAGCCCCTCTAAAATAAGTGGATGCAGAAAGTTTTGAAATGTTTAGGTCGTAAGCCAAACCAACTCTATAGCTTAAGATTTCGGCACCAACAATAACAGCCAAAGCATCGGTGTTTCTGGTAAAGCCTGTTCTGGCAGCCAATCCGCCAAACACTAAATTGATATTCGATTTGTTGGCTTCTAGTCGGTGGTTGTAATGCACAGCAAAAAGCAAATCAGAAGCTTTTTTCATGTACATGTAAAGAAGGTGACCCGAGATGAATGCTTTCGGATTAAGGTTGTAATTTGCCCCACTGCTAAAAACATATCTTGGTTGAATTCTATTGGTTTTAGCACCATTGAATGTTTCTTTGGGGTAATTCCAATGAAAAATAGCCAATCCAACTTCAGCCAATAGTTTTTCATTAATTCTTGTTTTATAGTTAATGCCGCTATTTAAATCTAAATAATTGCTGCTGGCATTTGCAAGGCTTTCGCCATTAGCTATACTTGTATTAAACGCACCTATATTGTTGTCGAATTGTCCTGGGTACGACAATTTGCTGTAATTCAAAAATCTATTGGCATAACCTACCTGAATTCCTGCAGAAAGTTGATGATAACCAAAGGCTCTATGGTAAGCTGCCGATAACATCAACTTGTTCATGAATAAAGTCTGACTAGCAGATTGATCAAAGGCATAATATCCACCCAAACCTATGGTGTGTTCTTTTATTTGAAATTGTTTGTCGAAGGAAAGTGCTGTGGTAATAAAGGGTTTAGTGATAGAGCCCCATTGATTTCTGTAAATTCCGTTGGCGCGCCAGCTACCAACAAATCTGCCTGTGTTGGCGGGGTTAAGTGTAATTTGAGGTTCGTAAAATTGAGTGAAATGAATGTCTTGAGCAAAAGCTATCGACGAAAAAAAGATAGCACAAACCAGTATTATCCTTTGGCAATATGTAGTGTTTTTTACCACAGGTAGCTTCTTTTCGTTTTAAGTATTAACAACATTCTGTTGAATTGTTCGGGGGTGAAAAATTTAGAGCAAGCAGATGCAGTGTATCTGCCCATATGGTTACAAATAGGAGGGGTATAATAATCTCCCTTACCATCTACTCTTGTTCTGTTTACAATATGACAATTTGCATCATTAAGGTCTTGAGGGTCTGCTTCTGTATCACACATTAAATCGCCGGTTGTAGAGCAGTTTGTTCCATCGGCGAGTTCGGCGCCAAACTTCGTTTCGAAGGTGTCATACAAGCCAAAGAAGTGCCCCATTTGATGAGTGATTGCGCTGATATCACTATAATTTATGATCATAAAATCTTTAAACAAACTATCGTTCATCCTTGTATTATCGTTAGCTGAAGTGGTTAATCCGTAGCTTCCATCCAAGCTGCCCCAAAGCGGTGTAACAGATGAAGAGTAGTAAATGTTTATCGTGTTTTTTATATTGTATTTGGTAGTTAACTCCCTTAGGTAAATTTCTTGTGTTTTCACATTGTACATTGATTCGTAAACAGTATCGTACTTGCAAATTTTGAATTGAAGGCACATTGGGTTATAGGCTAAATTCATGATGTCCACAGAATTTTGAACCTGCAATGGGTTGGTAAGTGCAATGCCTGCGGTATCTAAAACAACGTGGATGGAAAGTGAAATAGTTTTATTCGGACAATCATTAATGTCTACAATATTCTTCGCCATCTGTGCTTTGGCGTGCAGACAAAAAAGAATTGAAAAAAAGAGTAGCGCTTGACGAACCATGCAACGAAAATAACTAAAAAAAAATAACATGAACAATTAAAATTCAAAAGTGGGCCATTTTTATTCCTAACAGAATGACCTTTATAACTACTCCAGTGTCAATTCGTTTTTTCTTTTTTGAATATTGGATATTTCATTATCTTCACCCTTCAAAGAGATAAATCGTGAATCATATTTTAAACATAGTAAATAAGGCAAATTCGATATTTTTTGTCCTTGTTTTTGTTCTTGCTTCATCGCTTACTTTTGCGCAAATTACGGCCAGTGACGATGATATTTGTGCGCCTACTACTGTTACATTTACACTGCCTGGTGGGGCGAATTCATTCGTTTGGGATTTTGGCGATGGTTCTTTTTCTAACAATGGTCCTTCTGTTCAACATATCTATACCACTCCTGGGGTTTTCACTGTAAAGTATGATGGTAAGGTGGGTGTGAATACTGTAAGTTATACTAAAACTATTACGGTGCATCCGAAGCCAACAGCCAAATTTACGGCAACACCTACTCACGGATGTATTCCTCTTTCTGTTCAATTTACCGATCAATCAACGGCGGGAGTAGGTTCTTCAATTACTGGTTGGCAGTGGACTTACGGTGATGGTGGAAGCAACAATATAGCTCAAAACCCTAACTACAATTTTACTTTGGTGGGTTCGTTTAACGTGGTGCTAATTGCTACTGATAACAACGGCTGTACTGACGATACCACATGGACAACGCCTATTGTTACTACTAACAAACCCCCAGTTGCTAATTTTACGCCTTCTGTGTTGCAATCTTGTACAGCTCCCCTAACGGTGTCCTTTGCTAACAGCTCATCTGCGGGGAATGGTGGGGCATTAAGCTACACATGGGATTTTGGAAATGGCGCACCAACATCGAATTTGCAAACTCCTCCTTCTGTTACTTACAACACAATTGGTATTTACAATGTTACCCTAACTGTTGATGAAGCGAATGGCTGTGTATCAGCAGTACAAAAACAAATTGTAGTTAGTTCACCAGTGGCTGATTTTGCTTTGACTAATGGAGATACCATTTGTCCCAACCAAAATTATCAGTTCAATAATCAAAGTTTAGGCGCTGTTTCATATACTTGGGATTTTGGCGATTTATCACCAACAAGCGCAAGCACGAATCCATTTCATTCCTATTCCACCCCTGGAACTTACAATGTTAAACTAATTGCTTTTGCCCAGGGAGGTGCTTGTTCAGATACTATTACTGTTCCAATTATAGTTGAAAACGTAGTTCCTAATTTTTCTATCAACCCAACCTACTCTTGTGAGTTTCCTTTAAATGCTCAATTTAATGACTTGTCAACGCCAACCAACATTGCTTCTTGGACTTGGCAATTTGGAGATTCTAAATCAAGCAACGCTCAAAATCCTTTGCATGTTTTCAAACAAGAAGATGACAGTCCGTATACCCTATTTTTCCCCACAACTTACCCTGTTTTTCACAGTAATACCTTAACCGTTACTACTACGCACGGCTGTACCAAAAGCATAAGTAAAGCAGATACTATAGCGCCTTTAATTGCTCGCTTACAGCCCGATGTTGCTGAAGGTTGTGCACCCTTAACGGTAGAGTTTTCTGATTCAACGAGATCGAATGAGACCAAGACCAATTGGAATTGGAATTTTGGTGATGGCAATACTTCAAATCTTCAAAATCCAACACACGTTTTCAATACTCCCGGTGAGTATTCTGTTACTGTTGATGTTACCAATACCAAAGGATGTAGAGACACAAGTTATATTATTGTGATTAAAGTTGGTGATGTAACCCATCCCGATTTCTCTGTTTTTCCTTTGTCTGTTTGTCCGCAAGATACTGTTACTTTAACCGATTTAACGCCCGATGATTCAACCGACACTTGGCATTATGGTGCCGATGCTGGGAACTTAAGCTCTTGTCCGGGAGATGCCTCTACCAAATGGGTTTTCAATTCAGCAGCAGGACTTCAAAATATTTCTTTAACCACTGGTTTCAATGGTTGCTATACCGATACTGTGTTTCAAAATGCGGTAGAAGTTAAAGGGCCCATTGCTCGTTTGAACTACACTGC
>CAMBXP010000103.1 GCA_945871895.1 Chryseobacterium gleum | reverse complement strand
TCATTAACTCTTCCTGGTGTTGCCGGTATCGTGCTTACGGTTGGTATGTCGGTAGATGCCAACGTGTTGATTTATGAGCGTATTCGAGAGGAATTGCGCGCAGGAAAAGGTGTTCAGCTTGCCTTAAGTGATGGTTACAAACACGCAATGAGTGCCATTATCGATTCAAATTTTACGCATTTAATTGTAGGTGTTATCTTATGGTACTTCGGTTCAGGTGTAATTGAAGGTTTTGCTCAAACTTTGGTGATTGGTATCCTTACTTCATTGTTTGCAGCTTTGTTTATTTCAAGAATCATTTTTGAATTCTTACTTAAGAAAGGTAAAAGTATTTCTTTCGCTACTAAATCTACCGAAAGCTTCATGGTGGGTGCGAATTATAAAATTATAGGAAATAAGAAAAAAGCTTACGCTTTATCAATTACGCTTTCTGTTTTGGCTATTGCTTTTATTGCAGTTCGCCAGTTCGATTATGGTGTTGATTTTACAGGAGGAAGAACGTATATCGTTCGTTTTGATAAAGAAGTGGATGGTACGGAAGTGTCTAAAGCACTAGAAAAAGTGTTTGTTGATGACAAAGGAAACGCCATTACTCCCGAAGTAAAACAATATGGTGAGGGCAATCAGTTTGCTATCACAACTAAATACTTAATCGATCAAGAGGGAACCAATGTAAATGAAAAGGTGGAGAGAACATTGTATGAAGGATTGAAGTCTTTCTTACCAGCTAACCTTGATTTCGACACCTTCGATAAAGATAAAGAAGGCAAAACAATAGGTAAAATGAACTCTATAGTAGTGGGAGCTGAAATTGCAGATGACATTAAAACCTCTGCTATTTGGTCGGTTGCCTTAGCGCTTACGGCAATTTTCTTGTACATTTTTATTCGTTTTAGAAAAGTGTCTTACAGTGTGGGTGCCTTGATGGCTTTGTTTCACGATATTCTTTTCTTGCTAGGTATATTTGCTGCACTGCATGGTTTAGTACCTTTCTCTATGGAGGTGAACCAACATTTCTTTGCAGCGGTGCTTACCGTATTGGGTTATTCTATTAATGACACGGTGGTGGTTTTCGATAGAATTAGAGAGTACAATGTATTGTATGGCAACAAGAAATCTACTGGTGAAATCACCAATCTTGCTTTGAATAGCACTTTTGGTAGAACTATCAATACCTCTATGACTATCTTCTTGGTGTTGTTAGCCATCTTCATTTTTGGAGGTGAATCTATTCGTGGATTCTCTTTCGCTTTATTAATTGGTATTGTGGTAGGTACTTATTCTTCATTGTTTATTGCCGCACCGATATATGTAGACTTGGAAGAAAGAAGTAAAGGAGCGAAGAATGACTAATCATTTGCTTTTTCTTTCGCCCAGTGGTGGCGAGATAATGCTTATTCTCGTTGTGGTATTGTTGCTTTTTGGGTCGAAAAATATTCCAGAAATTGCACGCAACCTTGGAAAGGGAATGAGAGAAATCAAGAACGTAACAGGCGAAATCCAAAATGAAATCAAGAAGGGGATGAATGAAGAGAAGAAGCAAGTACAGGATATTGCTGACGAATTGCAGAAAGATGTAGATAAAACCCTGTAATTGAAGATTGAAATGTAATAATTGACAATAAGTTTTCTTGTTTCCTAAAAAAATATTGATACTTTTAGCTTTATTAAAAGGGGTAATTTAAAATTAAAATGATGAATCTAAAGAGTTCTCTTTGCGCTGTAGCCTTAGTGTTGGCCGCTGTAACTTTTACTAAATGTACGGCTCCCGCAACAGCCGACCAGCTTCATAAAGAAGAGAAATGGGCTAAAGCAGTTGATAAACTTATTGATGATTTAGCGAAAGAGAAAAACGATGCTAGAAAAGCTCAAATGACTTATATGATTGCTGAAAATTATATGGGTTTGAGAAAATACGATTTGGCTGCTCAATGGTATGAAAATGCCGAGAAAGTAAATTATGCAGAAGCTCACCCTGAATTACTTCTTAAGTTAGCCGATGCCTACAAAGGTACTTGTCGTTACGATGAGGCTTTGAAAAGATACAACGAATATTTAAAGCGTGTGCCTAACGATAAGGCTGCTTTGAATGGTGCTAAGGCTTGTGAATTGGCTGTAGAATGGGAGAAAAAACCAACCCGTTACGAAGTAACCAATGTTGTTATGTTGAATACTGCTAACGATGATGCTGCGCCAATCTTCATGAACAAGAAAAAATACAACCAAATTTTGTTTTATTCTTACAGATCGGGTACAACTGGTGCTGGAGAATCTGAAATCTTAGGTGAGGCTTTTCCCGATTTATTTCAAGCATCTTTAGATGCTAAAGGTAAATGGACTGTTCCAGCCATTGTTCCTGGTGATGCTAACTCAGAGTTCGCTGAAGGCGCTTCTGCTTTCGACATGAAGGGTAAAAAAGTATACTTCACTCGCTGTGACTTATCTAAGAAAAATAATGCTTACTGCGCTATTTTCGTTGCTAACGGTGATGATAAAAAATTAGAAGGTTCTGTTAAAGTTCCTTTGGCGGCAGATACTTTCTTAGTAGCTCAACCAGCTTTAAGTGCTGATGGTGGTAAATTGTATTTTGTGTCTGACATGACTGGTGGCGAAGGTGGTAAAGATATTTGGGTGGCTTCTTACAATAAAGAAACTAAAATGTGGGAAAATCCAACCAACTTAGGTGCTGAGGTAAATACTGCTGGTGACGAGTTGTTTCCTTTCATTCATGCTGATGGTACTTTGTACTTTAGTTCTAATGGACATATAGGCATTGGTGGCTTTGATTTGTTTAAAGCTGCAGCAAGCCAATCTTCATTCGGTCCGGTTATCAACTTAAAAGTTCCTTTAAACTCTTGTGGTGACGATGTTGCCATCATCTTCGAAGATAAAGCAGAAAGAGGTTATGTTACTTCAAACAGAGTAGGTACTAAAGGCGGATTGGATATTTGGTCTTTCGCTTTACATCCTTTGGAAGTTAAATGTGATGGTATTGTAGTCGAAAACGATGGTAAAAAGACACCTGTAAAAGGAGCTAAAGTTACAGCTAATGTGAGTGATGGTTCTAAACAAGAATTCGTTTCTGATAGCCTTGGTAAATTTGGTTTCGCTCTTTCTGTAAACTTAAATTATACTTTGGCCGCAGCTTCTGATGCGAAGTATACAGATGGTGATGTTTTCAAAAAAGGTAAAGCTAAATACTTCCGTTCTAAGAATTTGTTGTTATCTACAGTAGGTGTTGACGATTCGAAAACTTATGAATGTATGATTTTGTTAGATACAATTCCGGTTGGAGGAATTGAATTGCCAAATATTGAGTACGAATACAATAAATCGGTATTAACTCCAACAGCAAAAATTAGTTTGAATACCCTAATTGAGGTGTTGAATGAAAATCCGACTTTATCTATTGAGTTAGGTTCTCATACCGACTTTAGAGGTAGCGCCGACTACAACAGAAAATTGGCTCAGGCCCGTGCTGAATCGGCAGTTAGATATTTAGTAGAGAAAGGTATCGACCCAAATAGAATGAAAGCCAAAGGTTTTGGAGAAGATAAACCTAAGTTCATCACTAAAGAAAACTTTAAATTCGTTCCAGACAAATACAAATCTGTATTCCCTATTGGCACTTTGTTGGATGAGAAGTTTATTAATTCTTTGAAATCAAAAGATTTAACAGAAGCAGCTCATCAGTTAAACCGTCGCACAGAGTTCCAGATTTTATGCAGCGAATGGGAAAAAGGTAAAAATGCTGAGTGCAAATAAATAGCACAACAATTTTATATATGATAAAGCATCCCTATTTTTGGGATGCTTTTCATTTTTATTCAAATGACACAAGACTCGAGATATAAACTACGCGGTGTATCAGCTTCAAAAGAAGATGTGCACGCAGCCATTAAGAACGTTGATAAAGGAATTTATCCGCGTGCCTTCTGTAAAATTGTTCCCGATATTTTAGGCGGTGATGATGCTTATTGCAACATTATGCACGCCGATGGTGCTGGTACCAAATCATCATTAGCTTATTTGTACTGGAAAGAAACAGGTGATTTGTCGGTTTGGAAAGGTATCGCTCAAGATGCCGTAATCATGAATATTGATGATTTATTGTGCGTAGGTGCTACGAACGGAATTTTATTGTCATCTACTATCGGAAGAAACAAAAACTTAGTTCCAGGCGAAGTTATTTCGGCTATCATCAATGGAACAGAAGAGGTGTTGCAAGATTTACGCGACAATGGTATTGGTATTTATTCTACAGGAGGTGAAACAGCTGATGTTGGAGATTTGGTAAGAACTATTATTGTTGATTCTACGGTGACTTGTAGAATGAAAAAAAGCGAAGTAATTACCAATGAAAAATTAGCACCCAATCAGGTGATTGTGGGGATGGCTTCTTTCGGACAAGCGACTTACGAAAAAGAATACAACGGAGGAATGGGCAGCAATGGATTGACTTCTGCGCGCCATGACGTTTTTAATAAAGCTTTAGCGAATAAATATCCAGAAAGTTTCGACCCTAATGTTCCTCAGGATTTGATTTATTCGGGCTCACGCTCACTCTCAGATTCTGTGGAAGGAACTTCCATGAACGCGGGGAAATTGGTGTTGTCGCCAACCAGAACTTACGCTCCAGTAATGAAAAAAATATTGGAAGAGTATCGCGATGTAATTGGCGGATTGGTTCACTGCAGCGGCGGCGCACAAACCAAAGTATTGCATTTTATCAACGATTTAAAAGTGGTGAAAAACAACCTTTTTGAATTGCCCCCGCTGTTTAAAATGATACAAGAAGAAAGTAAAACTTCTTGGGAGGAAATGTACAAAGTATTCAACATGGGCCACCGAATGGAGGTGTACATTGATGAGAAATATGCACAAGCCATCATAGACATAGCAAAGAGCTTTACTATCGATGCAAAAATAATTGGTCACACAGAAGCTTTTCAAGGCAAACAAGTTCAAGTAGAATCAGCGTTTGGAAAGTTTATTTACAGTTAAGAAAAATGAAGGATTTAGTTCAGAAATTATACAGCATTAAGTTGCGTTACGATGAGGTAGGCGAGCAGCTTACCTTGCCCGATGTAGTGTCGAATCAAAAGCGCTACATGGAGTACAGCAAAGAGTACAAGGAGTTAAAGCCTGTTGCCGATGCGTACACAGAGTTGAAAAACATTATCGACAATATAGAGTCTTCTAAAGAACTTTTGAAAACCGAAACAGATGCCGATTTCATCGAAATGGCGAAAGCCGAATTGTATGAATTGGAGGCTAAAAGGATTCAAATGGAGGAAGAAGTGAAATGGCTTTTGATTCCTAAAGATCCTGAAGACAACAAGAATGCTATTGTGGAGTTACGTGCTGGAACAGGTGGTGATGAGGCTTGTATCTTCGTTGAAGATTGCAGTAGAATGTACACCATGTTTTTCAAGAATAAAGGTTGGAACGTTGAGGTGTTAAACTCTGCAGCTGGAGGAACCAAAGGAATTAAGGAGATTACTTTTAATGTTAGTGGTGAAAATATTTACGGTGAATTGAAATTTGAATCGGGTGTGCATCGTGTACAACGTGTGCCCGAAACCGAGTCACAAGGTCGTGTGCATACATCTGCCATCACCGTGGCTGTTTTACCTGAGATTGAAGAAGTTGATTTTGTGTTGAACATGGGCGACGTTAAAAAAGATACTTTCCGTGCATCGGGTGCGGGTGGTCAGCACGTTAATAAAACCGAGTCGGCAATTCGTTTAACGCATTTACCTACAGGAACTGTCGTTGAATGTCAGGATGGCCGATCTCAACATAAAAACTACGAACAAGCATTGTCTGTACTTCGTTCACGATTGTATCAAGCAGAAGCCGATAAATTGCATGCCGAACGCGCTGCACATCGTAAATCATTGGTTTCATCTGGTGACCGTTCCGCTAAAATTCGCACTTACAATTATCCGCAAGGACGTGTAACAGATCATAGAATTGGCAAGACCATTTATAATTTACCAGCCTTTATGAATGGCGATATGGAGGATATGATAGAATCTTTGAAAATGGCCGAAAACACAGAGAAACTTAAAGAAGGAAGCGGAACGTTTTAATACCGTAGGGGCGTATTGAATACGCCCACAAACTAGAGCATAACCATGACAAGAGAAGAATTATTCAAAAACATCCAAAAAAAGAAATCATTTTTGTGTGTTGGATTAGATACCGATATTCAAAAAATACCCAAATTTTTGTTGGATAGTGAAGATCCTATTTTTGCATTCAACAAAAGAATTATTGACGCTACCAAAGACTATTGTATTTCTTACAAACCCAATACTGCTTTTTATGAAGCAATGGGTGCAAAAGGTTGGGAAACATTGAAAAAAACCTTAGATTATATTCCTAAAGATTGCTTCACGATCGCCGATGCAAAACGTGGTGATATTGGCAATACATCGGGTTTGTATGCTCGAGCTTTTTTTGAAGAATTAGGTGCAGATTCTGTAACTGTAGCGCCTTATATGGGAGAAGATTCTGTAACTCCTTTTTTGGCATATCCTGGTAAATGGACCATCGTATTGGCACTTACCTCTAACCAAGGAGCGCTTGATTTTCAAACACAAGAATTGAAAGAAAGTGGCGATTTTCTTTTTCAAAAAGTCTTAAAGAAAACCTCTCAATGGGGTACAGCCGATAACATGATGTATGTGGTGGGTGCAACTCGCGCTCACGAGTTGGAGAAAGTTAGAGCAATTGTTCCTGATAATTTTTTATTGATTCCTGGCGTAGGTGCGCAAGGAGGAAGTATGAGTGATGTTTTTCAATATGGGGCAAATGCGCAATGCGGACTCCTTATCAACGCTTCGCGAAGTATTATTTATGCTTCTAACGGAGAGGATTTTGCCGATAAAGCGCGTGAGGAAGCACAGAAAATGCAAGCTGAAATGGAAATTCTTTTGCAAGCTAAAGGCTTGATATAGCTATGCTGTAAAGCTTTTTTGTTTTATATTCTTCCTTGCGTTTGTTCGCTGTTAATTTCTTAACAATATCTTGATTTAAGCTTTGCCTAGTTTTGCTTTCTAACTATAAGTAATTTTTTACTAGAGTTTACTGCTGTAGGGGCGTATTGACATACGCCCGCAACAATTAATGACGGGCGTATGTCAATACGCCCCTACGTGAAGTGCAACTTTCTAGTTGATTATTCTAACTAAACGGGTGAGATTTATGCAAGAAAAAATTCTTCATTTTATATGGAAGTATCGATTGTTTGATACCTCTAACTTGTACACTGGCGACGGACAGAAGGTAGAGGTGTTTAAGGCGGGTACTCACAATAACGATACTGGTGGTCCCGATTTTTTTAATGCCCACATTAAAATTGGAAGTACACATTGGCATGGCAATGTAGAAATTCATGTGAAAAGTTCCGATTGGCTTCTGCACAAACATCAATTCGATAAAGCTTACGATTCTATCGTTCTTCACGTTGTTTGGGATATTGATAAGATTATCTACAACAAAGACTTAACGCCTATTCCCGATTTGTGTTTAAGTGATTATGTTGATGCTAAGATGTTAGATTACATTCGTGATTTTCACGAGAAAAAAGAGGTGATTGCTTGCAAAACTATGGTTAAGGAAGTGCCGCATCTTACCAAGAAAATGTTTTTTGATAGGTTGTTGGTGAATAGAATACAGCGCAAAACAAATGCATTGAAAATAGATTATGATAGATTAAATAAAAACTGGGATCACTTATCATTGTTATGCATTGCGCGAGTTTTTGGATTGCTGCATAATGTTTCTGCTTTTGAGAATTTAGTTTATACATTATCGCTTGAAAACATATACAAAAATGCAGATAAGGAAGAAGTAGTTGAGGCTCTGGTATTTGGACAAGCGGGCTTTCTCTCTGAGGAATATGAAGACAAATATCCAGGATATTTAAAATCGAATTATCTTTTTTACCACTCAAAATACAATTTGCAAGAAATGGATTTTTCGCAATGGCAGTGGTTTCGTATTCGTCCGGCATCTTTTCCATCTCTTAGATTAGCGCAGTTTTCGGCTTTGCTATTTCATCGTCGTCACTTATTTTCTTTGTTACTGAATGCTGCAGATTTAGAAGAATTTTACGATTTATTTTCTTTCCCTGTATCCAAGTATTGGCAAAACCATTATCATTTCGATAAGTTGAGCAGAAAATCTATGCATCAATTAAGTGAAGAAATGGTAGATAAAATAGTTGTTAATGCGGCGCTTCCACTTTACTTTTTGCGCGCCGAGATCTACTCTGATTTTTCTTTGATGGAGAAAGGATTTAGACTTTTGGAAAAAATAAAAGCCGAAGAGAATTCGGTGGTGAAGCAATGGAAAGAGGCTCAACTTACTCCTGATTCGGCTTATGAGAGTCAGGCATTAACTGAACTATACAAAGAATACTGCTCTCAAAAAAAATGTTTAAATTGCAGCATCGGTTATTCAATTTTGAAAAACAAAAGCACTTATGTTAGAGAGAATTAGAAATTTAGTGGAGTCGAATGTGTTTGGTGTTTGCACCTATTGGGGCCAAAAATTTGGTATTGAAACCAGCAGAATTCGCATATTCTTCATTTACATCTCATTTTTAACCTTGGGTTCACCCTTGTTGGCTTATTTGCTCATGGCCGGTTTTTTAGAATCGAACAAATGGTTCAATAGTTTTAAAAGAAGAAATATTTGGCATTTGTAATTGCATGAAAAAGAAAGTGCTCATAACAGGGTCTAATGGTTTACTCGGACAAAAATTAGTTTATGCTCTTAAGCAAAGAGAAGATGTAGAAGTTTTAGCCACTGCGCGTGGGGAAAATCGTTTGGTAGATCAAATTGGGTATCAATATATTTCCTTAGATATTTCTAATCAGCAAGAAGTAGAAGAAGTTTTTGCAAAGTATCAGCCTCAGATAGTAATGCATTGCGCGGCAATGACCAATGTTGATATCTGTGAAAGCAAAAGAGAAGAATGTTGGAATATAAATGTACAATCGGTTGATTATTTATGCAATGCTGCAGAGAAAGTAAAAGCGCATTTCATTCATGTTTCTACCGATTTTATTTTCGATGGCAAGAGCGGACCGTACAAGGAAGACGCAATAGCAAATCCAGTGAGTTATTATGGAGAATCGAAATTAGCGGCAGAGAAAATTGTGGAGAAGTACCAAGGCTCTTGGGCGATTTTAAGAACAGTGTTGGTTTATGGATTGGTTGACAATATGAGTCGTTCAAACATTGTTTTGTGGGCAAAGGGAGAATTGGAAAAAGGCAAATCCATCAATGTGGTGAATGATCAATTTCGTACACCAACCTTAGCAGAAGATTTGGCAAAAGGTTGCATTTTAGCGATGGATAAAAAGGCACAAGGTATTTACAATATTTCGGGTAAAGATTACATGAGCATCATCGAGTTGGTGAATAAGGTTGCCGATTATTATCATTTAGATAAATCGTTGATCAAACCTATTTCATCTGAGTCTTTGAAACAGCCAGCTAAGCGTCCGCCGGTAACTGGATTTATCCTCGATAAAGCCATTAAAGATTTAGGTTATACTCCTCATTCTTTTGAAGAGGGAATAGCCATTTTAGAGCAGCAAATGAAAGCTTCGCGATAAGAACAAAACATGATTTTACATGTAGGACAATAGTTCCTTCGGGGTACCTCAGGATGACATACTAGGTCTTCCTT
>CAMBXP010000102.1 GCA_945871895.1 Chryseobacterium gleum | reverse complement strand
TGCTGAAACACCTTCTCTAAATTCGAGTTTTTCTGAGTAAGATTTGCAATTGAATCATCGGCAACAATTCTACCGTGATTGATAATAATGGCTCTTTCACAAATGGCTTGAACCTCTTGCATAATATGGGTGGAGAGCATCACCGTTTTGTTTTTCCCCAACTCTTTAATGAGGTTACGAATCTCTACCAATTGATTAGGATCTAAACCAGTAGTTGGCTCATCTAAAATTAACACTTGAGGATCGTGAATAATGGCCTGCGCTAATCCAACTCGCTGACGGTATCCTTTTGATAGTTGTCCGATCTTTTTGTTTTGCTCTATCGTCAAGCCAGTAATTTCCACCATCTCTTTCACCCTATCGTTCAATTTTTTTACATCGTAAAATCTTCCCACAAATTCTAAATACTCTTTCACGTACATATCTAGGTAAAGCGGATTGTGCTCGGGCAAGTAACCCACTTTTTTTCTCACTTCCATCGATTGTTCCATCACATCTAAGCCACAAACTTTAATGGTTCCCGTGCTAGGTGGCAAATAGCATGAAATGATTTTCATCAAGGTAGATTTACCGGCACCATTAGGCCCCAAAAAACCAACAATCTCCCCTGATTTAATAGAAAATGAAACTTCATTTAAGGCTTTTTGTTCGCCGTATAATTTTGTTATTTTATTTACTTCTATTGACATAAATTACAATTTTGGACCTTGAAGACGGTGAAGACCTTAAGGACGCTGAATATTTTTTGGCTTCTGACTTTTACCTTTTTACTTTTACAGATATCCGAATCTTTTGAGCTGTCTATCGTCATTTCTCCATTCTTTCTGCACTTTAACAAACATTTCTAAAAATACTTTTTCTTGCAAAAACGCTTCCAATTCAATTCGCGCTTCCATGCCCACTTTTTTGAGCATGCTGCCTTGGTGACCAATAACAATCGACTTCTGAGAATCTCTTGCCACATAAATCACGGCCGCAATTCTGGTGATTTTCTTTTCTCTTTTAAAAGACTCTACCTCTACCTCAACGCTGTATGGAATCTCTTTATCGTAATTCAACAATATTTTTTCGCGGATGATTTCGCAGGCAAAAAATCTTTCCGATTTATCGGTGAGCTGGTCTTTCTCGAAGTAAGGCGGACCTTCAGGTAAATTCTTTAAAATCCATTGCAACACAAATTCGTGGTTGATTCCGTTGAGCGCAGAAATAGGCAAAATGCTCACACCCGGAATTTTCTTTGCCCACGATTCAACTATCTCCTCTAATTTTTTCTGGTCGACTAAATCAATCTTATTGATGATTAAAAGCTTTGGCGTGCTTGTTTTTGCGACCTTATCCCACAATTCCTCGTTCGATGGTTTTTCTTCTTCTACATCGGTCACCATTAAAAAAACATCGGCATCGGAAACAGCAGTAGTAACGAACTGCATCATTCCTTCTTGCATTTTGTAGTTGGGTTTAATCATCCCCGGAGTATCGGAATATACGATTTGAAAATCGTCGCTATTCACAATCCCCATGATGCGGTGACGCGTAGTTTGCGCTTTAGAAGTAATGATCGACAAACGCTCGCCCACCAATTGATTCATCAATGTTGATTTACCAACGTTGGGAGAACCTACAATATTTACAAAACCTGATTTGTGTGCTGCCATGGGGGTAAAAATAAGAATAAAATTAGTACTTCTACTGTTCTGTAGGGGCGAGCTGTGCTCGCCCGCCAAATCATGCTGTGGGCGAGCTCAGCTCGCCCCTACGGAAGTAAAAAGTAAAAAAACTTACAGCTCAATCCACCAATTCGAATACTTCTTCACTTCTTCACTCAACTCCACTTTTTCCTTAAATATACCAAAGAAAGACGACCCACTGCCACTCATACAAGCGTATTCGGCGCCCATATTGTACAATTCTTCTTTCAATTTAATTAGTTGTGGATGAATCTCAAAAGCAGAAACTTCGAAATCATTGATCAATTTATCTTTCCATTGCTCAACAGGCAATTGAACAACATCGCGAACATTAATTTTAGGTTCTTGCGGTTTTACCGAAGAATAAGCATGAGCAGTGCTGATGTGCAAATCGGGATACACCAACAACAAATGATAATCTTTCAACCACAAAGGAATAGTCTCCATCAACTCACCTCTTCCCCAAGCGTAAGCTGGTTGATTGTCGATAAAGAAAGAGCAATCGCTGCCTAATTTCGCTGCGTATTCTTTTAACTTATCATTCGAGAGTGGTAAGCGAAAATAATCGCGTAAGGACTTTAACATAAATGCCGCATCAGCAGATCCCCCGCCCAATCCGGCGCCTATAGGAATCATTTTATGTAAATGAACCTTAAGATTTTCTATTTTGAAATCGTGTTGTAAAAGAGACAATGCTTTCATCACCAAATTATCTCCACTACCTGGAATATCAATGCCAGAAGACGAAAAAGAAGAAGCACCATCTACAGGAGTAAACTCCAGCATATCTCTTAAGGTAATGGGATAAAACACAGTTTCAATATCGTGAAAACCGTCATCGCGCTTGCGAACGATGTTGAGTCCGAGATTTATTTTAGCGTTGGGGTAGATTAACAATTGTTCAAGGTTTAAAGTTCAATGTTCAAAGTTAGAAAACACTTTTAATTCAGCTAACATTAAACATTGAACTTTGAACATTGAACTTTTCCCTATATTTGTCCCCCAATAGAAAAAAATATGATTACTTTTTTAGAATTTGAGAAGCCACTTGCCGAACTGTACGAGCAATTAGAGAAGACAAAGGAAATTGAAGTGATTAGCGGCATTGACGCTACTCCTACAATTAGAGAGTTCGAGAAAAAGATTGAGGAAACAAGAAAACAATTGTACTCTAATTTAACGCCTTGGCAAAAGGTTTTGGTGTCGCGTCATCCCGAGCGCCCTTATACCTTGGCATATATTGAGGGAATGTGCGATAAAGATTCTTTTATCGAGTTGCACGGAGATAGAAATGTAAAAGACGACAAAGCTTTGGTGGGCGGAATGGCCAGCATCAATGGCGAAAGCGTTATGATTATAGGTCACCAAAAAGGTATCAACACCAAAATGCGTCAGTACAGAAACTTTGGGATGCCCAATCCCGAAGGCTACAGAAAAGCATTGCGTTTGATGAAAATGGCTGAGAAATTTGATATCCCTGTTATTTCTTTGATTGACACTCCAGGAGCATTTCCTGGCTTGGAAGCAGAGGAGCGCGGACAAGGTGAAGCTATTGCAAGAAACTTATTTGAGATGACGCAATTGAATGTTCCTGTTGTATGTTTCATCATTGGCGAAGGTGCATCGGGTGGTGCCTTGGGCATTGGCATAGGTGATGCAGTATATATGTTAGAGCATGCATGGTATTCAGTAATTTCTCCAGAAAACTGTTCTACTATTTTGTGGAGAAGCTGGGATTACAAAGAAACAGCTGCCGAAAGCATGAAATTGACTGCTCAAGATATGTACAAAAACAAATTGATTGACGGTATCATTAAAGAACCTATTGGCGGAGCACATTTCAAACCCGAAGAAGCTTTTCATAATGTTAGAGAAGCTATTGTAGGAAGTTTGAAAACGTTGAAGAAAATGAAAGCTGATAAGAGAATTGACAAAAGAATTGAGAAGTTCTCGGCGATGGGCGTTGTTATTGAAAAGTAGTTTAAAGAATAATTGAGGTATTCGTCAACAGACGGTACATTTACAAGAAAACATATTGGCTAGCGTACTCTTTCACCAAGGCTTTGGTGAATTCTGCTTCTTTGTTAATTCTACCCAGACATCTAATTCCTGTAGTTTCTAAAATCACTTTCTCTGAGGCCAGATTAGATTCTCCGTTGAAGAATAAGCCCAAAATATTAACCTCCTTATTTTTAAGTGCTTGAATAGAAAGCAAAGTATGATTGATACTTCCCAAATAATTGGTGCATACCAACACTACTTCAGCATCATAATATTTAATTAAATCGAGAATTGTATCACCTTTATAATTGAGAGGAACCAGCAAACCGCCTGCACCTTCAATCACCAAATTATTGCTGGTATTAGGAAGTTTTAATTTGCTTAAGCGAATATCTATATCTTCTAACTCTGCCGCAGCGTGTGGCGACATGGCATGTTGAAGCAAGAATTTTTCTTTATGAAATTTAATGCGTTTTGCGCTAACCAAACTTTTTACGGTTTCGCGGTCTAAGCTTTCTAATCCGGCTTGCACAGGTTTAAAATAATCGGCTTGTAAAGCTTCTACTAAAATAGCAGACACGATAGTTTTACCTACATCTGTACTAATACCTGTGACAAAGATTTTGCGCATGGCGTGAAGGTAGAAAGTTAAAAGGCAAAAGCCAAAAATGTAATAACACTTTTGGCTTTTAACTTTTTATTTTTTATTTTTTATTTTTTTCGCTACCAATCACCTCCAGCACCACCGCCACCAAAACTACCGCCACCAAATCCGCCGAAGCTGCTTCCGCCACCTCCGCCTCCGCCCCAACTACCTCTGCCAGATGAATTGCTCATCATTGAAACTAGCCATAATGCCGACCAGAAACTAGTGCCGTTTGTGCGTGCATAAGATCGCGCAGAAAAGAGTTTAAACCCTATCACTGCTAGTGCGATAATTACAATAAATATTATTGAAGTATAATCAACCTTCTTGTGAACATTGGTTTCTTTATATTCTCCCTGCGCTAAAGGAATTAAGATATCTAAGCCAGCACTAATTCCGCCATACATATTAACCGCTTTGAATTGCGGATTCATAAAATTTCTAACGATATCAGATGATTGCGCATCTGTAATAGCGCCTTCTAAACCTCTACCTACTGCGATAAAAGTGGTGCGCGGACCATTGGTCTCCGTTGGTTTAATCAACACTACAACGCCATTGTCTTTATCGGCTTTACCTACTCCCCATTTCTCACCTATTTCAGTAGCAAACTGTGCTTTATCGGCCCCACACATATCGGCAACAATTACTACCACAATTTGATTGGAAGTAGAGTCATCGAACAATTGCAAGCGTTGCTCTAGTGAAGCAATTTCTTCTTGAGATAAAACGCCAGCTTTGTCGGTAACATAGTACGGACGCTGAGTTGGTTTATCTGGAATACAGTTTTGCGCCAATGCAGAAAATGCACTAAACAAAAACAAAAACGAAAATAGTCTAGCCGAAAGAGATTTCATTATTCAATTCGTTTTTGTCGTTAGATTGATAAGGGAAATGTTCTTTTAGTTGTAAGCCGGCTAATAGAATTCCTTCGCTCAAACCTTCAGTAAATTTCTCTTGTTTAAAGTTTGAAATCACCAAGTCTTTCACGTTGTTCCAGAAGTCGGCAGGCACTTTTGCATTGATACCAGCATCGCCAATCACCGCAAACTTTTTATCGCTTACCGACAAATAAAACAGCACCCCATTGCGGAGTGCTGTTTTGTGCATTTCTAAATATTTGAAAATGTATGCTGCTCTATCGAGCACTTCAATTTTGCATTTATTTTCTATGTGAACTCTAATTTCACCTGATGTATTCAACTCGGCAGCCTCAATAGCGTTCACTATTTGTTGGTGAGCTTCTTCAGAAAATAAATCTTTTGCTTTCATTATTTACCAAAATCAACAGTTGGAGCAACATCTGCGCCTGCTTTTGCTGCGAAGTATGGTTTCTCCTCGAATCCAGCTAAAGCATTGAACAGCTTGCCAGGAATTTTTTGAATTCTTTTGTTGTAAGCAGTGGCAACTTCATTGAAGTAATTACGCTCAGTGTTAATTCTGTTTTCTGTTCCTTCCAATTGAGATTGCAAAGCCAAGAAATTTTGATTCGCTTTCAAATCGGGATACTGCTCGGCAACCACCAACAATCTTGAAATAGCAGAAGATACTGCACCTTGTGACTGTTCAAATTTTTGAATATCCTCTGCTTTCATATTGCTTGGGTCAATTTTCACTTGTCCCACTGAAGCACGAGCTTGAGTAACCTGAATCAACACATCGCTTTCGTGTTTAGCATAACCTTTAACCGTATTTACCAAATTAGGTATTAAATCGGCTCTACGTTGGTAAGCACTTTCTACTTTACCCCACTGCCCTTTAACATCTTCATTGGCAGAAACAGTGCCGTTGTACCAAATTATACCCCACAAAACAATTATCCCAAGGATAACTCCGATAATTAAACCGGCACCAATTTTTCTTCCTGCAATTTCCATTTTTTAAAATTTTAGTTGTGCTATATTAATTCTATTACTTGATTAAATCAACACTGCGATTGATAAACTCTGTTAAATCTTTTCCTTTTAATAAACCTTGTGAAAGCAAAGCTAAATCGGCCGCTTGTTTTGCCAAAGTTTTTTGCACATTCTCATCTTTCTCTTCTAATATTTTAGAGATCAAAGGATGATTAGAATTCACTACCAAGTTGTAGTTTTCTGGCATAGATCCAAACATACTCATTCCGCCACCGCCAGTAGCTTGCATCTCTTTCATACGACGCATAAACTCACTTTGCGTAATTAACATTGGTTTTTCCTTTTCGCTTAAGCTTTCGAAAACAACAGTGTATTTTCCAGCTTCAACTTGTGAAGTAATTACCGGTTTTAATTTCTCTTCGTCTTCTTTGCTTAATTTCGATACTTGCGCTTCTTCTTTCGCAATCAACTTATCTAAAGTATCGGCATCAACACGTTTAAAAGTAACATTAGCATTTTGTTGTTCTAATTTGTTTAGTAAATGTGAGCTTAGCGGACTATCCAATACCAACACATCGTATCCTCTTTCTTTCGCATTCTCTAAATAAGCATGGTGTTCTGTTTCGCTGTGCGTGTACAACACCACAGTTTTTCCATCTTTATCGGTTTGCGTAGCTTTTATTTTTTCTAAATATTCATCGAATAAGAAATATTCTCCAGCTACATTTTTAAAGAGCATGAATTTCTTAGAACGCTCGCCAAACTTCTCTTCGCTCAAGGTTCCATAATCGATGAACACTTTGATATCATCCCATTTTTTAGCGTAATCTTCTCTGTTGCTTTTGCACAATTCTTCTAATTTATCGGCCACTTTTTTAGTGATGTGGTTCGATATTTTTTTCACATTTTGATCGGCTTGTAAATACGAACGAGATACGTTTAAAGGAATATCTGGCGAATCTAATACACCATGCAACAGCATCAAGAATTCAGGCACAATTCCTTCCACAGAATCGGTTACGAAAACCTGGTTAGAATACAACTGAATCTTGTTTTTCTGCAACTCTAAATTCTTCTTCAATTTAGGGAAATACAATACGCCCGTTAAGTTGAAAGGATAATCTACATTCAAATGAATATTGAACAATGGATCTTCAAAAGTCATTGGGTACAGCTCACGGTAGAAATCGTTGTAATCGGCTTCTGTTAAGTCGGCCGGACCTTTCTTCCACAGCGGATTAGGGTTGTTAACGATATTGTCTATCGTAACTTTTAAATCATCTTTGGTTTCCTCAAGGGTGCCAAACTTAATGGCAATAGGCAAGAAACGGCAGTATTTATCTAATAATTCTTTGATTTTATAATCTTCTAAATATTCTTTTGCATCATCTGTTAAGTGCAAAATAATATCTGTTCCTCTGTTTGCTTTTGGCTCGTCTTGCAAATCGTAATCGGTAGAACCTTCACAAATCCATCTTGCACCTTTACTTCCTTCTGTAAAAGATTTAGAATAAACCTCTACTTTGCTTGATACCATGAAAGCCGAGAAGAAACCCAAACCGAAATGTCCGATAATTCCTTCTGCCTTATCCTTGTATTTATTCACGAATTCTTCGGCACCCGAAAATGCAATTTGAGCGATGTATTTTTCAATTTCTTCGCCCGTCATACCAATACCATTATCTCGAACGGTAAGCGTTTTCGCTTCTTTATCTAACAATACTTCTACTTGTAAATCACCAATATCGCCTTGCGCTTCACCTAATGAAGATAAGGTTTTTAATTTCTGACAAGCATCTACTGCGTTAGAAACCAACTCTCTTAAAAAGATTTCTTGATCTGAATACAAGAAGCGTTTGATGATGGGAAAAATGTTTTCCGCTTGAACTTTGATATTTCCTTTAGACATAATTTAAAATTTTTGTTGCGGCGAAATTGCAACAGCCTTGCCAAGCGATTTTTTATGACACATTGACTTAATTTAAAGAATTAACAAGAAGAGTTGTCAGTTTAAATCGCAGAAACTATCTTTAGCGCATGAAGCAATTCATTAAAAAAATCGCAAGTAAAGCTGGTTATCACATCTCGAAGAAAGATGACACCTTGGTAAAAAATGGAATTCCCGTTGATATTGATGATGTTTTATTTATCAAACTTTACCACGAATGCAAAGAGTTTTCTTTCACCACCATTGAACCCTTATTCTCTTTGTATCAAAGCGTTCGATATGTGATTGAAAATAGTATCCCAGGTGATTTTGTAGAATGCGGTGTTTGGAAAGGTGGAAGTGCCATGCTTATCGCCAAAACATTAAAAGAATTGGGCGTTAACAATAGAAAAATATTTCTCTACGACACCTTTGAAGGTATGAGCGAACCAACAGCTAAAGACGTTGATTTTTTGGGTAATCCTGCTAAAAACCTTTTGGCAGAAACTCCTAAAAATGAAGACAAATCGGTGTGGTGTTACAGTTCTCTCGATGAAGTGAAAACGAATTTACACAGCTGCGGCTATCCTAAAGAAAATATTGTTTTTGTAGAAGGAAAGGTTGAAAACACCATTCCGCAAACGATTCCAAGCAAAATTGCTTTATTGAGATTAGATACCGATTGGTTTGAATCTACTTACCATGAACTGGTTCACCTCTATCCTATTTTGGTGAAAAATGGCGTATTGATTATTGATGATTATGGCCACTGGAAAGGCGCTAAAGACGCTACTGATCAGTATTTTAAAGAGAATAATATTAAGATGCTGTTGAATAGGATTGATTATACTGTTCGCGCCGGAATCAAAATTTAATAAGCAAGCGAGAATATATAGATCCTGAAACAAGTTCAGGATGACAAATGTGAACCGCACTTTTCAAACAATACTTGCTAATGTCATCCTGAACTTGTTTCAGGATCTAAAAGAATGACTACACTTCAAGATATTTTCAAAATTTAATGCTTAATTAATAATAAAATCCCCCTAAAATTTTTGCAGACTCACTTTTCTTAATACTTTTAGAATATAGATATATAGAGAAAAAGCAAAATGAGTAGTATTAAGATCGAATTAGCTAAGCAATCAAAATTACATGAACTTGACTTGGAGCACATTGTTTTCGGACACGAGTTTTCCGATCACATGTTTATGATGGATTATTATGATGGGGCATGGAAAGATGCGCGTATCGTGCCTTTCGGACCAGTCTCAGTCTCTCCTGCTTTCCTCTCATTGCACTACGCACAATCAATTTTTGAAGGTCTAAAAGCATTTTATACAGAACAAGGCGAAGTAGTAATATTCCGTCCGCAAGCAAATTTCAAGCGATTAAACATCTCTGCCGATAGAATGTGTATTCCGCAATTCGATGAAGCATTTGTGTTAGATGCCTTGAAACAGTTGGTAAATATCGACAAAGCATGGGTTCCTAATGTAAAGGGCGCGTCGTTGTATATTCGTCCGATTATCTACGCAACCGACGAATTCATTGGTGTTAAGCCTTCTTCAACCTATAGATTCATCATTTTCTGTTCGCCAG
>CAMBXP010000101.1 GCA_945871895.1 Chryseobacterium gleum | reverse complement strand
CACGAAATAACCAAGAAAACTAACGCTCTGTATAACCATTCTCTAAATATATAATCATCTACAAAAAGCATTGGAACAACACAAATTACAATGGCTAATAATACAACTATTGGCGTATAAATCTTGGCAAACTTTCTGATAAACAATTCAGTTGGTGCTTTTTTAGACGTTGCATCTTGCACCATTTCAAGAATTTTTGATAATTTACTATCAGTATAAGCAACAGTTACTTTTACTTGACAAACCGAATTTAAGTTTATCATTCCTGCTAAAACTGTTTCCCCTTTTGCTTTTGTATCTGGTTTACTTTCTCCAGTTAATGCAGCAGTATTGAAAGAAGCTGTATCAGAAAGTAATTCACCATCTAAACCTAATTTTTCACCTGCTTTAAGTTGGATAATATCTCCAATTTTTGCGGTTGAAGCTTTGATTGTTTTAGCTACATTATTTTCTAAAATAGTAACTTCGTCAGGTCGTTGGTCGAGTAATGTTTTGATATTAGCTTTTGCTCTTTGAACAGCCAATGTTTGGAATATTTCTCCAATAGCATAAAATAACATAACAGCAACACCTTCAGGAAATTCGGCAATTGCAAAAGCTCCAATTGTAGCTATTGACATTAACAGAAACTCTGAAAACACATCACCTTTTCTAATACTTTCAAATGCTTCTTTAAGTACAGGAAACCCAACAGGAATATAAGCTAAAACATACCAAGCTATTCTTACCCAACCTGTAAACCAAGATTGTGTAAAATAATTATCAAAACCAATGGCAATCAATAATAAAACAAAACTTATTATTGCTGGTAAAAACATTTGAAACGTTGATTTTTCCTCGCTTGAATGGTCGTGGTCGTGTCCGTCATCATCAGAATGATGTTCGGTTTTTTTATTTATTTTTTCTTCTAATGAGCAACAAATTTGTTTTCCTTGCTTGTCGTAAATGTGCTGATGTTCCATAATATAATTGTTATGAATTCGAATTTAAAATTTCTTTAATATCTTCAGGTATTTCCATCACTTTTAAAGGTGGTACATTTGCACCACCTGTATTACCTACTGGAATATCACCAACAAATGATTTTACACCACCTACCAATAATCGTGGAATTTGACCAATAATTTCTTTTGAACTTTTTATCTTAATACCAAACTGCAACATTTTCCAATGTACAAACGTATGTTCGTAAGGATATTTTTGTGCAATAATATGTGCTCTTTCTAAATGATACCAAGCCATATTTAAGTTATCTGCCTGTAAATTATCCTTAACTGCTTCTAACTCTTTTTTATAAAAAGGAATTAGATTGCTTGGCATTATTGTGTTAATTTTCATAACTTAAAAATATTAGTTAGTGCTCGTGCTCTCCTCCACCTTTTGAAGTTGCTAATAAATAGAAAGCACCTTTTATAACTATTTTAGCATCGGCAGGTATTTCTTCGACTAATTTTATTTCGGTATAACCTAAATCGGTGGTTCCGGGAACAACTTCGATTGCTTTGAAGTGAACTTCATTGTGTCCTTCTTCTTCTCCTTCGGCGTGTTCAGTATGTGCTTCGCCTTCTTTATGTTGATGCTCTTCTTTTTTTACTTTTGGTGCTTCTTCTTGATGTTCTTCTTGAATGTAAATGTAATATTTGTCTCCATTTCTAACAACCGCCTCTTTTGGCAATGCCTGAACTGTTTGATTTGTGATATTAATATTAGCCGCTACATACATACCTGAGATTAAATCTTTAGCATCACTCGGATTTATTTTTGCGTGAACGGCTACCGTTTTACTTTCATTAGAAAAGGATTTATTAATACCGAATATTTTTCCTTTGATGGATTTATTGGATTGATTGGTTAAAACAAAATCGACTTCTTGACCTACTGAAATTTTACCTAAATCTTTTTCAAAAACATTCAAATCCAAGTGCATTTGGCTATTGTCTACTACTTCAAAAAGTGTCACTCCTGTTTCTGCAAATGCGCCTTTGGTTATACTAATTTTACCTACATAGCCGCTTATTGGCGAAACAATGGGAATTAAAGAAGTACTTCCGCTTAAACTTACGTGTAATGCTTGTAGTTTATTTTTAGCGGCTTGTGCCCTTGCTCTTTCTACTGCCAATTTTGATTTTACTTCTTGAAATGTTTTGCGTGGATTTACATTTTCATCGCTTAATGTTTTTTGACGATTGTATTCTAATTGCAGGTATTCAATGTTAGCAATAGCGGAATTGTAATCTTCCTGCATTTCTGTAACTTCGAGGTTTTGAATGGTTGCCAAAGTTTTACCTTTTGCAACGTAAGTTCCTTCTAACACATAAATATCTTTTACCACACCACCAATTAAAGTAGATATATTAGCCATATTTTGTGGCGGAACTGCCGTATATCCATTAGCTTTGATTACTGTATTAAGATTTTTCATTTCTATACTACCAGTTTCGATGCCAACCGTTTTAAATTGTGCTTCGGTTAACGCTACTTCGGTTTCTGACTTTTCTTCTTCGTGGGTTTCTTCGGTTTTCTTTTCGCCACAAGAAGTTAGAAAAAAGAAGCAAGAAACAAGAAGTAATAAATAGCCTTTATTTATACTTTTTGAAGTTGTTTTTATTATCGTATTTTTCATATTGTTGAATATTAATTGTTGTTGAATGATGGGAATTGCAATTGAATAGCACTTTGATTGTAAGTATTAACGGCTTCTGCATTTTGCTTTTTAATGTCAATAGCTTGGTTTAAAAAACTAATGTATGACCAGTAACCCATATCGCCATTGGCATAACTTTTTTGAGCTGTGGTAATAATTTGTTCAGCATATTGTAAGCCTTCGTTTTGGTAATATACAAGTGCCTTTTTCTGTTTTTCGAACTCATTTTGTAATTCTTCTTTTTGCAATTTTAAAGTCAGTTTACTTTTATCTAATTCTAACTGCGATTGCGACATACTAATTTGTGATGCTTTGGCTTTAGCTGTATTTGCACCACCAAATAATGGAATTTGCAAACCTGCTGTAAAACCTTGAAAATAGGATTTGGTATCGATAGTTTGCCCGAAATAACCCAATCCTAGTTTTGGTGTTCGCATTGCTCTAAATGTATTAACTTCCTTTTGATATACTGAAATTTGCTGTGTGTAATAATCGTTTATTAATCCTTCCACTTTAGCATTATTCAAATCTGATGGATTGGCATATTCCAATGGTGTATTAGCATCAGGAACTATGTTTTCATCCGTTTGAACAAAGTATTGCAATTGCTTTTGATAAACCACCAAATCATATTCTAACTGTGCTTTTTGGGTTTCGATTTCTTTCGATTTGGCTTTAGCACTAATGACTTCGATATTGCCACTTTCTCCTGTTTGAAAACGAAGCTCTGCATTTTTAAGGAATTTGGAATAAATTTCAAATAACTCATTATTTAGTTTTTGAATAGAAACACCATATAAATATTGATAGTAGGCTAATGATACTGCTTTTTCAATTTCATATTCTGTTAATGCTTTTCGTTTTTCAGCCAATTTTGCTAATTCCTCTTGCAATTGGCGATTTGCTTTTGTGATTTTACCAATAGGAAAATACTGTTGAATAGAAACATTGTGGTCGTAATCAACACTATTAAATTGTCCGCCTTGGTATTGTACTTGTAAAGGATCTACTTGAAACGCAGTTTTCTTGAGAAGCGTTTGTTTTTCAATTTCTTTATCGGCAATTTTTAAATCTATGTTATTCGCTTTGGCTTTTTCAATAGCTTTTTCTAAAGTTATTGCTTGGCTGTTTTGCGCAAACGAAAATGTGCTGATTAATAAAACGAGTATTGTTACAATTGGATTTGACATTTTTTTTCTTCTTTTAATTCCCTTTTCAAATAATAAATACAAAATTGGTAAAACGATTAAGGTTAGTAATGTTGCCGAAAATAATCCACCAATAACTACCGTTGCTAATGGTTTTTGTACTTCAGCTCCGCCACTTGTAGATAATGCCATTGGCAAAAATCCTAATGAAGCTACAGCAGCAGTCATTAATACTGGTCTTAATCTTGTTTTTGTACCTATTAAAACCCGTTGTAATGGGTCGGTTATTCCTTCTGATTTCAGTTGGTTGAAATAGGATATTAGGACAATTCCGTTTAAAACTGCTATTCCAAACAAAGCAATAAAACCAATTCCTGCCGATATACTAAATGGCATTCCTCGTAACCAAAGTGCAAAAACACCACCGATTGCTGATAATGGAATGGCTGTGAAAATTAACGCCGCTTGTTTCACACTATTGAAAGTGAAAAACAGCAAAACCATAATTAATCCTAAAGCGATTGGTAAAGCTACCGAAAGGCGTTTGTTGGCTTCCACCAAATTTTCAAATTGTCCGCCATAGGTAACATAATACCCAGCAGGAAGTTTAAAACTGGTTTCTAATTTTTGTTGAATTTCTTCGACAACACTTTTTACATCACGACCACGAACATTTAAACCCACGGTTATTCTACGTTTTCCATTTTCACGAGAAACTTGTACCGGACCTTGCTCGTAATCGATAGATGCCACTTGCGAAAGTGGTACTTGTTGTCCATTTGGTAATGGGATAAATAAATTGCTCACATCAGTAATATCGTTACGATTGTCTTTGTTTAAGCGGACTACTACATCAAAACGTTTGCTTTCTTCATAGATTTTCCCTGCGCTTTCTCCTGCAAATGAAGAACGTATAATTTGATTGATGTCGGCAATATTTAATCCATATAAGGCAATCTTATTATAATCGTATTTTACTGTGATTTGTGGTAAACCAGTTACTTTATCGGCTTTTAAATCACCTACACCTTCAATGTTATTTACTTTAGAAATTAACTCTTTGGCTTTTGTATCTAAAACTTCTAAATCATCACCAAAAATTTTAATGGCTATATCGCTTCGGCTTCCTGTCATTAATTCGTTGAAACGCATTTGAATAGGTTGAGAAATTTCGATATTCGCTCCAGGAATAGCTTCCATTTCTTCTTTCATCAAATTGGCTAAATCTTCCCAATTGTCAGCAGATGTCCATTCTGATTTGTCTTTTAAAACAATAATTAAATCGCCACTTTCTATTGGCATTGGGTCGGTTGGAATTTCTCCGCTTCCAATTTTAGTAACAATAGTTTTAATTTCTGGGAACTTTGCTTTTAATATTTTTTCGTATTTGGTTGTGGTTTCCACCATTTGCGAGAGCGAACTTCCTGTCATAATAGTTGCATTGATTGCCAAATCTCCTTCTTCGATGGTTGGAATAAATTCGCCACCCATATTTTGAAAAACAATAACTGCAAAAACAAATAGTGCTAACGAAATGGCTAAAACTGCTTTTTTGAAACGTAACGCTTTATCTAAAAACGGTGTGTAAATTTTTTCGAACCACGCCATCATTTTATCGCTAAAGTTGGGTTTGTGTTCGGTGTTTTTTGATAAGAACATTGCACTCATCATTGGCACATAAGTTAATGACAAAATGAATGCTCCGATTACTGCAAAACCTACTGTCATTGCCATTGGTTTAAACATTTTTCCTTCTGTGCCGACTAGTGCTAATATTGGTAAATAAACAATTAAGATAATAATTTCGCCAAAAGCGGCACTATTACGAATTTTTGAAGCCGATTTATAAACTTCGCTATCCATTTCTGCTTGGGTTAAATCTTTTTGTCGATTGAGTTTTTGCAAATGGTGCATTGTGGCTTCTACAATAATAACTGCCCCATCGACTATGATACCAAAATCGATTGCGCCTAAACTCATTAGGTTTCCACTTACGCCAAAATAGTTCATTAAGATTACTGCAAAAAGCATCGATAGTGGAATTACCGATGCTACAATTAACCCTGCTCGAAGATTACCTAAAAATAATATCAATACAAAAATTACTATTAATGCTCCTTCCAATAGGTTTTTAGTAACTGTTCCTATGGCATTATCTACTAATTTACCCCTGTCAATGAATGCTTCTGCAACCACTCCTTCTGGAAGTGTTTTGTTTATCTGAGCCATTTTTTCTTTCACTCGATCTACCACAGCACTGGAATTTTCGCCTTTTAACATTAATGCTAATCCACAAACAATTTCTCCTTTACCATCTTTTGTAGAAGCACCATATCGTAGTGCAATGCCTTCTCGGACTGTAGCGACATCACGAATTAACACTGGTGCTCCATTCCTGTTTTTGACTACTACGTTTTCTAAATCTTTAATCCCTGTTGCCATTCCCACACCACGAATGAAGTAAGCGTATTGGTCTTTTTCGATGTATGCACCACCGGTATTTTGATTGTTTTTTTCTAGTGCATCAAAGATTTCTGTAATAGTTACACCCAAACTGTTTAATGTATTTGGATTGACTGCAATTTCATATTGTTTTAATTTTCCACCCCAAGTGCTGACTTCGGCAACACCTTCAATGCCTTGTAATTGCGGAATGATAATCCAATCTTGAATGGTTCGTAATTTAATTGCATCATATTTGTCTTCATAGCCTTTTTTAGCATAGACATCATATTGATAAATTTCTCCCAATCCTGTTGAGATAGGTGCTAAACCTGGAGTACCTGCATAGACAGGGATATTTTCTTTTGCTTCTTGAAGGCGTTGAAATATTTGTTCTCTTGCCCAAAAAATATCAACATCGTCTTTGAAAACTACAGTAACAACCGATAATCCGAAACGAGAAATACTTCGTAATTCAATTACTTTTGGAATAGTCTTTACCGATTGTTCTAAAGGATAGGTAATTAACTGCTCGACTTCTTGACTAGCTAAAGTTGGAGCAGTTGTAATAATTTGTACCTGATTATTAGTCACGTCAGGCAACGCATCGAGTGGTAGATTTTTTATAGAATAGCTTCCCCAAGCTACTAGAACTAAAGTAAATAAGAGTATTATAAACTTATTCTTGATACTGAATTGTATGATTTTGTCTAACATTGAAATGGTATAATGAATTAGAAGATTAGCAAAATTGCTTTTGCTATTATTTGTGAAAAGGTCACAACTTTCTAACCCGAAATTACTCGGGCTTCATTATGCTAATTGAGGTGGTTGCCAAATACTTCCGTAGAAATTAGAAGTAAGTATGGATTTATAAGTTGGAATTTGAGTAGTAATTTCTGTAAAAACTTTTCTAAACTCAAATGTAATTTCTTGATTGAAATTTAAGATTTGTGTTCCACAACAATTACAAACACAAAAAGGTGGACACAAATCGTTTTCTTTATCGTGGGAATGTTTATCGTGGTTTGCCACAACTTCTGATGAAGAATGGGCAAGACTATTGACTTCCATATCTGCACAAGGCAAACACGAAAGTGCTACTAAATAAATTGATAATATGATATTTAAAAATTTCACTGGTGTAAAAATAGGAATTTTATTTAATTGACAATAATCATAAGTTCATTTATTTGCTTTTTGATGCTTTAGAATGAATTGATAAGATTGATAAGCAAAAAATGAGGTAAACATTTTTTTATTTTATGGTTTTATAAAAAACTGATTTATTTGGTTATTTTGATGCAAACTGATTGTATTGATTTATTGAATTGCGTTAATTTATATTATTATGTCTTGATTATTTTTAAAGAAAAAAACTTCAACTGTTTATGGCAAAATTTGGTTATCAATCTTATCAATTCAAAACAATAAAAAAAGGTGCAAATTGCACCCTTAATTTTTATCTGTTGAACTTATTCTTTTAGTTCCTTATTTTTATTATCAACTTCTTCATAACTAAACTCGTTGAGTGCATACACATAACCATTTTTTGTGTTAAAACGAATAAAATTATGTTTCTTGAGTGCTTTTCCTAATTTGTTGACTGTTCCGTCTGTAATGTTTATTTTAGCTTTTTCAGCCAGTTTGGCTGCTATTTGAGAAGCATTTAGGAAAACATTAGCCTTTCCTCTTTCGCAAGGTTCAAACCAAGTTAATAATAATTCTTCTTCTGGGCTGTGTAACTGATACTGTTCATTATTGGCTGTAATGTTCTTGATTTCTTCCTGGTCAAACCAAAATCTAAAACCACTTTTGAAAAGAAACAAAGCTTGTGAAAATGCCATATTAATATCTACATCGTGCTGGTATTTTATGCCTTCCAACTCAAAACAAAGAAACCTTCTGCTTCCTGTACTGTCGTTTAAGAACTGAGCTGTGTTAACACTTCCGGCAAATGATGCGCGTCTTGGCATAGTTTCGTTGTTGTGACCGTAGGCTTTTCTCATTCTGATTTGGGTTTTGGTAATGATTTCTTTTAGTGATCCTATTTCAGAACGGTTTAAGTTTTCTAATTCGTCCAAGTTGATTAACATACATTCCGCTAGTTGTACCAACGTATCTTTATTGTTTGGGTTTATGGTTCCGGAAAATAGATATTCTTTCAATTGTTTGGGAACTAGCTTCTCCACCCAAGTTGTTTTTCCTAATCCTTGTTTGCCACTAAAGACAATAACGGTGTGATTGATTACTTTATCATCAAGAACACAACCCACCATAGCCACTAACCACTTTTTAAAACATTGCTGCCAAAGGTCTTGTTTTGTAGTTGTTATTGTATTTGCTAATTCTGTTATGTAATCGGTCTTTTCATCATAGGTTGGTAAATTAAAAAAGTAATCTTCAAATGGATTGAACAGCTCACAAAAATCAGAATACAATAAGTTTCTTAATGATGACAGGTTTGTTTTAATTCTTCCTTTTAGACATTCGCGAAGCATTGAATTTTCTATAAAGTCATTCATCACATTCCATTTCTTTTTACCGAAATATTGAAACTCTAATTTGCCAGAAACGATATTATGACGAAATACATATCTTGTTGATAAAAACAGCTCTAAACGGTCTATTTGCGTTGGTTTTGGTTTGTCTTCGTCGTCGTCTTCAGTAGTATCTGTAATTGAAAAATTATCTTTCTTTTTTGATTTGTTTGGTTGTTCAAATTTCTCGTTCTTTCCAAACTCGTGAATATTTCCGTAAGCACTGTTGACAGCTTGTGTTACTTCTTTTTCATCATATCCAAAATCGGTTAAAATATATCCTAGTGCTTCTTGCAATGCTACTCCTTTTCGATTTAGGTTACACGCCAATTGGTGTACGAATACGTTGCGACTACCATTCACAAATTGTACTTTTTTTTCAGTGAATTTTATGCAGTGGTTGTAAATAGCATCGTAATCTAAAATAGGTTCAGAGATTTTGGCTTTAGGTTCTGGCTGTGTTTCAATCAAAGGCATCGCAACTTCGTTCGATGTGACAAATGTGGAAGCGTTCTCGTTCAGATATAGATTTTCATCCCAGGAATAAAAGCATAACCTCGTTAAATCTTTTCCTGATTTGTCGATTTCTAGTTTTAAAATATTCTCGTAATAAGCTTGAACTTTTAGGAACGTTTCTTTATGTTCGGTTTTTGGCGTTTCTATTTTTACTAAAATTTTTAAACCGTTTCCAGAAGGACTAATAAAACACGCATAAGTAAACTCACTTTGTGCAGCTATACTTTTTGATTTTTGTAAATCGTTTGTACTTAATTTGTCGATGTCTAAGATTATAAACTTTGAATACTCTGTTAGGAATTCCAATTTACGACCACCAACAAATTTTCCTGAAGGTGTGAATGCTGGAAGTGATTTTTTGGCTTTGTTGTATGCTTCTTCTTTTTTTTCAGATAAAGATTTACGCAAGTAAATTATGCCGGGTTTGTACTTTCCGGTTTTAATTTCCTCCAAAATTGTTGCAATTGTTTTGTGTTCTACAACTTCTTTGAAATTCTTGAATATTGTTACCATAGTTTAAAGTTGATAGTTGTTGGTTGGCAGTTGTTGGTTCTCATTTTTGTGAGTTTTGCAATCGCAAAACTCACAAGTTCCGTTGCAGCTGCTCATACTATCGTCCTTTAAATGATTTGTTGTAATGCTCTTGCAATAGCTTTTCAACATCAGAAAGTTTGTAGTAGATTTTGTTTCCTACTTGACTGAATGAAATTTTGCCTTCGTCTCTCCAGGTTTGAGCTGTACGTTTTGAAATTTTCATCAATAATAGAAATTCTTGATTGTCTCAAAAGGTTTCTTTCTTAGGGTCTGCCTTGATAGAAATTTGAGATTGAATAGTGTCTAATTTGCTCATTAGATCTGTGAACTGGTCTTTTGTGAAGATAATTGCATCCATTTTTAAAAGTTTTAAATTGTTATGGTGCAAATGGAAGAAATAAAAAAAAGTCCGATTAGACTTATTTGGTCTTATCGGACTAA
>CAMBXP010000100.1 GCA_945871895.1 Chryseobacterium gleum | reverse complement strand
ATTTGGTAAAGAATTGTGTCGTTTCCATTGTAACCGCTGCTAGGGCAATAAGATAAAGAATCGGCATTTAATAAAGAAGCTGTGCCATGGTTTCCATTGTCGATAATAGAAGTGGTTAGAGCATCACCATCAGGGTCGGCGTCGTTCACTTGCACATCAATGTTTACACAAACATCTTCATTGGTAGTTTTGTAATCAGTATCAGCAATGGGGTCGTCGTTCACTGGGTTTACGGTAATGAAAACAGTATCGATATCGCAAGCGCCATGAGGGTCGCAAATTTGATAAAGAATGGTGTCTTTCCCGTTGTAATTATTGTTAGGGCAATACTGCAAAGAATCGCTGT
Source organism: Chryseobacterium gleum (assembly GCA_945871895.1). GTDB lineage: Bacteria > Bacteroidota > Bacteroidia > Flavobacteriales_C > JAHEZL01. The sequence continues at coordinate 10,060 of CAMBXP010000100.1, read as the reverse complement.
TTAATAAAGTAGCTGTTCCATGGTTTGCGTTGTCGATAATTGAAGTAGTTAATACTTCAGCCTCAGGGTCACTATCATTAATTTGCACATCAATATTAACACAAACACCTTCGTTGGTACTTTTGTTATCTGTAACCGCAACAGGATTGCTGTTTATGGCCACAGCATGTACAGTGAAGGTATAAGGATTTTCGTCGCTATCGTCATTGGCTATTGAAACAACGGCTGTTTTTGTTCCTAATGAACTTGGGTCGAAAGTGACCGTGAAACTTGTGCTGTCACCTTGCTCTATTGTGTTGTCGGCAGCTTGCGAAACAGTAAAATCACCTGAGCCCGAAATAGTAATAGGCGTAATTCCGGTTAGTGATAACACACCAGTTCCTGTATTGTGAATCCAGTAGGTAACGGTTTTAGTTGAAACGATAGACACATTTCCAAAGTGAGTGCTGTCGGTTCCAGTAGGTGTAACATCACCATCTACAATACTTAGTTGATTTCCTTGCACGTCAATTTCGGGTTGGGCAAGATAAGCCGCAAAGCCTGTGATGGTTAATCCGTTGGTATAGTTTTCTCCGCCTGCATTAACATCGGCACGGTCGTTTTCGTAATCTAATCTTTGGAAAATAATTTTATCAAAAGAAACGCTACATTCTATAGTAACCACCGATGATTCATTCCATCCATTGGCTTTTGGAAACCCTTGTCCTTCAATGTCTCTGGTGGTTTGATTGAATACAATTGAATCTGATTCCCAAACATCAAAATCTACTCTAATGCTAAATGTACAAGAACCAAGTACACTCACGCCGCCATTTTGAATATCAACAATTCTTAATTTCTCAATTCCATCGGTGTTGTCGTTGAGGGCGCCAATAAGGAAAGTGAATTTATCTAAATCTTGAGAAAAATCGAATTCGTAGTCCTCACTTCTCAATTGTCCGTGAGCATCTATCCATCCCGTTCCATTTGCTCCCCATGTTCTTCCAATGTGTAAACCTTCAATGTTGTTTACTGGATCGACAGGTAAAGTATTTAATGGAGTACTATTAGGATATATGCCATGAACCGGATTGGTTGAACCGCCAGTTTTGGTGATGGTTAAAGAATATCCCGATTTTGTTAAAGTGGCTGTGGTGGAGCCTGAAACTACGCCAGCAACAATATCTGCTGTGGTGTAGGTAACATCTTGTGCTTGTGCATTAATGAAAAGGCTCAGTGACAGTCCCAGTATTAGTAGTTTTTTCATAGTAAAATAAAATTTACTCCTTTCCCAAAAGAGTGCATTGTAATTGATTGCGCGGCGCGAAAATAGACTACTAAGGTTAATAAGTCAAGTATTATCTTTTATTAACTTGTTAATAAAGTGAGTTTTAAAGCATAAAAAAAGGTCACTGATGAATGATAAGTGACCTCTTGTCAATATTTAATTTTTTATTTTAAAACGACTATTTTTCGGTTTTGGCTTTAATTCTGCTTAAACCTAAATCAAAGTCTTTTTCTAATGCAGAATTCACATCCATCAACATTTAATTCTGCTGTGCTGACAAGGAAGATTTTTTGTCTCAAGGCAGGAAAACCAACCACAATTTGAGACGGAAAATCTTCCGTCTCTACGCTAAAGATTCCTTGATGAATTTTACAATTTCTTCTTTTTGTGTCGGTTCAAACCAGCGCGCTTCTTCGTTTTTCTTAAACCAGGTGATTTGCCGTTTCGCGTAATTTCTGCTGTTTTGTTTGATTTTATCAATAGCAAAGTCTAAGGTACAAGAGCCCTTTAGGTATTCAAATAATTCTTTGTATCCTACTGTGTTTAGCGCATTGTTTTGTTGATGTTCTGTTAATCCTTTTACTTCTTCAAGTAGTCCGTTTTTCATCATCAAATCTACACGAGAATTAATCTTATTGTACAATTTTTCTCTTTCGGTATTGAGCACAATAAATATGGTTTCGAATGGCCGGGGTTTTGCTTTTTTTTGTAGCAAAAGAGAGTAGGGCTCACCAGTAACCATGCTTACTTCAATAGCACGCATCATGCGGTGATGATTGCCTTTATCTATTTTATGAAATGTAACTTCATCTAATTCGTGCAATTTATTTTGCAGCCATTCTATGCCATGCAATTGAAATTGTTCTTCTAAAAAAGTTCGTGTTTTTTCATCGCTCGGCGGAAGTTCATCAAAGCCGTAAATAACACCGTTGATATACAATCCCGATCCACCCACCATAATGGCGACATCGTTTTTTTGATGCAACTTTTCAATAACTTTTAGTGCTTCTTTTTCGAAGTCTCCTACACTAAAATATTCGTTGATGGAAAGATTATTTATAAAGTGATGTGGAATGCATTGCATTTCCTCCTCTGCTGGTTTGGCTGTGCCAATACTTATTTCGCGGTAGAATTGCCTAGAGTCGGCAGATAGTATTTCGCAAGAAAATTCGTGGGCTAAATCAATAGCTAATTGTGATTTACCAATCGCCGTAGGACCAGCAATCACTATGAGATGTTTTTTGTTTTCCGACAAAGAAGTAGGGTTTGAAGTAAAGGAAAATAGTTCCTTCGGGGCCCGTCAGCTGACGGGCCCCGAAGGAACTATTGTCTAATTGGTAAATGTATTCTATAAATCGTGGTCGTCAATGTTGTCGAAATTATCAGATTCAAATGAGAAATCATCATCTCCACCAGCAAAATCTTCTTCGCCTTCAAAGCTGCCACCAAATTCATCGTCTTCGCCGCCGCCAGCCATATCGTAATCGTCTTCAAATTCACTTTTGAAATCGTCGTCGTCATCAGTCAACAAACTTCCAGCAAGCGCAACGCACAAAGGATAAATTTCTCCTTTTTTAGGTTTAGCTTCTTTGGTTTTGGTAACATGAAAAGTTTGGTAGGTCAAGAAATCGTACACATAAATTAAATTGTCTACGCCTTCAGTAGTTACTTTACTAATGTTCACATCGCTCATTACCAAGTTTACTACTTCGTGTTCTTTAACTTTCATATCGAACAAAGTAATTTCAACGCCTTTGTTCCAATCATCATCGCTTAAAAAGAAGCTTGCCATTTCACCTGGAGTGATTTCGTATGCATCTAAAATAGCGTAATGTAAATCTTCAAAAGATTGATCTTCTGTGATCGTGATGTCTCTGTAAATTTCTTCTCCGTCGATTTCTTTTTCGGGAGTAACTCTATAAGTAATAGCCTTCATGGTTAAGTTTTTATTTCGATGTCAAACCTAGTTCTTTTCCTTTTAAAATCATAAAATCAAGCGCTTCTTTTCTATCATTTTTTATAACACCTTCTAAAATTGCTTCGGTGATGGCGTCTTTAATAATTCCAATTTGTTTCCCCGGACTCATATTAAACGCTTGCATAATGTCTTCACCAGTTACAGGCGGTTTCCAGTTTCTAAGTGAATCTTTTTCCTCAACTTCTTTTAATTTATTTCTTACAATTTGAAAGTTCTTCATGTACTTTTCAACTTTCTCTTTGTTTTTTGAGGTGATATCAGCATCGCACAAAATCATTAAATCATCTATGTCTTCTCCTGCATCAAAAAGCAATCGTCGAATGGCAGAGTCGGTAACTGTTTCTTTTACAAGGGCAATCGGACGAAGATGTAACAAAACCAACTTCTGCACATACTTCATTTTTTCATTCAAAGGCAATTTTAAATTCGTGAAAATACCAGGAACCATCTTACTTCCCTTGAATTCGTGACCGTGAAAAGTCCAGCCTTGTTCTTTGTAATAGCGCTGCGTCGCCGGTTTCGCAATGTCATGCAAAATTGCAGCCCAACGCAACCATAAATCTTTAGTGTTAACAGAAATATTGTCAAGCACTTTTATGGTGTGGTAAAAATTGTCTTTGTGCCCTTTTCCATCAATAATTTGTACACCATGTAATTTGGCCATTTCAGGAAAAATAAGGTGTAGCAAGCCTGTATCGAAAAGTAATTTAAATCCTACAGAAGGCACAGGTGACAAAATGATTTTATTCAATTCGTCAGTGACTCTTTCGGTAGATACAATTTTGATTCTTTCTTTGTTTTTTGCAATGGCATCGTAAGCTTCACGAGTTAGAGTGAAATCTAATTGTGATGCAAAACGAATTCCACGCATCATGCGCAAAGGGTCGTCGCTAAAGGTGATTTCGGGTTCTAATGGAGTGCGTAATATTCTGTTGTTTAAATCGCTCATGCCGTCAAAAGGGTCGATGAGTTCTCCAAAATTTTCTTGGTTTAAAGAAAGAGCCAATGCATTGATGGTAAAATCTCTTCTATCTTGATCTTCTTTGATAGTGCCATCTTCTACAATAGGCTTGCGCGAATCGGCACGGTAACTTTCTTTGCGTGCGCCCACAAATTCTACATCCCATTCCTCGAAATGAAATTGAGCAGTGCCAAAAGATTTAAAGGTGTTTACGTTTCTAATGCCTAAGTTTTTTGCTGTGCGCTGTGCCAGTTCAATTCCACTTCCTTCAACAACGATATCAATGTCTTTCGACGGACGTTCTAAATACAAATCGCGCACGAAACCACCAATCACAAAAGCATTAACTTTAAGCTCTGCAGCGGCCTGCATCACGGCCGAAAATACTTTATGTTGTAAATGTTGTTTCAATCTCTTAGTGTAATAAATTCGCCATCTTGCGTAATCTTAACTATTCTCGATGGTTCGGCCACTCTATCTTGAGCGGCGGGCAAATTTACTACATAATCTACCCCCTGCAAAATAGAAGCTCTAATATCTGTGAAGGTAGAAGGAGAAGGTTCGCCACTAATGTTGGCGGACGTGGAAACTAAAGGTCTTTTTATTTCTTTTAGTAAAGCATTGCAAAAAGGATGATTGATGATGCGAATAGCCACAGATCCATCTTCAGCCAATACTGCTTTGGGCAAGTTTTTGGTTTTGGGATAAATCACAGTGGTCGGTCGATCTGTAGGAATTTTGGCAAACCACTCATCTTTATAATCTTCTAAAATATCTTTCAAATCCTCTGTTGAATTAACTAAAATAATATAACTTTTATTGGTCGCGCGGTTCTTTAATTTAGCTATTCTTTCAATTGCCTTTTCGTCACGCGCATCACAACCCAGTCCGTAAACGGTATCGGTAGGGTAGAGCAGTATGCCTCCTTTTGTAATGATGTCGATGGCGATAGGTAATTCTTTGGTCATTGCTTGTTGTTTTCCTTAGCACTAAAGTAAGGAATAATGCTTGTTTGACAGCATATCTGGAATTAAAAACAAGTGCGGCAGCTGATAATCTACGTAATTAAAAGCTTACTCGCTTTTCAAATATTCTTCCACTGAAACTTCAACTACTTTTCCGTCTTTTGAGATTACAAGCGGACTGTTTTTTTGTTTTTTGAATTCTAACAATCGTTGAAAGCTTAAGGACATTCCTTTTATTAGTTTTTCTCTGAAATCTTGCAATTCTTCTTTAGTGCTCATAGTATTCAGATTTAATTTTAGCCCAAGCTACTTCGTTACTGCAATTTAATTCATTTCCTGCTCCTTCGCAAATCATTTGAAGGATTCCATTTGAATTATCTATCAATACCCATTTACTAACTATGGGTTGATAGAGTTTAAAGAAATTCAGTAATCCTTTTTGGTACCGTCTTTTAATTATTTCAACCGGAATGTTGTGCCCTCCTTCATTAACTCTTCTTTTTACCCTGTTAATAGCTAATTCGGCTGAATTTAAATAGAGAAAAGTAAGGATGACCTCATAGCCTAGTTCTTTCGCTTTTTTGACGAATGAAGTGTATGACCGAGTAGATAAAGTTGTTTCGAAGGCGAATGAAATTTTATTTTCAATGAGTTCGTCTATTCTTTGAAGCATTAATTTACCTGCTTTAATCGCAACACTTTCTTGATTAAAGGGAGATAAACCTTTTGCTATTTCATCAGCATTTACAAATTCATTGCAATTAAATATTTCGGGAAAAATTGTATAAGAAGCAGTTGTTTTTCCTGCTCCATTTGGTCCCGCTATGATATAAAGTTTCGGCATTCACACAAATATACAGTTTAATGTTAAGTAAGGGAAAAACAGTTTGCTTTTTGACGGGTATATGCAAATTGAGGTGGTGTTAGGTATTTGTTTACTCAGTTCTAGTAAAATAATGTGATGTACAATTAATAACTGAAACCTGGTCTCTGACCCTATTTTTTGAAGAAATAATCTGGCAGCTTTCCGTCGTTTTTAATTTAATAAGGGTGCTTTCTATAATTACCTTATTCATAAATTCAGATACGAATTAATCGATGCTCTCGCAAATCATCTAAGGTTAATGCATCTCCATCATTCAGGTTTTTATAATCAATCACAGTGCATAAAAATAATTTATGGTCTCCAGCTTGCATTGTATTCTCTACCTTTAACTCAGTAAGAGCTAAAGCGTCTTTCAATATTTTATATCCATTCCATTCAGCAATCAATTCTCTTTTTCCTAAGCGACTAATTTTATCAATATTTTTGCCGCTTTTTTTACCAAGCAAATCTACCATTCGGTATTGATTAGCTGCCAATAATTGCAAAACAAATTTCGGCGAATTATTTACAATTTCAATGGTTTTTGTATGATTATAAATAGCTACCATTATTTGTTTAGGCTTCATACTAACGGCAGATGTATAAGTGCAGATATTCATATTGTAGATATTTTCAAACCGGCTACTTATACTATAAACAGGCAGATTGATACGATTCCAGGGTTTTTTTCTGATCATAATTTTAATAAAAATTCTTCAGCATTTTTTAAATGTAAATTTTTCTTTTCATCAGGCATTTTATCAAAAGTTCTTACCAACATTCCCAATCTTGGATTTTGTAAAAAAAACGTTCTGTGGGTGTGCATAAATCGCCAAAATAATCCATCCCAAACATTTTGCCATGCTCCTTTTTTATAATCACTCATTTTCATAATATAGTTGCTGCCACTTATATAAGGTTTGGTTGCCATTAACCCCCCATCTGCAAACTGGCTCATGCCGTAAACATTGGGTACCATCACCCAATCGTAGGCATCAATAAACAGTTCCATAAACCATAGATAAACTTCATCAGGGTCAAATTCGCACAACAACATGAAGTTTCCTAACACCATTAGCCTTTCAATGTGATGACAATAACCCGTTTCTAAAACCTTTTTAATGGTACTATCAATAGGCTCAATTCCTGTTGTTCCGTTCCAAAATGATGCAGGAATTTTTCGTGTAAATCCCCAATAATTTTTTGTTCGTTCTTCTATTCCTTTTATTTCATAAACTGCTCTTATAAACTCTCGCCACCCAATAATCTGCCTGATGAAACCTTCTAAAGAATTTAATGGTATTTCGTGATTGCTTGCATATTGTAATGTTTCATCAATTATAAACTGAGGCGTTATCAAACCTACATTTAGAATAGGTGCTAAAACACTGTGATGCAAAATGCTTTCATCCTTAACGATAGCATCTTCATACACACCAAATTCCGAAAATCGTAATTTAAAAAAATCGTGCAACCATTTTTTACTTTCAATAAATGTGGTTGGATATATAGAATCCGCATTTAGTTTACCATAATTATCTGGAAAATATTTGTGGGTGTAAGTAATAGCTTCTGTATAGAAATTGTTGGGTTTTAAAGATGCAATTTTTGGAGGTGTTTTTCCTTTGGGATATTTCAAACGATTTTCATCATCAAAGGTCCATTTACCTCCAAGTGGTTTTTTATCTTTTTCCAACAATATATTTCTACTAATACGCTGCTGCTTATAAAAATCGGTTTGAAACATTCTTCTCTTTTCAGCAAAGCATGTTGCTAATTCTTCAGGGGTATTTAAAAATAGGGGTGATCTATTTTTATTTAAATGGATGGAATAACATTTACATGCCTTTTCCATTCTGCGTTCCAATAAGTAGTCAGTTGTATCGATATATTCAATATTATTTTCGCCAATTGAATGTAAAAACTTAATCAAATTACGCACATCGTTTAATTCATTAAAGGAATCTATATAGACCACTTTTATGTTTTTGGATATCAGAAAGCTCTCATAAAATTTTATGCTTGCTCTGTGAAAAGCAATTTTTTGTTTGTGAAAATTGTATTGCCTAAAGAACAGATGCTCTTCCACCAAATAAATTGTATCGCATTTAGAAATAACAATATTTTGTTCAAATAACTGATGCGGAAATATAATTCCTATGCTACTATTTTTAATCATACTATTTTACTGTTAGATGCTTTTCAGCTTTTTTCCAAAAAGCAAAAAACGAAGGGTAATATCCTGTAACTTCTTCTGTTATCCAATCTCTATCTTCTTGTTTTCCTGTGTAACCATTGTTGAGCGGATGCTCTTTGTAATAAATAGTTGTGGCTTTATATTGTCGGGTGAATGACTGAAACGAACCTGTATAAATCTGAATATCTTTTATATGTTCACTTAGTGCCAACATAAAGTTGATACATTTTTGACTCACAGGATATTTTGCAAAAAAATCGGGCTCAATCAATAAGATTCTATTGCCGCGTTCATCCTTATGCCACAGCGGATCGAGATTGTAATAATTATAAATGAATGTAGGTAGTCCGGGAGTAAATAGTATGTGAGATGTTTCTGGCAAATGCAATGAAAGAATAAATTTTTGTGTATCCATTAATGCTGTTGGTGATGGCATGGCTTCAATCTCTTCATAACTTTTATCCAGATAAGTGTTCCGTTGATTTGTGCGAGTATATTTGTTGATGTTTTCCTGATTGGTGTAATATTTTTTACTACTGTTAGCGCCGGCAACCCACTGCCAGCTGCAAGCATTGCTTGCCCAATCGCCATCTAACAAATGATAATACATCCATTGGGCAGGATGATACCAATGCGATTTTGCAATATTACACGCCAAGGAAGCAGTGTACATTCTGCAGTGATTGTGCATATAACCGGTTTGGTATAATTGTTTGATAGCATTATCAATACCTTCAATTCCGGTTGCAGCGTTTACTATTAACGAAGAAATTTCATTATTAGCTATGGGCGTTTGTTCTTGCTTAATAGCTATATCTAAATTTTTTACCTGTGCCACTCTTTGAAAATAATCACGCCAACACAATTCCTTTACAAAAGATTCTATCTGCGAAACTTTATACCCTTTTTTTAAAACACTTTCCAAAACTTGTTTAGCGCTAATAACACCTCTTGATATGTAGGGCGACAAATAGGTTACTGCGCCATGTATATAGTTACGGCTGCTTCCATATTTTATCGGGTCTATCTGATCCAGCTTTCCTAATATCGTTTTAAAATCTGTATCAAAATTCGAATTCATTTACCGCTTACTTATTTTATTTAAGGAAATCGATTTTGGTTTGCTGGCATTTAAACCGCGCAATTTCAAAGTTCCTTTTTTGTAAATGCTTTTTACTAATGCCGCTATTTACTCTCTTTCGCTACAAGTTAAAACTGCTACGTTTTAATTCTCTTCTCATCAATGAAATCACTTGAGCTTCATAAAAATTTAATTGCATTTCAATAGCTTCAAAAGGAGTTCTATATTCCTATGCCCTTTCAATGATGAGGTCAATATCTCTTTGTCCAATTTATAAATTATTCAAAGGAAATATTTTTTTACAATTGTCGAAAAAGTGCTGTGGCTAAGATTGTATTTTTCATTTTTATTTTCATTTTTGGCTCTTTATTGTCCTCTTTTTCGCCTGGCGTTACTTAAACTTACCCATAACGTAAAGCGGCTGCAAGAAGTTGATGGTTTCGAAAACGAAAAGTCTCTTCCACCAATTAATCCGTCATATCACGATCAAACATGTTCATTTAACCAATGAACCGCCAATTTCTTGCAGCCGCTGTTATTGGCTGGTTAATTATTCCTCAGCTCTTGAAAGCGAATAAATTACTAAGCCAAAACCAATTTTATTAATCGCATCTGCAATGTTGTAAACAATATCCATTGAATGAGCAGCAGCAGCTGGGTCGGAAACTAATTGAATTCCGAATAATCCTCCATCTGTTCCTAAAATATATCCAAGCGGATAAATCGCCCAGCCAACCAGCACGAAC
>CAMBXP010000099.1 GCA_945871895.1 Chryseobacterium gleum | reverse complement strand
TATTAATAATGATGTCTATTGTTTCATTATTAATAACACTATTTAAATCCATGGTATTGATCTCACACAAATCGATGGGAAGTACAATCACTTCGGTATTACCTATAGATTTGCATTCTTCTTTTAATGCATCGAGTTGATTTCTATTTCTGCTTATAGCATATATAGTATGCACATTAGCCCTTACCAACTCCTTTACTATTTCGTAGCCTATTCCACTACTTGCTCCAGTAACAACAACATTCATTAGTTTGCTTTTTTAAGTTGAGACAATATCTCTTTTGTTTTGTTTGATAATACCAGCGCGCCGCTAACTGCTGCTCTTTCATATAACAGGGTATTCCAATGCGCAGTTCCTTCCCAAAACATTTGTTTCATTTTATGCATGGCTTCGGATGATGATGATGCAAGAGCATTCAATAGCTTATTGAGCTCTACATCCATTAATTCTTCTGAATCATGCATAGAAGTAAACAATCCTTTTTGATGCGCCCATTGCGCGGTCTTCCATTCTGTAGCATTAATAGATAGTTCTGAAAAAGCAGCCAAGCCGATTTTTCTTTCTACTGCCGGACCGATTACAAATGGTCCGATACCAAGACTTAATTCAGATAACTTTATAGAAGATGTATTCATTGCAAATGAATAATCGGCCGCTGCCGCTATTCCCACACCTCCTCCAATAGCTTTGCCATGTATGCGAACAACAACAAACTTCGACGATTCTTTCATCGCCAATATCACTTTTGCGAAACCGCTGAAGAAATTCTTTCCTTCGCTTTCGTTTTTAATACTGAGTAATTCATCGAATGATGCGCCAGCACAGAAAGCACTAGCGCCTTCGCTAGCGATTGCTATAACCCTAACAGATGCATCTTTATCATATAAATGAATCGCTCTCGCTATTTCATTTAGTAATACAGAAGGAAGTGAATTGCCTTTAGGATGATAGAATTTAATCCATCCGATACCTTCTTCAATAAAAGTGTGAATTTTGCCTTGTTCCATAAACAAACAGAGGAACCCATTGTTGGATTCCTCTGCAAGATAAGAATTATCTTTTTTTCTGTTGCTGTTGTTGCAACTCTTCTAATTTTCGTTGGAAGCGCGATTTGGTCACCGGCTTTTGCTTGTGCTCTTCAATTTTTGCAAGGATAGCTTCTTCATTGATGAAGAATTTTTTAATCACAATAGCTTGCATAATGGTAATAACGTTCGCTAAGAAATAGTAGAAGGTTAAGCCTGCAGCTACATTATTAAAGAAAAACAACATTAAGAAAGGCATGATGTTCATCATGATTTTCATTTGCTTTTGAATAGCTTGTTGCATTTCTCCGCCGCCTGTTGATGCTGCACTTGGAGTCATTTGTTGTGTGTACTTTGTATAGAAGAACAAAGAGATAGCCATTAATATGGTGAACAATGAAATGTGATCTCCATAAATAGGCACTTCAAATCCGAATTCATAAATAGAATCGTAAGCAGACAAATCTTCTGCCCACAAGAATGGTTCTTGACGCAACTCCATCAAAGAGGGAAACAAACGATACAAGGCATACAAAATAGGCATTTGCAACAAGGCAGGAATACATCCCGCCATTGGATTTACGCCAGTCTTTTTATACAGCTCCATCGTAGCTTGTTGTTTCTTCAACGGATCGGCATTTTTATTTTGTTCGTTTAGTTTATCCAACTCTGGTTTAATTACGCGCATCTTAGCAGATGACATAAAGTTCTTATAGGTAATTGGGAACAACATCATTTTAATAGCGAAGGTTAATAAGATGATGCAAATACCTGCTGACAATCCCCAACCATAAAACAATGAGAACAATGGTTTCATGATGTAATCGTTCACCCATCCAAAAATACCCCAACCTAAATTTACTTCATCTTCAAGATTCACTTTGTATGACTCTAACAAATCATATTCGTTTGGTCCGAAAAACAAAGAATAATTATTACTGGTTAATCCGGCTGCTGCGATTGGTATTGGCAATTCAGCTTTTAAACGTTTCACATAAGTAGTATCATCTTCTCCAAAATAAGAAGAAACCTTTCCTCCTTTAATGGCTTCTTTACTTGCAATGAAAGCAGAAGAAAAGAATTGTTGTTTTAAAGACACCCATTTTGTACTTGCAGGTAACTCTTCAATTTCATCACGCGCGCCTTCACTAATATAATCATCCTCTTCCTCCTCATTGTCGTAATAGAAAACAGAAGCTACTTTTCTTTCCTCAGAAATGATTTTTTCTTGTTTAGGTGTAAACTGCTGCCATTCGAAAGTAAGACCTTTATCTGTGCCTGAAATTTCGCGCTCTAAGCCAGAAATATTGATGTTGAAATCGAGTTTATATCCTGACGCAGGAATCAAATATTGAAACTCAATAAATTTACTCGGATTGTTCTCTGCAATCAATTTAAATGATACTGCAGTCACACTGTCATTTCCTGCAGTTTTAGAAGAAATAAAATAGAAATCTCTTGTGTTAAACTTCTTATTGATATGGTTAAAGTTTAACTGATAATAAGATGAATCTTTAATGAATAAATTCAAATCATTTTTCTTCGTTAATCTATCTGCAAAAGTGTGGTGACCTTTCAGTTCCACTTTAGCTATATAGCCACCTTTGTTAGAAAACCAAATTTTCAATTTATCATTCTCTACCATCAACTCTTCTTGCGTTCCTTTGGTGGCTTGATAGAATAAACCAAAATCTTTTTTCAAAGTTTCCAATTCAATAAGCGTGCGCACAGAATCAACTTCTAAAGAGCTATCACCTTTTGTCAATGCCATTGGAGCGTCAACCTTCGCTACTTCCTTTTTCGCTGCCGGAACTTCTGTTTTTGTAAGAGCAGGCTTTGCTGTTTCGTCGTCTGAATTATACATTGAAAACCCTATTAAAAGGGCTCCAATTAATAAAAAACCAATTATCGTATTCTTGTCCATATTAAATATTATTTACCCTTTTTAGTAGCCACGATAGCTGCTTTTACAAATCCTTGAAAAAGCGGGTGAGGATTAACAACTGTACTTTTATATTCAGGGTGAAATTGAACACCTACAAACCACGGATGATCTTTCAATTCTACAATTTCCACCAATCCGTTTTCAGGGTTGATACCTGATGCTATCATTCCGTTTTTTTCGAATTGTGCTAAGTAAGCATTGTTGAATTCATAACGGTGACGATGTCTTTCTTGAATTTCTGCCTTACCGTATACATCAAAAGCTTTAGTTCCTTTTTTGATTTTACAAGCATAGGCACCCAAACGCATGGTACCACCTTTTTTGGTGATTTTCTTTTGCTCGGCCATCAAGTGAATGACAGGATGCTTTGTTTTCGGATTTTGCTCCGCCGAAGCTGCACTTAATCCCAGCACATTTTGAGCAAACTCAACCACTGCGCACTGCATTCCTAAACAAACTCCCAAGAAAGGAATTTTGTTTTCACGAGCATAACGCACAGCAATTAATTTTCCTTTCAAACCTCTTTCTCCAAAACCTGGTGCTACTAATATTCCAGAAAGATGTCCGAGTAATTTATCTTTTGATTTCTCATCAACTTGTTCTGAGTGAATCCACTCCAACTCTACTTTACAATCGTTTGCTGCGCCAGCATGAATGAAAGATTCAGCAATTGATTTGTAAGAATCTTTCAACTCCACGTACTTTCCAACCAATCCGATTTTCACTGTTTTCTTCGGCGTTTTTAAATGCTTCAAAAACAATTTCCAATCTTTCAATTCGGGATTTGGTCCCACCTTCATTCCAAACTTCTCTAGCACCACTGCATCCAACTTCTCTTCCATCATTAACAATGGCACATCGTAGATAGATTCAGCATCTAAAGATGCCACAACAGCTTTGGGGTCTACATTGCAAAATTGCGCTATTTTTCTGCGCAAATCTTGAGGTACTTTATGTTCTGCTCTACACACCAAAACATCGGGTTGTAAGCCATATTCTAATAATTTTTTAACAGAATGCTGTGTTGGTTTTGTTTTCAACTCACCAGACGCAGCCAAATAAGGAATCAAAGTAAGATGCACTACCATCGCTCTTTTTCCCAAATCCCATTTCAACTGACGAACAGCCTCAATGTATGGCAATGATTCAATATCACCCACAGTACCACCAATCTCAGTGATAACAAAATCCCATTTACCCACTTTTGCTAAATCAAGAACTCTCAATTTAATTTCATCGGTGATATGAGGAATAACTTGAACAGTTTTTCCAAGGTAAGCACCTTGTCTTTCCTTATTGATAACCGATTGATAAACTCTACCGGTTGTAATGTTGTTTGCTTGCGATGTAGCAACATTCAAGAATCTTTCATAGTGCCCCAAATCCAAGTCAGTCTCGGCTCCATCATCCGTTACAAAACATTCTCCATGCTCATAAGGATTTAAAGTTCCTGGATCTACGTTGATGTAGGGATCTAATTTTTGAATGGTTGCTGAATAACCTCTTGCCTGAAGAAGTTTAGCGAGAGAAGCTGCGATAATTCCTTTTCCCAGCGATGAGGTAACACCTCCTGTTACAAATATATACTTAGTATTCGGCATTGATAAAGCTATTTTTTAAAGCCGAGTGCAAAGCTACGAATATTCGGTAGTTATTAAAGAAGAAAGAGAATTAAATTGTGACTATTTATGGAAATCACCTCAAAATCTTATACACCAACTCTTTCAGCAGCTCACCATCTTCTACACTTGGGTTATTTACACCTTTCGATTTCAAATCGTATTCGTTCAACAACTCAAAAATGGCAGATATTTTTTTAGGCGGATAATTCTTTGCTGCCAGCTGATAATCTTTCATGAAAAATTTGTTGACTTTCATAAGTGCAGCCAAGGAATCTGGATTTTTATCGGGTGCAAAATGATACGTCATTACCTTCAAAAAGAATCCGTGTAAAGTAGAAATGTTGACTACAAAAGGATTTCCCTTGGGATTGGCAGCAAAATACTGAACAATGCGCATCACCTTATCGAAATCCTTTGCACCTATAGCATTGTTTAATTCGAAGATATTGTAGTCTTTACTGATACCTACATTTTTTTCAATGATTTCGGGAGAAATTAAAGAACCTGCAGGAATTAAAATACAGAGTTTATCTACTTCGTTCGTGATTTTAGATAAATCGTTGCCTAAAAATTCGCTGAGTAAAATGGCTGCTTTCGGACTCACCGTAAATCCTTTGGAAGAAATATATTTGGTAATCCACTCGGGCAATTGATTTTCGTACAATTTTTTCGATTCGAATAAAACGCCCGATTTATCAATTGTTTTAGCCAAAGTTTTTCTTTTATCTAAAGATTTTCCTTTGTAACAAAAAACTAAAATGGTAGAAGTTTGAGGTTGCTTGATGTAGGCTTCTAAAGCATCGAAATTCTTAATGTCTTGGGCTTCTCGAACGATAATCACTTGCTTATCGCCCATCATGGGAAATTGCTTGGCAAGATTGATCACGTTTTGCAAGTCAACGTCTTTACCATACAGCACCAATTGATTGAAACCTTTATCCGCTTCCTCCAATACATTCTCTTCAATAAAATTTGCGATTACATCGATGTAATAAGGCTCTTCGCCCGAAAGAAAATAAACTGAACTGTAATCCTTTTTCTTTAGGGATTGAAGAATTTGATCGAAAGTCATGAGCTAGTTTTCTATCAAATCAACATCTACACGCTTGTTCAACGCTTTACCTTGAGCTGTATTAGCTTCAGCTAAAGGCTCATCGTTGCCTACAATTTCCACATCAATGCTACTTGAATTGATACCGTTGGCCTGCAAACTCGCTTTTACATAGTCGGCTAATTTTTGCGCCTCTGCTTTACTAACTGCATCGTCATCAGAAGCACCAGAAGAGTGTGCACTCAGCTTTATCTTCAAAGTAGATGCTTTCTTCAATTGGTCAACATACATCTCGAAAATAGACTGCGAAAACGCCGTAAATTTTATAGAATCACCTTCAGCAAAATTCAAATGCTGAGTACGAAACAAATCTCTGCTTACAACCTCTAGAGGCACTGCTCTTTCTAAAGAAATTAGCAAACTTAATTCTTTGATATTTTTGCTCTCGCCAATAGGCAATGTCACTTCCTGAGAAAAAGCTTGAAATCCTACTTTACTTACTTGTACTTTATATTTTTTACCAGCCACCATGGTATTAAAGAAATCGCCTTGCTGTTTAGTATTTAGCAATGTTTTTTCGCTTGTAAGCATGTCAGTCACTTTGATTTCGGCATTCAACAATTTACCTGTGGCTTTATCTTCCACAGTTCCTTTAAGAATGCCTAATTTTTGAGTTTCACCAGTAAGAACATTGTAATGTTTTAAATCAATTTGATAGATATCTCCATCTTTTCTGCTGTCGGCACGTTGTGTAGTATAAAAGCCAGTCTGCCCATCGGTGCTCAACACAAAGAAAATCTCTTCTTTGTGCGTATTGATAGGATATCCTAAGTTAACGGGTTTAGTCCACGCCCCTTTATCAAACACTGTTTTGTAAATATCATATCCACCAAAACTTTCTGCGTGTCCGTTAGAAGCAAAAAACAATGTTTTTCCATCAGGATGCAAAAACACGCCCATTTCGTCACCTTCGGTATTCACAACATTACCAATATTTTTAGGAGACGACCATTTACCAGTAGTATCTTTCTCCACAAGATAAATATCCGAACCACCTATATTTTTATGAAAGGCATCAGCGCTTTCACTGGTAAAAAACATTTTACTTCCATCGGCAGAGATACAGGCAGAAGATTCAAAATAACTTGAATTCACTTCCGCTACTTCTTTAGGTTTACCCCATCTGCCACTAGAACCAACTTTAGAAACATAAATATCACCTCCAGCGGTTTTTTCTTTACCTACTTGGTTGTTTTTATAAATGAAAATTGATTTGCCATCGGGACTAATACTCACATTTGCATCATGCTCTTTGGTATTAATCGCACCCTCTAACATTGCTGATTTACTCCAATTTTCAGTTTCAGCATTGTATGTAGAAAAATAAATATCTTCAAAATATTTACCGTCCTTAACTTGTAAACCACCTTTCCCTTCGGGACGAGCAGATGTGTAAATCAACATTTTACCATCGGCAGTGAGAGCAGGATGCGCATCTGTATATTGAGTATTCACTGAATCTCCAATATTTTTAACTACTGCCCCAACCGGATTTTCTTTTGCCTTTATTGCATATTGCACTTGGGCTAAATACAAGGCCACATCGCTTTCTTTCACCTCTTTCTTTTTCGCCAATTTGTTGTAATTCTCAAAACATTCTAAAGCCTTCTTGTAATCGCCTAATTTTTGCAAAACCATGCCATAAACATAAAAGAAGTGAGGGTTGGTCGACCCTGCATTCTTCGCTTCGGCCAATTCCATAAAAGATTGCGCTTCTTGCAATTGATTGAGGTTGAAATAACATTCTCCCATTTTATAATTTACGAAAGCATCGTCTTTATGCTGATTGCGAACACCTTGGTATTTTAATAATGCTGCTGAAAAATCTAAGGCATTTTCATCGGCCTGAGCCTCGCGTAAACTTACTTTCTCTAAAGTTGTATAACCACCTTTCCAATAAGGAGAACAGGAACTTAATGCCGCTAACGACACTACCAACATACTTTTAACTAAATACCCTTTTTGCATGACAATAGATTTAAGTGGGGAAAACAAAAATATAAAAATTCGCGACTTTTAAGCAGTAAGACAAGGAAAGTTTTGAAGTTTAGCGAATTAGACTGATTCGGCCGTATCTAATTTTTTCTCGAGCAGTGATGCCTTTGTAACGAACTTTATAGACGTAAACATCAATCTGACAAAGATCTCCTTTGAAATAACCATCCCAACCAACATCCTGACTATTGCCTGTAAACAAAAGCATGCCCCATCGGTCGAAAATCATAAACTCTACATCACGCAAACCCACACCATAGATATACCACATATCATTTTTATCGTCACCGTTGGGCGTAAAAGCATTGGGAATCCATATTTCCGGACAGTAATCCACCTCAACAACATCTTGTGCAGAACAGTGCTCATTTGTTACTGTCAAAGTATAAAAACCTATAGTATCAACGATGATGCTAGGCGTTGTGTCGCCTGTGCTCCACAAAAAAGTAGAACCAGAGGGAATACTCTCCAGATTTTGCAGTAAAATCTCATGATCCACACAAACAGATGTATCTAATCCTAAATCAATTTTATTTAAAACTTTATTGTCCCAAACTTCAACTTTTCTTGTCACCGTGGTATCGTTCTGACAGCCTTCGCGAACAGTTAAGGTAACATCGTAAATACCGGCCTGAGAATAAGTGTGAATAGGATGCTGATCATTACTTTTATTGGTTTCAGGAGAGGTATAAGAATCGCCGAAATCCCATTCCCAAGTGTCTGGCCAAACATTGGTTAAATCACGAAACGTCATAGGTTCACTCAAGCAAATGGTTTGATTGTCAAAATTAGGATCGGTAGGAACCCCTAGTTTTACCACCCAATAATCGTAAACTCCTCTACTGCTTAAGTACTTATCAAAAGCAATGGGAGAATTAGACCAACCGCCAACTAAATAACCTCTATCACAGGTTTGAAAAATTGAAGAACAACTGTCGTTTAGAGTACTGCCATAATTCTTGTCCCAGTAAACAGCCCCTGCGCCCGTAAGTTTCAAAACCCAATAATCAACACCTCCATTTGTACCCGATGTTTTATTGCCACCAATACCTGAAGCGCTAGAGCCGGCAACAGCATACGATCCTTCTAAAGTTGGAATTGCATCAGTTAAAACATCATCACTATTTCCCCCAACATTTTGCTCCCACCCGGGGGTGCCAACAGAATCGATTTTTAGCAGCCAATAGTCTTTCCCTCCATAATTGGTAGTTGTTTTAGAACCTGAAACCGATGATGAAGATGTTCCAGCTAAAATAATGTGTGATGCCACTCTAATATTTCTCACTGCATCGTCTAAAAAATCATCTTGATTTCCTCCATAAGTTTTTTCCCAAAGTACATTTCCACTTGAATTTAATTGCACTAACCAATAATCGTAACCACCATAACTGTTTTGAGATTTATTTCCTGAAATATCAGAAATAGAATACCCTCCTATCAAATACCCTCCATTTTGCAAGAGCACACAAGTAGCCACATCAATGCTGTCACCACCTAGGGTAACATCCCACATTTTAGCTCCCGTAGCGGTAGTTTTAACCACCCAATAATCTTTATTGCCCTTGCTTACAGAAGATTTATCTCCAGATTTTCCTGATAATGAATAACCCACCAAAATATAACCACCATCACTAGTGCGTTCTGCACCCAATAGCATGTCGGTGCTGTCGCCACCAAAAGTAGCATCCCATAATTTATTTCCATTTTGATCGATGCGCACTATCCAGTAATCAAAATCACCTTTGCTGTTTTGGGATTTACTCCCTGTATTATTCGAATTTGAGGAGCCAGCCAAAAGATAAGAACCGTCGCCATTATCAACCATTAAGCTCATCGAATCCTTTTTAGAACCCCCATAAGTCCTATTCCACAAAATAGCATAATTCTTATCGCGTTTAATTACCCAAAAATCACTCATCCCTTTGCTGATTGCTGTAACTTCGCCCGTTGCCGAAGAAGTCGCTGTGCCACCAAAAATACATTCAAAAGTTAAAGGTGTTTGCATCGCCGATGCACATCTATCCATTTTGGTTCCTCCATCGGTAAAATCTCTTTGAAAAAGAGGCATAGAGCCTTGGGCATATGTTAGCAAAGGCAACAACGCAAAAAGAAAAAAATATAGAAAGGTAAATTTAACCTTCATAGTTGCTTACAAGTCTACAAACTTTATTATTGGTTTACAACACTATACGCTATATGCTACCTTATGTTCAAACAATTTTACCTACATTTACGCCTTAATTTTTTAGCACATGGAATTATCTCAATTGACTGCCATTTCTCCTGTTGACGGACGTTACAGAAGAGTAACGAAAGAATTAGCCAACTATTTTTCTGAATTTGCCTTAATTCGCTACCGCGTTTTGGTGGAGGTAGAATACTTTATCGCTTTGAGCGAAATTCCTTTGCCTCAATTGAAAGCTGTATCAAGTTCAGTTTTCCCTGAATTGAGAAAAATATACACGGAATTCAGCGAGGCCGATGCTCAAAAAATAAAGGATATTGAAAAAGTAACGAACCATGATGTTAAAGCGGTAGAGTACTTTATCAAAGAAAAATTCGACGTTTTACAATTGGAAGCCTACAAAGAGTTTATTCATTTTGGATTAACTTCTCAAGACATCAATAACACCTCAATTCCACTATCATTGAAAGAAGCTTTAGAGCAAGTATATTATCCACTTTTAGAGCAAGTAATTACTAAACTTAAAGTTCAATCTAAAGAATGGAAAGATATCACATTGTTGGCTAGAACTCACGGACAACCTGCATCACCAACCTTAATGGGAAAAGAAATTTACGTTTTTGCAGAAAGAATTGAAGCACAATTTAAGCAATTGCAAAAAGTA
>CAMBXP010000098.1 GCA_945871895.1 Chryseobacterium gleum | reverse complement strand
GAATGGTCCGCTACCCACACGAGTGCAGTAAGCTTTAAAGATTCCAAATACTTCACCAATTTTATTTGGCGCAATACCTAATCCTGTGCAAGCACCAGCACAAACGGTGTTTGATGAAGTAACGAAAGGATAAGAACCAAAATCGATGTCTAACAATGAACCTTGTGCACCTTCAGCTAAGATGGTTTGTCCGCCTTTTATAGCATCTGACAAGTAATGTTCGCTATCCACGAAAGTCAATTCTTTCAATGAAGCAATGCCATCAAACCATTCTTTTTCAATTTCAGCCAAAGCCGAATAATCGAAACCGTATTGATCTAACATTGTTTTGTGTTTGCCCACTAAAACATTGTATCTCTCTTGAAAATCGCTCAATTCAATATCACCCACACGCAAACCATTTCTTCCTGTTTTGTCCATGTAAGTCGGACCAATCCCTTTCAAAGTAGAACCAATCTTAGCTTTACCTTTAGCAGCTTCCGATGCAGCATCCAACATTTTGTGCGTTGGTAAAATTAAGTGCGCTTTACGCGACACAATCATTTTCTTGCGCACATCAACTTTACGGTCGGTTAATTTCTCAATTTCTTTCTTCAAGATAACTGGGTCGATTACCACGCCGTTACCTATAATATTGATGGTATTCTCATGAAAAATTCCAGAAGGAATGGTGTGTAATACGTGCTTAATGCCATCAAACTCTAGGGTGTGCCCCGCGTTTGGTCCGCCTTGAAACCTTGCGATAATATCGTATTTAGGAGTGAAAACATCAACGATTTTTCCTTTTCCTTCGTCGCCCCATTGGAGGCCTAATAGTACGTCTACTTTTGTCATTTTTTATTGAGTGATTTACAGGAAGAACAAACGCCATAGAGATTAAGGGAATGATGCACTACCTCAAAATCGAGTAGTTCGCCTACTGTGGATTTAATATTTTGCAATCTAGGGTCGCAGAACTCCATTACTTTACCGCAATCGGTGCAAATAAGGTGGTCGTGCTGCTTGCATTCGTGTGATTTTTCAAATTGTGCGAGGTTCTTTCCAAATTGGTGTTTTCTAACTAAGTTGCAAGCCAGCAGCAAATCCATGGTGTTGTATAAAGTTGCTCTACTTACACGATAGTTTTTTTTCTTCATTTTTTCGTAGAGCGACTCTATTTCGAAATGACCTTTTTGGGAGTAGATTTGCATAAGTATGGCAAAGCGCTCGGGAGTTTTACGGTGTCCGTTGGTCTCCAGATAAGCAGAAAAAATCTGCTTTACTTTTACTTGAATATCACTCGACATTTTGCTAAAAAAACAAATACCTGCAATGATAAGGCTTTTTGAGCAGATATGGGAGGAAAAAGTTAACAAAAAATAAAGGGCTTGTTAATAACTAACAAGCCCTTTTTATCTATTACGTCATTACGAGGAACGAAGCAACCTTATCAAGTTCATCATATGTTTGCTTCGGAGTACCTCGCAATGACGCACTGCGCGTATTTACACCAATCCCGGTACTTCAACCAATTCGTTAGTATCGGCAGTATAATCCACGCCTTCCACTTTGAATCCAAACAATTGATAGAAATCTTGAGAATAGCCTTTTAAATCGCCAATCTCATTAAGGTTTTCTGTTGTAGCTACTTCCCATAGTTCGGCTACTTTAGCTTGAATATCATCTCTCAATTCCCAATCGTCGATACGAATTCTACCGTCGGCATCTGTAGGAACAGCGCCACCATTGTATAATCTATCGCTAAATAATCTTTGAATTTGTTCGATACATCCTTCGTGGTTTCCTTCGGCTTTCATGATTTTGTATAACAATGAAATGTATAGAGGGATAACAGGAATTGCTGAGCTGGCTTGTGTTACCAAGGCTTTGTTTACAGAAACATAAGCTTTACCATCTAAATCTTTCAATTTCTCAGTGATTTCAAAAGCTGTTTTTTCCAAATGGTTTTTAGCCATACCAATGGTTCCTTTTCTATATACTGCTTCGGTTAATTTCGGACCGATATAAGAATACGCAACAGTAGTGAATTTTGGAGCCAAAACATTGGCTGCTTTCAAAGCATCAATCCACATATCCCAATCTTCGCCACCCATTACAGCAACGGTATTGGTAATATCGTCATCATTACAAGGGTCGATAGAAATGTTAGTTACATTGCCAGTATGGAAATCAACTGTTTTGTTGCTGAAAGTAGCACCAATAGGTTTCAATACCGAACGATGTGTAACGCCAGTTTTAGGGTTAGTTCTCACTGGCGAAGCCAGACTATATATAATAAGGTCAATTTGTCCCAAATCAGCCTTAATCAAATCGATGGTTTTTTCTTTTATCTCGTTAGAGAAAGCATCGCCATTGATACTTTTAGCATACAATCCCGCTTTGTGCGCTTCAGTTTCAAACGCAGCCGAATTGTAAAAACCTGGAGAAGCCGTTTTACCTGCGCTTGCCGGTTTTTCAAAATATACACCTATAGTAGAAGCGCCAGAACCAAAAGCACTGGTGATTCGTGAAGCCAAGCCAAAGCCTGTTGAAGCTCCTATCACCAAAACTCTTTTCGGACCATCAATTGCTCCTTTAGATTTAACGTAGTTTATTTGATTGATTACATTTTGAGCACATCCTGTTGGGTGGGCTGTAAGGCAGATAAATCCGCGCATTCTTGGTTCAATAATCATACTTTCTAGTTTTTAGTTAGGCGAATTTAATAATAAAATTCAGCCCTCTACCAATTAGATAGCAAATGAATATCAATATATCAATGAAAGTGATGTCAAAACGTTTTATTTACATTAAAAAAAGGATAGCTTTGTTCAATCTATAATACCGATAGAGTAAAAGAAAAGTATGCGAATTAGAGTAGTAAAACACGGAGAACCCTTTCATTTTGAAGCTTTCAATGAAGATGGTTTGTCGGTGCACATGGATGCATCACCAGAAATAGGCGGAGAGAACAAAGGCGTTCGTCCTATGCAAATGATTATCATGGGCTTAGGTGGTTGTAGTGGCATCGACGTGTGTAATATTTTGAAAAAGCAGAAACAAGTATTCTCTGATTTCAGCATCAATATCAACGCTAAACGCCGTGATAATCCCGAACCGAAGATATTTGAACATATCGTTATCGAGTTCGTTTTTGAAGGTGAAAAATTAGATAAATTAAAAGCCAAAAGAGCAGTTGATTTATCGATTGAGAAATATTGTTCGGTATCAGAAATATTGCGCCAATCGGCGACCCTAGAGTATAAAGTGATTGTTAACAAAGAAATTATTGCATAATGACAAAGAAAAGACAAAAAGATACCGAAGCGATACGCATACAAGCCAAGCGCACGCACAATAATGAGCATAGTGTGCCTATTTACATGACTTCTAGTTTCGTTTACGACAATGCCGAGCAAATGAGAGCGGCATTCAACGACGAAATAGAAGTGAATATGTACACGCGCTTTACCAATCCTAATACCGATGAGTTTGTGGCTAAAATGTGTGCTTTAGAAGGCACGGAAGCTGGATTCGCAACCGCTACAGGTATGGCTGCTGTATTTGCTAGTTTTGGCGCATTGCTAAAAATGGGCGATGATATTTTGGTATGCAAATCAATTTTTGGTGCTACCCACACTTTGCTTGAAAAAGTGATGGTTAAATTTGGTATCACCCACACCAATGTTGAATTGCACGATACTGCAAATTGGCACAAATACATCAAGCCTAACACCAAAATGTTGTTTGTTGAAACGCCTACCAATCCTACATTAGATTTGTTAGATTTAGAATGGGTAGGGAAATTTACTAAGCAACACAACTTGATATTTAATATCGACAACTGTTTTGCAACACCAGTTATTCAAACTCCGGTGGATTATGGTGCTGATATTATTACTCATAGTGCGACTAAATTTTTAGACGGACAAGGACGCACGATGGGTGGAATTGTTCTGGGAAGAAAAGACTTAATAAAAGAAGTTTATTCCTTTTGCCGCATGACCGGTCCGGCTATGTCACCATTCAATTCGTGGCTCTTATCTAAAAGTTTAGAAACGCTCCAAATAAGAATGGAACGCCATTCAGAAAGTGCTTTAAAGTTAGCTACTGCCTTAGAATCTCATCCAGAAGTTGTTCGAGTGAAGTATCCATTCTTGCTTTCACATCCTCAATACGATATAGCTAAAAAGCAAATGAAAACAGGGGGAGGAGTGGTTACATTTTATGTGGAAGGTGGCTTAGAACGCGGAAAAAGATTTTTAGATGCTTTAGAGTTTTGCTCGATGACAGCCAATTTGGGCGACAGCAGAACCATTGCTTCTCATCCTGCTTCTACTACGCATTCTAAAATGCCAGCTGCCGATCAGTTGAGCATTGGTATTGAGCCCGGCATGATTCGTATCTCGGTAGGATTAGAGAATATATTAGATATTATCAATGATGTAACAAATGCTTTAGAGAAGAGTAAATAGGAAATGATTAAAATCGTTTCCATGAAAATAATTCTCTTTACCCTTTTGTTGATAGCGTCGAGTTGTCTTAAAGCACAATATCCAACAGTATTAGATACCACCGATAGTGGCGTACTTAAACAGTGCGCCACTATTTGTTTGCGCATAAGCGCGTTGCAGCAATGTAAAACAAAGCTCTCTTTTCACCGTGATGAATCTAAGTTTGTAGATGGTTTCTCTGTAAGCCTTTATGATTTTAAAAGTGGTGCCACTTTAGATTTGAATGAAGAAAAAAGAAGGGCTGTTGTAACAGTTTTCGATGAAATTACCGCCAATATGCAAACCGATTCTTTGGTTCGCTTTGTTGAAGTAGAAGCAACTCAGTTTAACAAAACAGATAAATTCAACATCACCAAAACTGAGTTTTACAAGATGATAAAGAAGCAAAAAGTAGCCGAAAAATACATGAATTCCTTTATGGCAGGAGATTATAAATCTTGTCACAAAATGCTCGACCCAACCATTACCATGATTTTTTCTGATTCACTTTTTAGGATTTCATGTGAAGATATTGTTCGTCCGCGTGGGGCATTTAAAGATTATACTTTCATCTATTTTGAAGATAAAACCTACCCACATTTAGAAGATGAGTTTTTTACTTTTGTGTATATGCAAAAGTATGCCTTTGTATCGGCAACAGCCAAGTACACCATTAGAAAGAAAGAGGGCGATGATTATATTTATGGATTAGATTTGAGGTGATTTTATTACCCCCTCTGTCTCAACACCTCGTAAATCAACACTCCCGCAGCAACCGACACATTCAACGACTCTATCGTTCCATGCATGGGTAATTTCACTGCTATATCAGAAATATTGATGATTTCGCGAGAGATGCCTGTTTCTTCAGAACCCATCACTACGGCAATCGGACCAGTCATGTCTTTTTGGTTGAAGATGTTTTCGGTTTTCTCGGTGCACGATACTACTTTCAATCCGCGGTCTTTTAAAAACTTTACGGTTTCGCTTAGTATTTTCACTTTACAAATTGGAATGGTGAGCAAGGCGCCAGCACTGGTTTTAATGGCGTCTTCTCCAATTTGAGCGGCTCCTTTTTTAGGAATAACGATGGCGTCAACACCAGCACATTCTGCTGTACGGCATATCGCTCCAAAGTTTCTAACATCGGTAATTTTATCTAAAACCAAAACAAATGGGTCTTTGCCTTCGCTAAATTTTTGCTCTAAAATATCGTCGATATCGTAAAATTCAATAGGAGAGAGGAAGGCAATTACACCTTGATGGTTCTTGGTGGTGATGCGGTTGAGTTTGTCTTTTGGGACTTCGTTAAACGAAACCACATTCTCACGGCAGAAGTTTTTAATTTCTTTGAAGTGATCACTCACAAAGTTTTCAAGCACCAAAACCTTGTCGAAGGTTTGTCCCGATTTAATGGCCTCCATCACCGGATGAACCCCAAAAATCATTAAGTTTTTATGTTTAAAAGAGTCTTCCATCGCGCCAAGCATCAAGCATTTTGTACCAAATATTTTTATAAGTCGTTGATCTATCTAAGCCATAAGCATTAGAAGAATAAGGATTGTCGATTTTATGAAAAGAAAAATCTTCGCTCATTACACTGTTGTCGTCGCCGTAAACCCATCTCTCGCTGTTTTGATAGCGAATAATGTGTCTAGGCGGACCAAAGATAATGAATATCATGCCGCGGTCGGTGCACCATCCTTCGCGATACGAAGAAAAAAACTTGTTGGCGAGTTCTGTACGCAAGTAAAATTGTTTGATGTGTTCTTTCGCATTTTCTTCACTGCCACAGCTTTCCATCCAAAAGTTGTTGATGGCTTCTTTAACATTCGTATTGCTATTTAAATTTTCAAATTCTTTTTTGTCGCTCAGATATTCTAAAGCATCTAACATTTGTTTTTGATGCACTATAAAAGGATATTCCTCATTAAAATGCATTAGGCACAGGTTGTTTAGTGCAGCCGAATCTTGTTGAATTAAATAGAATCCTTTCTTTTTTATCTCTAGTGAGAAGTTGCCCGTGTTGTCTGTTGTTACCCAAAAAGTAGAATCTGCTTTTCTGTTAAAGGCAGGCGGATTATCAAGGCTAGAGGGAGGGAAAGGTATGGCGAATTCTCTGAAGTAACAACGTACTTGTAAACTGTCGTTCACCAAAAATCGATTTTCTATACATACTTCGCCTTTGTTTACTGTGAAGGAATTGGTAATGCTTTTTTCGTTTTGAATGACTTGGTAATAATGGTTATCGAGATAGCTTGTTTTGTGCACTTCACTTACAAATGAAAAGTTTGAGTTGCGTTGTAAATCGCGCGCTATAATTTCAACTACATAGTTTCTTCCTTTTTTAGCTTCAAACTTAATTTGATGCTTTTTATTGGAAACGGCTTCTTCTTTGTTCACCGAAAATTCTATGGTAGTGCTGTCGAGTACCACCGCTTTTTCAAAGTCGCTATAAACGATATACGCTATTTCGTAATGTGCCGAAAATACTTTGGTATCGGGAAGTTTGATGAATAATAGCTTGTTTTGATTTACATTAATAGTAAGCTGTGAAACAGAATCGTTGCAATTAAAAAACTGATAATCTTTAACGAAGTAATTGTCGTTTTCTTTATAGATACTAGCCAAATTGGTGTTCACTTTTTTTGTGCTTTTGCAGGCTAGGACAAAGCAGAGTAGAAGTAGAGCGAAGAAAGAAATTCTTATCCTCATTCCAACAGATTTTTATCTATTTGCTTGTTGGTTTTTAGTCCGAGCTCCCTCAATTTCTCAATCTTACCAATCACATTTCCGTTGCCCGTGCTAAGCTTGTTAAGCGCGTCGCTGTGTATCTTTTGCGATTTTTCCAAGCTTGTTCCCAAGGCTTTAAAGTCATCTAAAAAGCCAACAAATTTATCGTATAACTTACCAGCTTCTTCGGCAATTTGAATTACGTTTTTCGATTGTTTTTCTTGTTTCCAAAGTGAGGCAATGGTTCTTAGGGTGGCGAGTAAAGTGCTCGGACTCACAATCACAATGTTTCTGTCCCACCCGTAATTGAAAAGCTCCACATCCTCTTTTATGGCAACGCTAAACGATGATTCTATGGGCACAAACATTAAAACGAAGTCGGGAGCGGCAATGCCCAAAGCAGCAGGATAATCTTTCTCGCTCAAGCGTTTAATGTGTTCTTTCAGTGATTTGATGTGCTCTTTAAGTAATGCTATTTTTTTGAGTTCATCAA
This sequence comes from Chryseobacterium gleum, assembly GCA_945871895.1. Lineage (GTDB taxonomy): Bacteria > Bacteroidota > Bacteroidia > Flavobacteriales_C > JAHEZL01. Next base: position 2,872 of record CAMBXP010000098.1, on the reverse strand, counting down.
CTTCCGAAACATAAGCCTCATAAGCCACCAACGACACTTTAGCATCTATAATAATGTGTTTGTTTTCGGGCAGGTAAACGATGAAGTCGGGTTGAATTTTATCGCCCTCCGCATTGTTTAAACTTACTTGTGCTTTGTACTCGGTGTCTTTCGCTAAGCCCGATTTTTCTAGCACTTTTTCTAAAATTAATTCGCCCCAATTGCCTTGTGTTTTATTGTCGCCTTTTAAAGCTACCGTAAGGTTGTGGGCTTCTTCACTTATTTGTTTGTTGAGGTCTTTTAAGGAGTTTAATTCATTTTTTAAAAACTGAGAAGTCTTTAAATCTTCCTCCATTTTTTTGCGCACTGTTTCTTCAAAATCTTTTAATTTTTCGCGCAAAGGCTGAAGTAAAAGGTTGTTTGATTCTGAGAAATCTTTAGAATTTTCTTTTAAAATATCGTTGGCTATTACCTTAAATTGATCTTTAAATTGAGTGTGAATTTTATTGATTTCTTCTTGAACTGTAAGCTCTTGTTTTTTGGTACTTTCTAGTTCAGATGTTTTACGAGCCAGTTCAATCTCTTTTTCTTTTAATTGAAGTTGCAGTTGCTCTTGCTTTGCGGCTGCTTGAATTCTTTCTTGTTGCAAAGCATATATTTCGTTTGTTTTATTTTTAAGTAAAACAAAAGCGATAATACCGCCTACAGTCAGCCCGGTTATTAGATAAAGAAATTCCATTGGGCTAATTTACGAAACTTCTGTTTCTAAAGGGAATGGCTTTTTGTTTTATTTCTAAAAAGTGTGATTAGGTGTTTATAGTTAATAGCTAAGACTATAACTTTTTAAGCAAAAGCAACTGATTCCTCAATATTTTATTTTCGGGTTCGATCTCAGTTAGCCACTGAAAATAGTGGATAGTCTTTTTTTGTTTTTTAAGTTTAAAAAGCTTCATGCATTGATTGCTAATTCAAAAAATTTCATTTGCTCGACGAGCAAGTGCATTTCATTAAAGGTTGGTTTTGCGATAAGCTGCCACTTGTGCCCACTTCAAAAATTGCGTTGTTGCGTTTAGATGGAGATATGTATGAATCAACTTTAGATATTTTGAATAATCTCTACCATAAAGTTCCTTCTGGCGGATATATAGTGGTTGATGATTACAATGGTATCAACAGTTGTAAAATTGCTGTGGATGAATTTAGAGAAAGAGAGAAGATAAGCGATAAGATAGAGGTGATAGATTGGACAGGTGTTTACTGGAGAAAATCGTGAGGTAAAAAAAAGAGTCGGTATTAACCGACTCTTTTTCATTAGTTCCAAACGGGCCAGGTGTCTAAAAAAGGCTCTTTCTTCTTCCAAGCTTTAATTTCATCTTTGGTACATAGGCAATTTTCAAATTCTTGCTCAATTTGTTGACTATTTAAATCCTGACCAATGATTACTATTTCGCTATAACGGTCACCGAACTCTTTGTCCCAACGTTCCTCGATGTCTTTCTGATTGTCAACAAACGACGGAAACTGAAGACGTTGCGACATGGGCATGCTACACCACCATGAGCCTGCGGGCTCGGCTCTTAATGAACCTCCTGCCTGACTCCAATTGAGGGCTACATCGTTCCTCGATGCTATCCAAAACATACCCTTACTTCTTATGATGTTACTAGCGAAATCTTGATTGATGTAGTTCCAAAAACGTTGAGGATGAAATGGTTTTCTGCTTCTGAATACGAAAGATGAAATACCGTACTCTGTAGTTTCAGGGATATGTTCATCTTTCTCTAATTCTTTCATCCAGCCAGCTGCTTGCGATGCCTTTTCGTAATCGTAAACCTTTGTATTTAATATTCTTTTAATATCCACTTTGCTAAATGAAGAGCGAATAATTTCGGCTTCGGGGTTAAGTTTATGAATCAACTCTTCTAAAAGCTTTAAGTCGGACTCGCTCACCAAATCGGTTTTATTTAAAACAATAAAGTTTGCAAACTCAATCTGTTCAGTCAGCAGATTTACAATAGCTCTGCTATCGTCCATTCCTTCTTCGTTGAGATTTCTAGAATTTATAGTGTCGTTGCTACCAAAATCTTTATGAAAATTATAGGCATCAACTACTGTAATCATAGAATCGATATAGCTGATTTCACTTAAGTTTATTTTTTTTTCATCGTCAACAAAAGAGAAAGTTTGAGCTACAGGTATAGGTTCGCTAATGCCAGTAGATTCAATTAAAATACAATCGAATCTACCTTCTTTGGCTAATTTTTCAACTTCAATTATTAAGTCTTCTCTTAGGGTGCAGCAGATACAACCATTGCTCATTTCAACCAATTTTTCTTCGGTTCTAGATAAGGTGTTTTCTTTTTTCACGAGCTGAGCATCTATATTCACTTCACTCATGTCGTTTACAATAACAGCAACTTTTAAATTGAGTTTATTGTGTAAAATATGATTTAGCAATGTTGTTTTACCAGCTCCTAAAAATCCGCTAAGTACGGTCACAGGAATCTTTTTCATGTTTAAATAATTTAAATGAGAATAACAGGATTAATAGCTTTAAAGCTTTAATCAACAAGAATATATTATTTAAACTTGAGCAGGGGGAGCTCTTGCGGGTAGGAGGAGATGGAGCGTTTTAGATTGAAAATGGTATGCTTTAAACAATTGTTTTTTACAACAAATGATTTTGTGCAAATGAAGTTCATCATTTTCAACTTTACCATTTTGAAATTGAAAGAAACAAATGTCGCATTTCTCTTCTTGAGAGCACATGTGTTGTTTCTCCTTACTTTCGCAATGAGCATGATGATGCTCTTGTAGAGTGTGTAGAAACTGCTCTGCAAGCGGACTCAGAAATGTGAGTAGAAGAAAGAGTGATATGTATTTTTTAAGATAC
>CAMBXP010000097.1 GCA_945871895.1 Chryseobacterium gleum | reverse complement strand
TCCGGAAAAAAATATTAAAGGTGAGGTTTTGAGCGATAGAGAGTATTGGATTGTTGAAGCCTTGAATTATCGCGATGTGTTGAGTTATTCAGAAGTTTCTCAAGTGGTGGGCATTAAAACCATACATCCTCTTTTGAAATCTTTGTATGAGCGTGGAATCATTCTTTTTCAAGAGGAATTGCGCGAAACCTACACTCCGAAATTAGAAATGTATTTGTCCCTAGCTCATGAGTTTCATAAAGAAGCATCGCTAAAGGAATTGTTTGCTTCTCTTTCTCGCGCTGCCAAACAAGAAGATACTTTAATGCGTTTTTTAGCTTTGGCTGGTAAAAATGTTGAGTCGTTTTCTATTTCAAAAAAGAAATTTTTGGCCATGGAAAATGCTTCTTCAACGGCTTTAGTAGCTTTGATGAAGCGAGGTGTGATAGTGGAGGAGCAAAGAGAAAGTGGTAGATTATCAACCCACGATGGGGCGCTTTTTGATGCCAAAACATTGAACGAAATTCAGGTTCAAGCCGAAAAAGAAATTCAAGAAAATTTTGAAAAACACGATGTAGTGCTGCTTCATGGTATTACAGGTTCGGGTAAAACAGAAATTTATATTCAGCTTATTCAACAGCAAATTGAGTTGGGTAAACAAGTGTTGTATTTGTTGCCCGAAATTGCACTCACAACTCAAATCATTACGCGTTTGCGAAAGGTGTTTGGTGGTATAGTGGGCATTTATCATTCGCGCTATAGCAACAGCGAAAGGGTAGAGGTTTGGAATAAAGTGTTGAGTGGAGAATATAAAGTGGTTTTGGGCGCTCGCTCTTCGCTCTTTATGCCTTTCAACGATTTATCGCTCATTATCATTGATGAAGAACATGAAGCTAGCTTTAAGCAGCAAGAACCTGCTCCGCGTTACCATGCGCGCGATATGGCGGTAGTGCTTGCTTCTAAGTTTAAGGCAAAGGTGTTAATGGGTTCTGCAACACCTTCTATAGAATCGTATCACAATGCTGTTCAAGGAAAATTTGGATTGGTGAAGTTGGAGAAAAGACACGGCGGAGTGATGTTGCCCGAGATTTTATGTGCCGATGTGCAAACAGAAAAGAAAAAGAAATTAATGACTTCTATCTTTTCTTCTTTGCTACTTCAAAATATGGAGGCGGCTTTAGATAATAAAGAACAAGTTATTCTTTTTCAAAACAGAAGGGGATTTGCGCCTGTACAGGAGTGCAGTACTTGCGGACATATACCCAAATGCAACAAATGCGATGTGAGTTTGACCTATCACAAGTTCACCAATTTATTGAAATGTCACTATTGCGGTTATTCTGAAAAGAAAGGAATTAACTGTAACGCTTGCGGAAGTTTAGAATTGGAGTTGGTTGGTTTTGGTACGCAAAAAATTGAGGAAGATATCAAGCAGTTTTTTCCCAAGGCAAAGATTGGAAGAATGGATTGGGATACTACACGCACGAAAAATTCATACCAACAAATCATTGCCGATTTCGAAGATCACAACATCGATATTTTGGTGGGCACACAAATGATTTCTAAAGGACTCGATTTCGATAATGTTGCTTTGGTGGGCGTTTTGAATGCCGATCAAATGTTGAATTTTCCCGATTTCCGTGCACACGAAAGAGCGTATCAGTTGATGTCGCAAGTGAGTGGAAGAGCAGGTAGAAAAAGCAAAAGAGGGAAGGTGGTGATTCAAACTTACAATCCAAATCATAATGTGATTCAATATGTAATTGATAGCAATTACGAGGCTTTATATCAATCGGAAATTTTACAGCGTCGCAATTTACATTATCCTCCTTTTGTGCGCTTCATTAACTTAACTGTAAAACATCCTAGTGCTGAATTACTCAATGCATCTGCTACTTTTTTGGCAGATCATCTTCGCGAAGCCTTGGTGGGTATGGATATTTTCGGACCAGAATTTCCCGCTGTTTCGCGTATTCGCGGAGAATATATCAAAGAGATTTTAATTAAAGTCCCGCGCACACTTCCTATCGGCAAAGTAAAGGAAATCATTCAGCATAAAATGGATGTGTTTAACACTACAGATCCTTTTAAGAAGTGCAGGGTTATTGCAGATGTGGATCCTAATTAAAATCGACCACCTCCTTTCGAAAACGGTCGATTTCACTCTCAATGTTACATCCTTTATTTGATAATTTTAAAACTTACTGTTTCGTTTCCTGATGTTACTTGTAAGAAGTAAATCCCAGAAGATAAATCAGTGCCCATTTGCAGTTTATTGCAATTTGTGTCTTGAGCAATGAATTTGCCGGTTGCATCTATCAATGCAATGCGGTTCGCCATGCTGTTAATGTAAATAAAATTTGAGTTATTTATTGGGTTGGGGTAGATGCTCCATTTGTTGTTGCTGCTCACTACAATGCTATTAGTGGTAAAGCTTACATTCTCAATGGTGCCCGATATGTTGTACTGAATACCAATTAATTGTGCTAAAGGCAACAGCGCGCCTGAAGGAACATCCATCATTATTCTAATGTAATATTTGCCTTCTGCAAGGGTATTGCTAAAAGTAAGGGTGTTGCTGCTTACTACTTTAGTTGTAATTACAACTCCATCTGAATCGCAAAGAACTGCCTTAAGATTTAAACTTTGAATATAGCTTGATACTTGAGTTACCGTGATACTCATAGTGCCTCCGTAGGTGTAGAAATCAAAAACGTCAACATCATTTTTATCATGTAAAATTCCTTTAGTAATCAGGGCGTCAATTATTCCATCATTTCCCGATGCATTGTAAGTAATAGCTGAGCTATGGTTATCGTCATTTCCAAAATCATCTTGGTAAGAGATAGTTCCTTTAATATAAAACTGCCCGATAGAACCATAGTCATTCCAGCCTGTTGTGGGGTCTCCACTTCCTGCGCCATCAACACAGATGTAATAATCTCCTGCCGATAAGTTGGCATTGTAACTTACGCCATTCTTGGTGTTGGCATTGTGAGCTGTATTCAGTGTAGCGACCAAAGTATTGTCTCCATCATAAATTTTAACTTCAATATCTAGGTTTGTTTTGATGGTTGAAGCAGGAGCAATAGTTAAGCTTACATTTCCGCCGCTGGTATAAAGATGAAAGAAATCAAGGTCGCTGCGGTTATGAATTAAACCTAAGCTACTAGCACTGTCGATTGTACCAATATTGTTGTTAATGTTTAAGCCTAAATCACTAGCTGTTTGGTAAGTATTGCCATGGTCATCGCTTTTGTAACCTGCTACAGATGCAATGATTGCCAAGTCATCTTGAGATGTGTTGTCGGCATGCGAATATTCTCCTTGGCTAAATTGAGAGATAGCCTGACCATAAGCAGAACCCATGATAGGTGCCCACACGGAGTGACCACTATAATAGCCATCTGCTTGCACAGCATCATGGGCAACAGTTCCATCGTGATTTAATCCAAATGTGTGTCCGGCTTCATGCGCACCCGCTTCACCAGCATTTTGAGCGCCAAACATTTTGTCTACAAAAACCCATCCGGTTTTGTATCTAACATCTCCAAAGTCAAAAACATCTACATACGCTACTCCTCCTGCGTTTGGATACCAAGCAGATGTGTTGGTAAACACCATTCTAATTTTTTTGTTAAGTGGAGCATTGTCGTATAATGCAGAGTCGGTAGTTACATTAACATTAAATGCCGAATAATCTTCAGCGATAATGCTCCATGTTTGAAAAATTTCATTGTCACTGTAACCAGAAGGACTAGCGCTCATTGCTGCGCCGCTGTTCCATCCACTTCCAGATGGAAGTTCATAGCCATCGAAATCTAAAAAGAGAATTTTATCTGAAGAAGATAAACTGTTGAAAATAGGCACTGCGCCACCGCCAAGTACCGAAGATTGATTCACTTTTTGTTTGTAATTTTTAGAAGTATTGTTTTGGCTACTTACATAATCCACACAAAGAATATCGTTAACCGACACTTTTTTTAATTCTACATCATTATTTTGATTGGTGATGTATTTATAAGCAATGTTGTTTTCTTTTGATAATAAGATGAAACCGCTGACTTCATTGCTAGTGTTCGTATTTATAGCAAACTGAGAGCCCTCGTATCCTTTGATGGTACCAGAAACGGTAGCATTGTTTTGAGTGATTACTGTTGTTTTAAGAATTTCTCCGCTAATGTTCAGTTGGTTTGGATTGTTGTGTATCGTTTGGTGCACCTGAGAGGCTGTGCCTATGATTAATCCACTTTCTATACTTTTACCAGCATTTGCGCTATAGGTAAGGGTGATTGTAAGCAATGCAGTAATTATTTTCTTCATCATGAGGGGGTTTCACTTTTCGTAGCTTCCATCTTTAACTTCGAAAATAAAAAAATGTTTCCGCTTTTTTTAAGTCGTGTCAAAATTAAATTTCTCCCTTTTCAATTAAGTATTTTGTTTTATGAATGGCAATGATGGTCATGCTATCAGTTATCTCCCCATTTAAAACCATTTCGTACACTTTAGCGAAGGGTAATTTTTGTACCGCCAATTGTTCATCTTCATCGGGATGTGCATCATGAAATGTTAGGTCTTGAGCGATGTATAAGACAGCAAACTCGTCGCTAACACAATTGCTCATGTGAAATTCTTGAATCTTAGTCCATTTTTTTGCTTCAATTCCCGTTTCTTCAGATAGTTCTCTTTTAGCAGATTCCAAAGGATCAACATTCTTTTTTCCTCCACCTTCGGGAATTTCCCAACTGTACGCTCCTACAGGAAATCTCCATTGACCAACCAACCAAGTGTTGTATTCTTCATCTAATGGCAAGATGCCAATTGCTAAATTTTGAAAGTTAACGGTGCTATATTTAGATGGAGTCCCTGCCGGATTCAAAACATCAAATTGGTTTATCTTGATCCAAGGCGAAGAATGCACTTCTTTTTGCGATAGAATGGTCCATGGGTTTTTATGTTCCAACATTTTTTGCTTTTTTTGGTAAAAATAGGACTAATTTTTAAAGCCGTGAAGTTTAAAAAAGGAGATAGCGTATTATTTCTCAATGAGAAAATGGAGGGTGTGGTGCAAGCTATAAATTCCCGCGGTATTTTGGTAGTGCTTACGACCGACGGATTTGAGTTTCCTGTTTTGCCCGAGCAATTGGTGCATAAACTTACTGAGGAGCAAAAGAAAGAAGATAAGCCTAAGGAAATACCAAAACCGAAACCTGTGGTGCAAGAAGATGATTTTTCTGATATGCTCTTCATGAAGGAGCAAAATCAAAAAAATATTTCCCGACCCCATTCGCACAGACGAGACGATGTTGAATTAGAAATCGATTTGCATATTGAAAGACTCACCAATAATTACCGATCACTGTCAAATGCTCAAATTGTGCAAATACAATTGAAGCATGCAGAACAAATAATGCGCAAAGCATTTTCTACAGGAATGCATCGTGTGGTGATTATTCATGGGGTTGGAAATGGAACATTGAAACAGGAAGTAAGAAGCTTTTTGAAGCGCTACGAAGGAATACGCATGGAAGATGCAAGTTTTAAAAAGTATGGCAATGGCGCTACCATCGTTTATTTGAAATAAAAAAAAGAGCCTTAGAAAATTCTCTAAGGCTCTTCTTTATTGTGAAATAGGATTTATGCTGCGTTACCTGCTTGTTTTAAGTAAGTAATATGTGATACAAAAGCACTCCACATAGAAGGGAAAACTCTGTATTCAATATTAAAGTCTTTACAAGTTTGTTCTACAATTTTTCTAACTTCAGGATAATGTACGTGACTGATTTTAGGGAACAAATGATGTTCTACCTGAAAGTTCAATCCGCCCAACAACCATGTGTAAAATTTGCTGTTTGGAGCAAAATCTACAGTAGTATTTAATTGGTAAACCGCCCATTCAGCTTCAACTACAGTTAATCCTTTGTTGTCTGGAGCAAAGAAGTGTGCGTCTTCAACGATGTGTGCCAACTGAAATACAACAGACAATACAACTCCACAAACAAAAGCCATTAATAAGTAACCAATTAACCAATTTAAAAAACCTAATTGTACAATAGGAATCACAATAAAAATGGTGTAGTTGAACACTTTAGAAATCCAAAAATTTAAATGCTCATGCATTTTCAACTTTCTTAAAGGTACATTATCAGAAACTTGCTTAGAGAAGTATTTGTAATAATCGGTATAGAAAACCCAGTAAACATACATGAAACCGTATAAGAATAAACCATAAATATGTTGAAATTTATGAAACTTCAATTTAGGTTGATCTTTGTGCAAACGAATTAATGAACCTGCATCGATATCGTCATCGTGACCTTCGATGTTGGTGTAAGTATGGTGAGCAATGTTGTGTTTTTGTTTCCACATCATTACGCTTCCTCCCAATACATTTAATGAGTGTCCCATTATTTCATTCACCCATTTAATCTTTGAATAGCTGCCATGAGCTCCATCGTGCATTACATTGAAGCCAATAGCTGCAATGTTCACTCCAAATAATGCAGCAATTCCAAGTTTTATCCAGCCATTTAAAGCAAAGCCTAAAATAGCCTCATCGAAAACCAACAGAAAGTACATGATAACAAGGGTGCTTACTAGGATAATCGTTTTAGAGAATAGCTTGAAGTTACCTGTTTGCTCTATTTTGTTTTGTTTAAAGTAGCCATCCACTCTCTCTCTCAGCGCCGCAAAAAATACAGCTTCTTTGTTATTGAATTTAACTTTTGCCATTTTTATAATTTGGTGCAAATATAGGCAATAACACCTTACAGATTATGATTTTACACTTTTAGTTATCCACGAATGGTGAATAACTTACATTAGTGTGACCATTTGGTAGGTAATCTATCCCAACGATGTTTCCTAGTGGAAGCAAGTATTTCCTCAGTGAAGACTTCGTTTTTATCGCTGCCTATTTGCATGTTGTTTTCTACATTTCTTATTTTTCTCATACCCGGTATCATGGTGCTTACGGCAGGGTGATGTTTTATAAAACGAAGAGATAATTCGGGCAGAGTCATATTATTTGGAAGCTCATTGCTAAGGTTGCGCACTCTTTCTAAAGTGGGAATCAAGTTTTCCTCGCAGAAATACAGATTTCTAAAATCGCCTTTATCCCAAGTTGATTGGGCGTTCAAAGTGCCAGTTAATGATCCTTCATCAAAAGGAACACGCGCAATAATAGCAATGTTGTTTTTCTCACAATAAGGAAAAAGTTCATCTTCGGGATTTTGATCAAAAATATTGTAAATCACCTGAATGGATTCTATCAAGCCTGTATGTAGTGTGTTGATGCAGTTGTTTGGTTCCCAGCGGTTAACGCTAATACCAATACCTTGAATTTTACCTTCTTTTTTTAGTTTTTCAATGGCTAGTTTCCATTCGTCTTCATTGCTCCAAGCGTCTTCCCAAACGTGAAATTGTTGCAAGTCGATGGTTTCAACACCAAGGTTTTTTAAACTTCTTTCGGTATAATCAATAATATGCTGTGCAGGAAAAACATCTTGAATAGATGATCTTTTGATAGAAGGCCATTCGTGGTTTTTGGGCGGAATTTTAGTAGCCGTGTACAGTCTTTTTCCGCTCTGTCTTTTTAGTAGATTAGCTAAAATATTTTCGCTTTTTCCAGCTCCATAGGCATAAGCTGTATCAAAGAAATTGCAACCCAATTCCACCGAACGGTCTAAAGCCATTTCGGTTTCTTTGTCTTCGCCACCGCTCCAGCCAGCCATACCCCACATTCCGTAGCCAATTTCACTTACTTTCCAATTTAATTTTCCAAAGTTTCTGTACTGCATAATTAAAGTTTTAAGAAGAAGAGTAGAGTGAGGAGCTGCTAAAATAGAAAAAGTTAGTAATTTCACCGCTCAATATTTTTTATGACACAACACATTCACAATTTTAGTTCTGGACCGTGCATACTTCCTAAAGAGGTTATGCAAAAAGCGGCAGAGGCAGTAATAGAATACAACAACAGCGGATTATCTATTATAGAAATGTCGCATCGTAGTCCGGAATTCGAAGATGTTATGGCTCAATCATTTGCACTTTTTCGCGAGTTGATGAATGTTCCCGATAATTACGATGTACTATTTTTGCAAGGCGGAGCGAGCTTGCAATTCACTATGATTCCGCAAAACTTATTGCCACAAGGTGCCAAAGCTGGTTATGTAAATACAGGAGTTTGGGCCACGAAAGCGATGAAGGAAGCAAAAATGTACGGTAGTCCTATTGAATTGGCTTCATCAAAAGATGCTAATTTTAATTTCATTCCTAAAGGCTATGAAATTCCAACTGACTTAACATATCTTCATTTAACGAGCAACAATACCATTTACGGAACACAATACAAATCATTTCCTGAGACGAAGGTTCCATTGGTTTGCGATATGTCTTCTGATATTATGAGCAAGGTAATCGACATTTCTAAGTTCGATTTGATTTACGCTGGAGCGCAGAAGAATATCGGTCCGGCAGGAGTGGTAATCGTTATCGCTAAAAAAGGAATTTTTGGCAAAACAGGAAGAGCTATTCCAACGATGATGGATTATCAAACGCATATCGAAAACGCATCAATGTTTAATACGCCTCCATGTTTCGCAATCTTTACTAGTTTGCTTACTATGCAATGGGTAAAGAAAATGGGGGGAGTTGCAGCGATTGAAAAACTGAACGAGCAAAAAGCGAAAATTCTGTATGATGAAATCGACAACAATCCTTTGTTTGTAGGTACTGCAGCCACAGAAGATCGTTCTTTAATGAATGTTTGTTTTGTGATGAAAGATGCATCTTTAGAAAAGGAATTTTTAGCGCTTGCAGAAAGCAGAGGATTGAGTGGTATCAAAGGACACCGCAGTGTTGGCGGATTTAGAGCTTCAATTTATAACGCAATGCCCATTGAAAGCGTGCAGGCTTTGGTTGATGCGATGAGAGATTTCGCGAATGGAAAGTAGGTGCTAAGCCCCCTGCCTAGTCTTCCAGGTTGCATCATTCATTTTAGTATGAACAATTGCGATAACAACAATCACTGAACCTTCAATGAAATAAAAAATGCCAAAGGGAAAACGATTGGTAAAAGCTCTTCTAATAGTATTGTGTTTTTCTTGAAAATGCTGAGGATTTCTTTCTATTCTTTTTAGTTGAGCTTCTACAGCAAAAATTAATTCTAAACCTAGTCCAATTCGCTGTTCTTCATAAAACAGAAAGGCTTGAATTAGGTCTCTTTCTGCTTCGGGTTTAATTAAAACTGAGTAAATCATTTGCGATTCAGAAGTCTTGATTTAACTTCTTCCCACGAAGAACCAGCAGTAGGATTTTCTTTATGGGCCTTCATTCTTTCATCAAGCATTTTTTTTGTTTCATCGCTGAGTTCCATGTTTTGGGTTTTTGCATCATCAGCAATACTGTCCCAAATGGCTTCAACCATAAACAATCTTTCAGCTACACTTAATTTTAAAATATCTTGCATTCCCATAGAAAACAAATTTAAATAAATATACGATATACATTTTATAAAAGCCAGAAATGCTATGAGTTAGAAAAATCATTGTTATTTTAACAGAATACTTTTTACCATGCTCAACAAAAATATATTAGTGAATGACTCTTTTCATTCTGGTGGTTTGAAACTACTAGAAAGTAAAGGGTTTTCGCTTTTTAAAGGAAATTACGAAGGAGAAGAGCTGGTTCGTTTTATCAATGAAAACAACATCTCTATTTTGTTGGTGCGTAGCGCTACCAAAGTAAACCGAAAAGTGATTGAAGCGTGCAATACATTGAAATATATTGGTAGGGGTGGAGTGGGCATGGACAACGTTGATGAAGCAGCTTGTAAAGAAAAAGGAATCATCGCTTTCAATACGCCTGGCGGATCTACCACAGCTGTTGCCGAAATGGTGTTTGCGCATTTGCTTTCTATGTACCGATTTGTATCACCTAGCAACCAACAAATCAAAGAAGATATTTCGAAAGTAAAATCCTTGAAAAAGGAATTTTCGCACGGACAAGAGCTCAAAGGGAAAACAATAGGAATTTGGGGTACAGGCAGAATTGGAACCGAAGTAGCGCGTTTGGCTTTATCGTTTGGAATGAATGTTTTGGCCTACCACAAAAGCAATTCAGAGATGAGTGTGGAGTTTGAGATTAGAGGGAAGAAAATGGAGGTGATTATTCCTATTTCTTCGTTGGATGAATTTTTACAAGATTCAGATATTATTTCTTTGCACATTCCGCATCATGATAGCGCGGTAATTACTGCAAATGTGATTTCTAAAATGAAGAGCGGAGTGGTTTTTATCAATACATCTCGAAGTAGTAACGTTGATGAAGAAGCACTTTTAAAAGCAATTGAATCAGGAAAGATAAGTAAGGCAGGTTTAGATGTTTTTTCTTCGAAACTAAATTCAGAATTATTGAAGCATCCTAACGTTTCTGTTACGCCGCATTTGGGTGCAAGTACTGTTGAAGGTCAGGAGAAAATATCGATGGAGTTGGCGAGGAAAATACTTGAATTTTAATTTGATTGATATTACCAAGTGCGTCATTGCGAGGTACCCCGAAGCAACCTTATCTTGCAAATACTAATTAAAATGAGGTTGCTTCGG
>CAMBXP010000096.1 GCA_945871895.1 Chryseobacterium gleum | reverse complement strand
TAGAGGTGGCCTCTGCTCCTTTGGCTAAGAATGATGATAGTTTTATTCTTTGTGCTTCGCCACCGCTGAGGGTGCTCGATGACTGTCCGAGAGTAATGTAGCCCAATCCCGTTTCTTTCAGCGGCAATATTTTATTTACAATTCTTTGTTCTACAGATGATCTTCCTGTGCCATAAGTAGGGGCAGCCATGAAAAAATCAATGGCATCTTCTACCGTTAAATTTAAAATATCGCTGATGTCTTTTTCGCGGTATTTCACTTCAAGTACTTCGTCTTTAAATCTTTTTCCGTTGCACTCATCGCACTGCAAATGCACGTCGGCCATGAATTGCATAGAAACCGTTACCGTTCCTTCACCTTCACACTTTTCGCATCTTCCGCCATCTACGTTAAAAGAAAAGTGTGATGGTTTGTAGCCACGAACCTTGCACAATGGCTGTTCGCTCATCAAGGTTCTAATATCGTCGTAGGCTTTTAAATAGGTGACAGGGTTAGATCTAGAAGATTTACCAATCGGATTTTGATCGATAAATTCTACATTTTTAATGAGGTGTAAATCGCCGCCAATTTTTCCGTTTTTTCCGGATGGCAATTTATTAACGTGGTTCGATATTTCTTTGTAAACAATATCTTGAATCAAGGTGGATTTTCCAGAACCACTCACTCCGGTGATGATAGTTAAAACCTCTAGAGGAAGCGACGCGCTAACGTTTTTAAGGTTGTTCATTTTGGCATCGCTCACCGTAACTTTATGCTTCCATTTTCTGCGCGATTTTGGCGTGGCAATGGAAAGTTTTCCTGTAAGATATTGAGTGGTTAAACTCTTTTTTGCCAACATTAATTCTTTGTGCGTACCAGCAAAAACAACTTCTCCACCATGGGTTCCTGCAAGCGGACCGATATCTATCAAGTAATCAGATTCTTTCATGATCTCGGGGTCGTGTTCTACCACAATCACCGTGTTACCTAAATCGCGTAAGGATTTCAAAACTTTAATCAAGCGCAAAGTGTCTCGAGAATGTAAACCAATACTTGGCTCATCTAAAACGTACATAGAACCCACCAAAGAAGAACCTAGTGAAGTTGCCAAATGGATACGTTGCGATTCTCCACCAGATAGTGTGTGCGACGGACGGTTTAGATTCAGATAACCCAAACCAACATCCATTAAATAATTAATGCGATTTTTTATTTCAAAAAGAAGTCGGGATGCAATATGTGCTTCTTGCTTATTTAATTTGATGTTGTTGAAGAAATCGTGAACTTCATCAATAGGCGCCTCCATCAATTCGAAGATGTTTTTACCATCTACCTTAATGTAAAAAGCCTCTTTGCGAATTTTGCTTCCTTTGCAATCTGTACAATCTGTTCTTCCGCGATAGCGCGCCAACATTACGCGGTATTGAATTTTGTAGAGCTTGCTTTCTACATGTTTAAAAAAGTCGTTGATACCATCAATTTCCTTATTTCCTTTCCACAACAAATCGCGGTCTTTTTCGCTCAATTCGTTGTAAGGTTTGTGCACCGGGAAATCGTATTTGTACGCTTTATTAATAAAATCTTTTTTCCATTCACTCATCGTCTCACCTTTCCAACAAGCAACGGTATCTTCATACACAGAAAGATTGCTGTTGGGTATCACCAAATGTTCTGCAATGCCTAGAATTTGTCCGAAACCCTCGCAAGTTCTGCAAGCACCCAACGGACTATTAGGATTAAAAATATGCGGAGTTGGTTCTTGAAAAGTGATGCCGTCGGCTTCAAAAACGATAGAGAATTTCTCGCTAATTATTTTCTTGTCGTGAATCTCCACTTCGCAATGTCCGTTACCAATTTGAAAAGCAGTTTGAATAGAATCTTCAGTTTGCGAAAGGAAATCATCTTCGCTAGAAACGCTAAAACGATCAATCACTACAAACAAATCTTCAGAGCTTTTAAACTTCTTGATGTCTTCTAGTAGTTCTTCCGTTCTAATGACTTCACCTTTGTATTTAATTCTTTCGAAACCTTCTTTAATTAATTCTTGCAAAAACTCTTTGGGCGGCGTATCCTCCATTTTCACCGGAGCGAGTAGGAGTCCGCGTTTGCCTTCATGTAATTTAATAAAATCAATCACATCTTGAACCTTGTGTTTCTTCACTTCTTTGCCAGAAACAGGAGAATAAGTTCTACCAATTCGTGCAAAAAGTATTCTAAGGTATTCGCCAATTTCTGTGGCCGAACCAACAGAAGAACGAGAGTTTTTGGTAGTTACTTTTTGTTCAATAGCGATGCTAGGCGATAAGCCTTTAATATAATCAACATCGGGTTTATCAATCTTTCCTAAGAACTGTCGGGCATAAGAAGATAAACTCTCTACATAGCGTCTTTGTCCCTCCGCATAAATGGTATCGAAAGCCAACGATGATTTGCCTGAACCTGATAAACCAGTTATAACTACTAGTTTATCGCGCGGAATCACTACATCGATATTCTTTAAGTTGTGCACACGGGCACCTTTAATGATGATAAATTTCTTAGGATCGAGGTTTAAAGACATGTGGTAAAAATAAATCTTTTTATTCTCACTTTATAGATGATTTTATCACCATTTAAAATGGCTCATTATTCTATCTTCCACCCAATAATTTTCTTGTCGTCGCCGCCACTTACAAAGAAATTTTCGCCTTCAGGCCAGTAGAGGCAATTAACTGAGTGGGTATGTCCTTTGTGACTTCTGTAATCGATGCGTTCAATTAAATCTAAAGTTTGAGCATCCCATATTTTCATGGTTTTGTCGCGAGATGAGGTAATTAAATATTTTTCATCTGCGCTAAACAAAATGCCATACAAAGCCCAATTGTGTGCTGGTATGGTAAGTACATGTTGGTAATTCACATCGGTGTTCCAAACCTTTAGCATAGCGTCTTTACCACCAGTAAGTAAAACATTTTTAGTAGGGTGGAAGCGAGCGATATTTACTTTGTCGTGGGCTAAAAATTCATGAACTATTTCAAGTGTAAATAAATTCATAATACGCACAAAACCATCGCCACAAGCCAAAACAGCAATTCCTTTTTGAGATTGAATTTCCATGCTGCGAATTTTGTCTTTGGCTACTGCAATAGATTTTATGAGTTTGAAGTCGCTGCTCCAAACTGATACTGTGCCATCGCCACTTAGTAAAAAGAATCTGTCGTGAATTTCATCGTAGTTGATGTGGAACAAAGCCTCTTTGTGGTAAGGAATAAACTTAATTTCCTTCTTGTTTAAAGTGTCAATTACATGCAAGTTTCCATTGAAGAGTCCGATAAGCAAGTAGTTGTATTTCTCTACATATTTAATAGCCAAAACAGCAGCCTTATTTTGAATGGTAAAAGGAATGTTTTCGCGTTTTTCTAAATCCCAAGCGGTTGAGATTTTATCTCCGCTGCCCGAAAAAATAGTGTTTTTACCAATGCCTTTTTCAATGCAGTAGATGGCTGCGTGGTGCCCGGTGAGTTCAAAAATTTTTTCCACTTTCATCTTTCAAAATTACTTATTTTTGCGCTTATGTTAAAGAATTATAGCGATAAGCAAAAGGCCTTGGTATTTGTGTTGTGCTGGTTTGTGCTAAATTTTATTGTTTCTGTATTTACACCTTTGGCCGATGATGAAGCCTATTACTGGGTATATGCCAAGTTTTTAGATTGGGGATATTTCGATCATCCGCCCATGATTGCTTTAATGATAAAAGCAGGAGGATGGATTTTTCAAAACGAAATATCGATTCGATTCTTTACCGTTGTAGCATCTTCTTTAACGTTATGGATATTGTTTCAGCTTAGCGAATTTAAAAGAACAGCACAACTTTTCTTTTTGTTTTTAACAGTGCCCGCCTTTCATGCCTTGGGTTTTATTTCGGCGCCTGATGTGCCTATGCTGTTGTTTGGTACTTGGTATTTGTATCGATTTAAAAAGTATTTAGAAGAAGATTCTGTAAAAAATATTGGGGCACTTTCTCTAGTGATTGCAGCTTTAATGTTTAGCAAATATCACGGTTTCTTATTGGTTGTTTTTACACTTATTCCTAATTATAAATTGCTAGCAAGAAAATCGTTTTACATGGTTTTCTTTTTATCACTCTTGTTTTTCTTTCCGCACCTATGGTGGCAAATGCAAAATGATTTTGTGTCGGTACGTTTTCATTTGTTTGATAGGGTGAGGGGGCATTATGAATTTAGATATACTACTGATTATGTGTTGGGACAATTGGTGTTTTGCGGTCCGGTTTTAATGCTTTTATTTTTTGCGAAAATACGTTCCATACAATTCCCTTTTGCTGCAACTTTAAAGTGGGCAGCGCTAGGCTTCTTTCTTTTCTTTTTTCTTAACTCCTTTAGGGTTTTTATAGAAGCCAATTGGGTGGCAATGGGTTATATTGCAGCATTGCTTTTAGTGCACGCGTCGTTCGGTGAAAAATTAAATGCGCTTGTAAAATATTCATCTGTAGTAGTGATTGGTGTGCTCTTGCTTTTTAGAATTTTCTTGATTTCACCTATTGATAAAAAAATATTTATGGTGACCGAGCAGTTTGGGAGAGGCAGAGAATATTACGAAGAAATTCATAAAAGAGCGGGAGATAGAAATTTGGTGTTTTGCAACAATTATCAAAAGGCTTCGAAGTATTATTTTTATTTCAATCAGCCATCAATCACTTTGAATTCGTATTGGTACAGAAGAAATCAATACGACAAATGGACTATCCAAAAAGACATGCAGGGCAAGTCGGCTATGACCGTGGGCTTATCTCGTTTTGATGGATGCACATCCGAGTATTTTAACAACGATAGCGTTTTTTACGAATTGGTGCCATCTTTAAAAACATACGGTTATCTTACTTTCGAAATAGAAAATAAAGAGTTGGAGTTTAAAAAAGGAGAAGAATTTAAAGGAGAGTTGAAAGTAAATAATCCATTCGATAAAGAACTGAAATACGATTCAATCCCTTGTGATATTTATGCTGTTTTTGTGAATGAAAAAGGAGATCATGAAAATCCGATTTGGGTTACAAAATGTTTAGAAAACGAATTTCTAACAGGTAAAACTATTCCTTTTGTACTGCCTGTAAATCTTGAAAAAGGTGAGTATAAAATACAATTTGGTGTACATAGCAAATACTCGAGTGTGCTCTTAAATAGTCCGTATTATCAAGGTAAAGTGAAATAATTGTAACCTTTTTTGCGCATTGTTTTGGAGCTTAAAATAATTTTACTATCTTGCGGCGCCCTCAAGTAAAACTTACACGGGATAATGAAAATTTTATTTTTAAATATAACTTTTATACTAGGATTACTATTGTTTTCCTCGAACTCATCGGGAGCCGAAAATTCGGCAAGCGAAAGTAGTTCGGAAGACGCCTTTGTAAGCTATATTCAAAACACTTCTTTGTCTCGCGAACGTTTGGTAAGTATTATTGATTCTTTGTTGGAAACCGATTCAGTTTCTACAAGAGTTTTAGATGCTTTGAATAAAAAATTAATGGCAACACAAGCTTTTTACCAATTGCCAATAGATACAACTCCTTACCCAGCGCATGAATTATATACTTTTTGGGATACTGAGCATCCTAATTGTTATTCACCAAGTTTATCTGTGCACGATACCACTTTCAATTTTGCCTTAACAGATTCAATGAATTTTTGTGGATTTGTGATGCCAGCTGAAGGTATTGTAACTTCTATGTTTGGTCCGCGTGATGGTAGAATGCACAACGGTATTGATATAGATTTAGAAACTGGCGACACTGTAAAAGCGGCATTTGTAGGAATGGTGCGTGTGGCTAAATTTTACAGCAGCTTTGGTAACGTTATCGTTATTCGTCATTACAACGGATTTGAAACTGTTTATGCGCATTTATCGCATATTGATGTTAAGCCAGGTGATATTGTAGATCCCGGACAATTAATTGGTTTAGGTGGCAATACAGGTCGTTCACGCGGAAGTCATTTACATTTCGAAATGCGTTTCAAAGGAATTCCTGTAAATCCTAGGTACGTTATTGATTTGAAAAAAAGAGAATTGGTAAGTGAAGCAGTGGTGATTAAAAAAACAAAATCAGGTTTCACAGTTCGTCCTCAAGGATTGGTTTACCACACCGTAAAAAAAGGAGATTATCCTTATAAAATTGCTGCTCAATACGGCATCACTGTAGCTCAACTAAACAAACTAAACGGTTTAGGTAAGAAAAGCGTTTTGGTTAAAGGAAAACAGTTGAGAGTTAGTTTGTAGAAGTTTAGCACCTGCAAAATCCCCATTTCTTCGCTTATTTATGCAGTCAAATGCCCGTAAAACGAATTTGAATGTAGATTCAAATCCCTTCATGAAATTTAAGGTAGTGCACAAAAGAGGTGAATGCAAGCCGAAATAAGATAATTTTTTGCTTAGCACTTAAAAATACGATTTACCCAGCAGCAATATTTAAGGTGAGATATTGAGCACTAAGTGAATTCCTAAATCTATTTACCTGCCAAAATGTGAGGCTTAAACAGAAATAGTTATTTTAGTGCAATAGCTAATGGATCAAGAAACAGAAAATATAAAACCTAAGAAAAAAAAGAAGTGGTGGAAACGCCTTCTTTTTGGCTTTACTATTTTTCTACTGTTGCTAGTTGCTCTGGCCTACGGCGTTTTTAAAAGTGCAACTTTTCAAACTTATTTGGTTCAAAAAATTGCCAATTACATTAATAAAGATCACCAATCTAAAATAAGTTTGGAAGGTGTTGACATTAAATTTTTAGATAGAGCATTGGCTTTAGACGGGCTGCTGGTTAAAGATTATAGAGGCGACACCTTGCTTTTTGTTAATGAGCTGGTATTCGATGTAGATAGCTTCGGACTAGATAAACATTTTATAGATTCACGTTTACTGAAACTGAACGAAGGGTTGATGGACATTAAGGTATACAAAGGTGATAGCGTCAACACCTTTTCATTGTTCTTAGGTGAATGGGTGGATAAAAATGATACTACGCCCACTCCCCAATGGCGCATTTTCTCTCAACAATTGTCACTTAAAAAATTCAATTTTCGGTTTAATAATGAAAATACTGCAAGCACACCTTTAGGTATAGATTTTAGTCACCTCAATGTTCGAAATATTAATGGAGATATCGACAAACTTACCTATGCTGGCGATAGCGTACTGGCTAAAATAGGTGAACTTAGTTTACATGACCAAAGTGGTTTTGCCTTGCATCATCTCAATGCTATGGTGAAGAATTCATCTAAAGAATTGTTGCTTCAAAATTTAGATATTGCCTACAATAAAACATTTTTCAAGGGAAATGTGAGCTTTAAATACAGCGACTATTCGGCCTATTCTGATTTCATTGATAAGGTAAAAATGAAAATTTTGGTACTTCAATCAGATGTTTTAATGAGCGATATCGGCTTTTTTGTACCATCATTTATTGGGTGGCACGAACATGTTAAATTACAAGGAAGCGTTTCGGGGAGAGTAAGTTCTTTAAAATTGAATAATATTTTTTTAAATGTGGGTAACAATACCTTACTCAACGGTACTGTGGAAATGGAGGGCTTGCCTGAAATTGAAAACACTTTCATTTATGCTAATCTGCATGAGTTTACTTCAAATTATGATGATTTAAGTAAGATCACTTTTCCTATGGGTGGCCATTTTGAAAGCATAGAAATTCCTGCGATGGTGAATACTTTAGGTACGATCAATTTTAGCGGTGAGTTTACTGGATTCATTAATGAATTTGTGGCCAACGGTAAATTGAAAACTAGGCTTGGAGAGGTTTTTAGCGATGTGCAATTGAGCGTAAATAAAAAAACAGGCCACCAACTTTATGGAGATATTAATGTTCCTTCTTTCGAATTGGGCCGACTCCTTTCTAATGATTTATTGGGCAAAGTAAGCGTTAACGGTTCTACTAAAATCTACTTTGGAAATTCACCCAATGCCACCTTCAATGGAAATATTCATTCTTTCGATTTCAATGGATACAATTACAAAAACATTAAAGTAGATGCTTCTGCCCACGATAAGTATTTTGCAGGAAAACTATCTGTTAAGGATAAAAATCTCGATTTCGATTTCGATGGTGAAGTAAATGCAAAGAAAGACAGTGTAGTGTATAATTTTAATACTCGCATAAACAAAGCGAATTTAACCCGACTCCATTTTCTTGAAAGAGATACCAGTTTAATGGTTTCTGCCATCGCTTCGGTTGAATTATCGGGTAATTCCATCGATGAAATTAGGGGTAAAGTATTTGTCGACAGTATTCGCTGGAAAGAAGGTATGTTTGATGAGGATTTTGGAAAAGTTCAATTTCTCACTTCTCAAAATAAATACGGTCGTCGTTTAGATTTAAGCAGTGCCGTGGCCGATATTTCGGTTTGGGGCGATTTTAGTATCGAGAAATTACCCGATTTGGTGGTGCATTATTTTCAAAAGTTCGCCAGTGAAGTATTGCCTCAACAGGTTGCTATCACCAAAAATCAAAACGTAAATATCAGTTTTAAAATAGATAACTTTAAACAAATTCAGCGCTTGTTCTTACCCACTATTTATTTAGAAAAAAACACTGAGGCTTTGTTTAGATATTCAGATAAAAGCGGACTCCTATTCGATTTGTATAGTGATAGTTCCTCTTTTCCTGGCTTAAATGTAAAGCAGGTTTCTCTGTCTTCACATCCTAATACAAATAATGAATATGCATTGCAGTTAACAGCCGATAAAATTTATCCCGGTAGTAAAATTCCACTCAACCATTTCGATTTTAAAACTACTGTAGCTCTAAATAAAGCCAGTTTTACTTGTGATTGGAACAACGATTCTGATTCTCTTAAAAACGACGTACACATTGGTGCTAGTGCTTTATTTACATCGATAGATAGTGTGGTCTTAAATTTTAACGATACCTATTTTCATTTGCAAAATCGCTTGTGGAAACTAAACAAAGAAAATAGTGTGGTGTGGAATGCAAGTGAAGGCGAAATCAATAACTTACAACTTAGTATGAACGACAAAACATTGTTTGTACAAGGTAAATTGGGTTCAAAAGATACCGATGTTTTGCGCCTTGATTTCAATGGCGTTTCTCTTGAGTTTTTAAAATTGGTGTTGCCTTCTGTTAAAGTTACCGGCAACGTTACAGGTAATGTAGATGTGGCGTCGGTACTTAGCAATCCTAAAGTAAATTCATCGCTAGTTCTTAAAGATTTGGTCATGAACAATCAGCCCTTTGGAGAAACTGTGATTAATACTTCTTATTCTTTTGATGAGCAAAAAATAGGCGTAGATCTTAAAGTAAAAAGAATTACCGCAGGCAGCGATGCAGATGGCTATTTGTTAAAACTCACTGGAGATTATTTCCCTTTTAAAGAGAAAGAACAACTTCAGTGCGAAATCGACTTTAAAAACTTTAGAATCTCACTTCTGCAACCCTACTTCGATGGCGTTTTATCGGGAATAAACAAAGCCAAAGTGTACGGAAAACTAAATATTACTGGAGAATTGGAGAGTCCGATTGTTTTAGGTGAACTGCAGTTTAAAGACTTTACACCAACCGTAGATTACCTAAATGTGGCTTACGACTTAAACGACAAAGTATACTTTAAAGAGGATGGAATTTACTTCGAAAACTTTACGGTGAAGGCTTTTTCTCCTTATTACAATGCGGTGAAAAATGAGGGAATCGGACACATCAACGGCGTAATTACCCACAATCGTTTTCACGATTTTTATTTCAACTTAAGCATCGATGCTAAAAAATTAATGGCACTCAATACCGATTTATCGCATAACAAAAATTACTACGGAAAAGCTTTCGTTAGCGGTGATATTATGCTTGGGGGGTCGCCATCTAACATTATCATGTATGCCAACTTAAGTACCGAAAAGTTTGAGCGCTCTTTCAATACTGTAGATTATACCGTTTTGGTTTTGCCGCTCGATCAGCAAGAAGATGTGCCTATGTTCGATTTTGTTGAATTCGTCAATCCGAAAGATACCCTCAAAAAAAATAGTAAATCAAGAAATATGATAGATATACCTTGGTTAGATATGGCTTTAGATATACATGTAACACCTGATGCTAGAGTAGAACTTATTTTCGATTCGCGTGTGGGCGACGAAATTATAGCGCAAGGTAATGCCGATATGCAATTTCAAATCAATACCAACGGTAAGTTTACCATGAATGGCATTTACGAAGTGGAAAAAGGTGAATACTTTTTTACCGTTAAAAATTTCTTGGGTAAAAAATTTAAGGTGAATCAAGGTGGCACTGTTGCTTGGCATGGCGACCCTATGGAGGCCGATGTTGATTTAAAAGCTCTTTATACAGTGCGCACAAGGGTGAGTACCATCATGGATCCTATTAAGTATACCCCATCTCAAATTGAAGAAATGAATACCAATGTGCCCGTAGATGTGGTGATGTATATGAAAGGAAATTTATGGAAACCTACCACCTCATTAGATTTAGAGTTAAACAATGCCAATGCCCACGCACAAGAAATAGTGGCCGACAATATTATTGGCGAAAGTGAAAAAGCAAAACAAGCTGTTTCTTTACTCATGCAAGGGTCGTTTCTTATACCTGATAACTCTACATCGGGATCGTCGGTGCTTACTGCAGGGTTGTCGAATGCCGGACAGTTTATCACC
>CAMBXP010000095.1 GCA_945871895.1 Chryseobacterium gleum | reverse complement strand
TGGGCGACCGCAAGGGTCGCCCCTACGAGAAAACAGTTACGATAAAATGTTTTTCTTTTTGATTTCTTCTACGATATGGCGGCCAATAGCCAACGATGCAGTTGCTGCAGGCGAAGGCGCATTTAGCACATGCACATGATTGTTTTTAAACTCAATTTTAAAATCAGCAATCATTCTACCTTCGTTATCTAGTGCCTGAGCGCGCACACCTGCGCGAGCTGGTTGAATATCTTCCATCGTTAAATCGGGAATCAATTTCTGTAATGACTGCAAAAATAGTTTCTTGGAGAAAGCGCGTTTGTATTCTTCTAAACCTTGTTTCCAGTGTTTGCTGAATAACTTCCAAGTTCCTCTAAAAGTTAATGAATCTAAAGCGTCGCGCAAGCTAAACGCTGTGCGCGTATATCCTTCTCTTTTGAAGGAGAAAACGGCATTTGGTCCGCATTCCACACTTCCATCAATCATGCGCGTAAAGTGCACACCAAGAAAAGGGAAATCAGGGTCGGGTACTGGGTAAATTAAATTGCGCACTTTGTTTTTTCCTTTTTCGCTCAATTCATAATAATCTCCGCGAAAGGGCACTATTTTCATTCCAGGCTCAAGATTATCTTTTCTAGCAATGCGGTCGCAATGTAATCCGGCACAAGCAATAACAACTTTTGCTTGTAGATTTTTTTGCGTGGTTTTGACGAAAGAAATTTTGTTTTGTTCTGAGATATTTAGGCATTCTTCACCCAAAAATATTTTGTTTTGAGTGTTGGCTTTTAGAATCAACTCGCCTAGTTTTTTCGAAACATCAGTATAATTGATGATTCCTGAAGAAGGAACATGTATGGCTTGAATTCCTCGGCAATGTGGCTCAAGTTCTTTTATTTTTTCGGCATCAATTTTTTGAATTCCAGCAACGCCATTGGCCAATCCGTTTTGAAAAATTTTATCAAGATTGTTCAATTCTTTCTCTTCGGTAGCTACAATTATTTTTCCGCAAATATCGTGAGCAATGCCATTTTCTTTGGCAAAGGTCACCATTTCTTCTTTACCTTCTAAACAAAGAATTGCTTTTTTAGAGCCAGGCGTGTAGTACAATCCCGAGTGCAGAACACCAGAATTGTGTCCGGTTTGATGTGCCCCCAATTCTTTTTCTTTTTCAATAACAGCAATAGATAAATGAGAAAATTCTTTGCTGAGTTGGTAAGCGGTAGCTAAGCCAACAATTCCGCCGCCAATGATGATGATATCAAATTTTTGTTCCATTCAGTCTTGCGATTTTTTGAGTTTTTTTAAGCATAAAAATAGCGATCATAAAGATGATTGAAAGTGCTAATATACTGTTTCGTGAATCACTCACAAAGGAAAGCAGGGCTGCCATTAGCATACCAATGGCAGTGGCTAATTTTTCGGCAATATCATAAAAGCTAAAGAAGGAAGCATGGTCGTGTGTCTCTGGTAGTATTTTAGAATAAGTAGAACGAGCCAGCGATTGTGCTCCAGCCATAGCAAAACCAAGGCAAATACCAACGATATAAAACAAAGTGGAGTTTACAATAAGCACTACCGACAAACAAATGAAAACAAAGAGGAAGAGTGGGAAGAATAGGGCATTGAAATTTCCTCTTTTTTTAGAAAGCCAAGCGAAGAAATTGGCGCCAATAATTCCTGCTACCTGAATGATTAGTGCGGTGACAATAAGCTGAGAGCTAGCAACACCTAAATTCTCTAAAGCGAATAGAGGTGCTATTAAAACTAAGGTTTGCAAGCCCATGCTAATAAAAAAATAAGTGATGATGTATTGGTGCAGAAGCTCTTCTGATTTGATTTGTTGCCAAACTTTTTTAGTTTCCTTAAAGCCGTTTTTTACCACTTCTTTGTAGGATACTTTTATTTTCTTCTCTGCTGGTAGGTGTTTGAATGTATATTGTGAAAATAGTATCCACCACGCTCCAACGGCTACAAAGCCCCATGAAAAGACTTCAATCGTGTCATCAAATCCTAATTCTTTATAAAAAGAAGAGGCGATTACAATTAAAATTAACAACACCGAGCTTCCCAAATATCCAGTAGCAAAGCCGCACGCACTTAACTTATCTTGTTCTTCAGTTGAAGCAATTTCGGGTAGAAAAGCATTGTAAAAAACAATACTTCCCGAATAACCAATCATGGCAATTGCAGCAGCAATAATACCTAATTCAATTCTGTCTTTGTTGAATAAATACAAAGAAAAGCAAGCGCCCGAGCCAATGAGCGTAAATAATTTCATGAAAAACTTTTTACGATTTCCATAATCGGCTATACCGCTTAAAATAGGTGACAAAAAGACGATCACTAAATAAGATAAACCAATAGCAAGCTGAAACATTGCCTCGCTACTTTTAATATGCGTTCCAAATGCGAATGACCCATTGGGAACTGTTGCAGCAAATAGGGCCGGGAAAATTGTACTGTTAATGATAAGGTAATAAGCTGAGTTAGCGCAATCAAATATTACCCATCCTTTTTGTGCTTTAGTCAACTTCATGGCTTGAAAGGTAAAAGTTAAAAGGCAAAAGCCAAAACGAATGGAATTAAAACAAAAAAACCTTCCGTTTATGGAAGGTTTATTAATCTTTAGATTTGGATAGTCAATTTAATGTTACCATTAAAAATGAGCTTCTAAGGAATCTTGAATTTTAATTTTCAAGGGGTGCAAATGTAAAACAAAAATCCCGATTGAAAAAAAATAATTTACTGGATATCAGCAATCAAGCCACCAGCTTGTATTTCTGAAGAACATCTTCCCAGTTCCAAATAAAATTGCCTGTGATCTCGCTAAGTGATTTAACGACCAATGGATTTGGGGCATTTAATTTTTGGAAATGGTCGATTTGAAATTCGTTCAAACCGTATTTGTAAAACACTGCTTTAGAAATCACTTTTTCCATTTCGTCGGTGGGTGATTTAAGCTGACAAATGAATGCTTCGTAGTTGTTGATATTTGCTAAAGTTTCGTCTGCGCGGCGGCCTTCCAAAGATGCGATAAATTCATCGATGATGAGTAAGCGCATTCTGTTCAATTGTTCAGAAGGGAAAAATCTTTTGAGGTTGTATAAGTTGGCGGCGAATACGATGTAAAGAAACCATTCCACTTGTAGGGGAGAAATGTTGGGTCGGTTTTTAAATTCTGTTTCGTGGTTGATGTAATCGGCTAAGGTTGGAAAACCGTCGATGGCTGTGCTGTTGATTGTATCTACAAAAACCTGCGCGATTTTTTCTTCCTTCAATTTCTTTTTTCCAAATAAGGTAGAAAACATAATTATCAAGCTTTTGATGAGGAATTCCTCTGTTTACACAAATATATACGTCGAAGCAAAGCAAGGTTTGGTCGGCGGAAAGAAGTTATTAAAGGCAAGAGGTTAATATGTGTTCATTATTGTAATGTAGTAAACTTCAAACCCAGTTCGTCTTTGCGAAAATTTTGTACCCAAAATTAAAGCAATCTCCTCTTATTTTTTTTTAATAGGGACAGATTGTGCCGTGAATTCTAAACTGTTTTTTTTTTAATAGGGTCAGACGGTATTTAAAAATAATTTTATCTTTGAAAAAAACATAAAAAGATGCCTAGAGATGCTAGAGTAGTATGCGCAGGGGTTCCTTATCATGTAACACAGCGCGGTAATTACCGTCAAGATATATTTGACGAAGAAGAGGATAGAGAGAAGTACATGGAGTTTTTCATGAAGTACAGAGAGAAATTTAATGTGAAACTGTATGCATGGTGCTTAATGAGTAATCATGTTCATTTTGTTGTAGAGCCCAGTACAGAGAAGGGTTTGGCCGATTTGTTTAAGTTTACACACATGCGATATAGTATGTATTTCAATAGAAAGAAGCGTGCTTCGGGGCATTTATTTCAAGGTAGGTTTTACAGCAGTCCGCTAGACGCCGATCATATGTACGAGGCATTGCGTTATGTTGAGTTGAATCCAGTGAGAGCAGGAATTATAAGCAGGGTAGATGCTTACAAATGGTCGAGCATGAAGATGCGTTTAACAGGAAAGGGGAAATATGCGTTGTCATCGGTACACGAGTATGTGGAAATAGATGATTGGAAGGCGTATTTAAAAGAGAAGTGTGATGAGGAGATTTTGAAAACCTTGCGTGAAAGAACTAGAACCAATCGTCCATCAGGTGACGTTAAGTTCATCAAAAAAATTGAGAAGCTTAGCGGGCAAACATTCAACTTTAGTAAAAAAGGGAGACCTAAAAAGAAGAAAATATGATTGGGTGTGTAAGAAAAAACCGTCTGTCCCTATTATTTAGTAGATTTGAAAGTATTGATGCCGCATATACGGCTGAATCAGTTGGCGATGGAGCTGAATTGGATTATAAATTTACTGTTTATTCAATTTTAGGGATTGAATCAAATAGTTTAATTGTGATTGACGGGATTACATATAATGCTAATGAAGCAGGGAATTTCTATGGGCAGCAGTGAATGAATATGCAGATGAAGTAACGGATTTGACAGCTCTATATGACCCTTCTTGTGCTGCTCAATTTAAAACACTTAGTGGTCAAACAAGATTTGATGAAACACATGAGCAGAAGGCATTAGATGATGGGGAAAATTATGGAATTAAAATGTCAGATGATATCGATTTCAATGAATCTGTCAATGCTAAAGTAACAGATAAAGAACTTTTTGATGACTCATATTTAAAAGATAAAGATGAATAATAATGTTAAAATAGAATTAGGGATTATCTCAATAATACTCTTAATGGGGTCGTGTTTTTCAGACCCAAAAACTGATGAAATTTCTATTTTTAGAAATCATTGTATTAAAAATGATTCTATTTTTTCTTTTTTAACGAGTGTGATAAAATCCGATTCAATTTATCTTAATAAGCATATTGAAAACGACTCACATAAGTCGGAATTCAAATCAGTGATTACGAAATTCAAATATTTTCCTTTGATGGAAAAATATAGTATTAACGAAATAGAAAGAACATCTTTTGATATAAAATTCAGGCTAAATTCTCTTGGCATTGATAAAGAGTATGATGTTTGGTATATATATAGAAACCGAGCTATGGATGAAAGAAATACAGATAAATTAATTATTGAAAAACTAGATACTCTAAAGTATTTGGTTATTGAATATTATTGGTAGCGGGTGGTCGCGTTTCAATTGGAGCTTATATAAAAAGGATAGAAATAAATATTTGAATATCAGTTCCAAAATAAAATGGTCTTCTAAAAACAAAGCATAAATGAACCTCGCTTTCCACGGAAATCCGCAATAAAACATTACGAATATTCATATTTCACAAAAATGTAAGTATGAAATAAAACTTTACGCTTGGTGCTTGATGGACAATCATGTTCATTTTATTGTAGAACGTAAGCATCCGACGAACTGCATATTGCCCATAAACTAATCTCTCCCGAACTTCGTCATCCTAAAAAATATAAGATGGCAGGAATAAGCAAATACACTGGTATGAATTTTAAAAAAGCGAAGTAGCTGTTTCCGTTTTGAATGTAATTGGTTTTGGCTATGTAGCAGCCAGAAGCGAGTGGTTTAACATCGATATTTTTTTTCATTTTCAGATAAAGATTTTCGCATCACTTCTTCACCTAAGATGTTGTAAATGGAAATATCCTGTAAGGGTATGCACAACTTTTATCTCATAGCAAAAGTGTCTGCACACAACATTGCGAAATCACAGCATTTTCAATAGTTTCAATGAACTTCTCGTTTGGTTTTTAAAATAAAAATTAAGGTTCTATTTTTCTAAAGTTTTAGCAACAAAAAAGCCCGAAACATTTCTGCTTCGAGCTTCATTAGTTTGGCTATTATCTAATAGTTCTGAACCAATGATGATAATGGAATATTCAATTTCTCATGTAAATTACGAACCATTTCAAGAGTTAATTTTCTTTTGCGACTTAAAATTTCACTTAC
The DNA here is from genome assembly GCA_945871895.1 of Chryseobacterium gleum. GTDB lineage: Bacteria > Bacteroidota > Bacteroidia > Flavobacteriales_C > JAHEZL01. The sequence continues at coordinate 4,817 of CAMBXP010000095.1, read as the reverse complement.
ACGGCTGCTATATCCTAATATCTCACCTAACTCCTTTTTAGAAAGATTCATTTGTTCCATACGATATTTGATAGCTTCAACAGGGTCAGGAGATTCAATAACAAAATGTTTGTCTTCGTAATCTTTTATTACCAGCGCAAGAAGCTGAGCCTCTTTACCTTCTTCGGTATTAGATTTTGCTAAAAAGATTTCTTCAAAACGCTCTAAAGAGGTTTGGTACTGCTTTTTTGTTTTTATTACTTCTACTTTCATACACTACCTATTTTTTTCTTTTATATAAATCAACCGTATTTGCATCAACTTTATCATATTCTTTATGTGTTCCCAAAAACTTTATAAAAATCCAACCATGCTCATAATTAATCTCGGCAATCAACCTGTAATCATTTCCTTTTATATCAAATACTGCTCGATAGTTCTTCAAAATACTTATACTACCACCATATGCCTTTTTTAATTCGTTTGGAGTTTTCCAGCTTTTAGCCGTAATATCCTCATACCAAATTTCAAAAGGTATTTTAGAATCTGCGTGCTTTTTATAAAATTCAATGAGCGAACTCTTGTTGTATATATTCATCTTTAATATATTACTTACAAATATACGAAATATTTCCCATTTTGGTAATTTTCATCATTTTTTATTTCAGGATTACCTCAACGAAAATAATTAGGGAAAGACGGTATTATTCTGTCTATTTTCTCTGCTACAGTCAAATTCAAAATCAAATTGTCTGTACTTTCATTTCCATAAATGACTGAGAGCATCAGGAGAAATGAAAAACTATAATGAATATTCCTTCTACTGTATGAATTTTAAAAAAGCGAAGTAGCTGTTTCCGTTTTGAATGTAATTGGTTTTGGCTATATAGCAGCCAGAGGCGAGTGGTTTAACATCGATATTATTTTCATTTTCAGTTAAAGATTTTCGCATCACTTCTTCACCTAAGATGTTGTAAATGGAAATATCTTGTAAATGAATGTTTTCTTGGAAAGAGAGGTGAATTTTTTGGTTGGCATAAAACTGATGTATCATGGACGCGTTTGCAATTTCACTAACATCATTACTTTCTATTTCAGAGAAAAGTTGGAGTCCGCCAGCCCTGTTACCCGCCACTAAAAAATACTTGTCATCACCAGTAATTTTAGCCAAAGCAGCAGAACTTTGGATTCCTGTTAGAATGTTACTAAATGATGAGTTGTTTTCTGTGAAGGTGCCGTTGAGGTTGCCGTCGATATTGGTAAAATGATGAATGCTGCCATTGGCGCATCCTACCAAAAGTTCTGTGCTGGTGCCGTTCTTATATAAAAACGGCACTGAATAGCCGCTTAAAAAACCATCACTAACATTAACGTTTCCAAAGGATTTACTTTGCAAAGTGAAAATGGGAGCAGAGGCAGTGCCTGTGTTTTTGAAATAATTTAAATTGCCATCTTGCTCACCTATGATTAAATCGAGTAATCCGTCGTTGTCTATGTCGAATAGAACCGGCGCTGAGTTGGCACCTACATCAATACTTTGGTAGATAGGTGTTTCAATTTCAAAATTTGCTTTGTTGCCTATTGCAGCGATATTTTTGAAGTAATGCACTTGTCCGTTAAAAGCGCCAATCAACATGTCGGCGTCTCCATCATTATCTAAATCACCAAAGGTAGGTTTCATAGAAACTATGTTGTATTGCGAAAGCGTGTCCATATCGTTGTTCTCCAAATTAAAAGAAGGGTTGGTGCTTGTTCCTGAGTTGAGGAGTAACGCTACTTTTCCAATTTGTTTGCTTTGGTTCACATCGTAAATACCATCGTTAGCGACTATAAGATCTTGCAGTCCGTCATTATTGTAATCAAAGAAAATGGGGTAAGCGCCACTTCCGAAATCGAGCATGGTGTTAACCAAAAAATCTTTTTGTTGCAATTCGAAATGGCCAACAGCATTATTTGAGGTGTTTTTGTAATAATGCAAGCAATTGTAGTTTTCATCGTTTTTATTGTTTGGAGAGATCAAAAGATCAGTTTTCGAGTTTTGATCAATATCGGCAACAAAGGCAGCCGGAAAGGATATGATGTTTGCGGGTGTGTTGTGATTGGGGAAGCTGGCATCTTGGGCTGTGATGTTGGCGTTGCTTGCATTTCCTCCGTTGGAGGCAAGGGTGAGTCCGTTAAAAAGCACATCGCCCACCAGTACATCTTGGTCGTTGTCGTTGTCGTAATCAAAAGCACACAAGGTAGAGCCAGCGTGAAGTTCTGTTTTCAGACTAATAGGAGCGCAGGTTTGGTTTAGGGTGAGTGCACTTGAAAACGGGTCTTCGTTCAAATTTCCCCAGCAAGCGTTGGTTAGCACATAATTTACGCTGTCGGAATGACCATATATTTCTTGCGAGTAATTGGAATGTAATTCTATTGAGCCGCCTGTTACGTCAAAAGTTAATAAGTCAATGTCACCATCATTATCAACATCAGCGAAGGTAGGAACATCTGTACCTGTGACATACAAACTGTTGGTGTTGCTGTAGTATTTTGATTTCACTTCGTCTTTGATGATAGTGAATTCAAGTTGATTACTGCCCGTATTTTGATAAACTCTAAATGAGTTTTTATTTTGTATTAAAGTAGCGTTTGAAGTAAAAATATCGGGGTTACCGTCGTTATTGAAATCGATTAAAAATGCCCAACTGGTCATGGCAGGAAAGCTGTCGGAATAGGCTGGAGCATGCAGATATTTGTTGTCTTTGTAAAGAAAAACCGATGGAAAGTTGCGCGCTCTATCGAAAATAAATAAATCCTTATTTCCATCGTGATTCAAATCTATGCTGGAAACTTGGGCATTGTTGAGTCCGCCAGCCCATGCATTTGTTAAATTATTATTACCATTTGTTACAGGTATGGAGTTGGCAGGGTAGAAATGCAGTTGCGCCTCGCAATACAAATGCATAGTAAAAAAGGCACAACATAAAAGCAGCAAAGGCTTATTCCTCATAGTCGAAAGATAATAAAAAATAGCATTGACAGAAAAATTAAAAAGGTAGCTTTTTACCTTTTGAACAGGCCTAAAATATTGTTGGAAATTAGTGTTTGTTAAATCATTTCCTATAATTTATATTTGTCGTCCTTTAAAATAAATAGAACTCAAATTTTTATGCAAAATAGCGGAATCCTTAAGGTTTTAACCATCATTCTAGTACTTGTTTGTGTTTACGAACTTACTTTCACCTTCAAAACTAAAAGCGTTGAAAGCGACGCGAAAGCAAAGGCGGGTAACAGTGCCGAGAAGTATAGAAGTGCCATTAAAGCCAAAGAAAGCGAAGTGGTTTTAAATCTTTTGGGTGCAGAATATACCTACAAAGAATGTAAAGAAAGAGAGATTAACTTAGGATTGGATTTACGCGGAGGGGTGAGTGTTACCGTAGAGATTGCCTTAGAAAATTTAGTTCGTCAGTTGGCAGGTGCAAACGCTCAAACGCCTGAATTTCAGATGGCAATTGCGCAAGCAAACGAAGTTAAAAAGACAAGTGCTGGTAATTATGTAGATATATTTTACGCGGCTTACCAAGACTTATCAAGAGCAGGAAAAATCAAACAATCGTTTGTATCCCTTTTCAAAAATCAAGACAATACCAAGGAATTGGGCGATGACGCTACAGATAAAGATGCAGTAGCATACTTAGAAGGATATGCTGATAAAGCGATTGATGAGTCTTTTAGAGTGTTAAGAACAAGGGTTGTTCAATTTGGTATTGCTCAACCTTCAATTAAGAGAGTAGGTAAATCTGGTAGAATCATGGTTGATTTGCCTGGTGTTGAAGATATTGAAAGAGTAAGAAGAGTATTGCAAGGTTCTGCTAACTTGGAGTTTTGGGATACTTACTCTATTAAAGATTTAGAGGTTAATATAGAAGAAGCCGACAGAGAAGCTTATGCTTATGAGCAGTTGTATGGTGATGTGAAGAAAAAGGAAGTAGCGGTTGATACTACTAAGAAAGACAATGTGTTAGGCGGATTGGTTGCTCAAAACAAAAATGCAAAACCAGATACTACTAAAAAGGTAGAGAAAGATTCAACTGCGGAAGTTAAAGAAGATGACATGAGTAAAAAGCCATTGTTGGCTAAATTAAGAGAATTCAATAACTCGAACTTCGCTGTGTTGTTGGCTGATACTCCTAAAGTAAACTTGTATTTTAACTTAGCCAAAGCAAAAGGGATTCTTCCTAAAAACTTTATGTTGGGATGGGGAAGCGAAATTATTTCTGACGATAAAAAAGTTCAATTTGCTACTACTTACTTCTTAAGAGGAGAAAGAGGGACTGCCTTAGGTGGTTTATCTGGTGATGTTATTAAATATGCTGTGGCAGAAAATGACCCTAACGATGGAAAACCTGTGGTTTCTCTTACTTTCAATGCTACAGGTATGAAGAAATGGGCCGATATGACTCAAACTTCTTTTGATTTTCAGCGCCCAATAGCCATTGTAATGGACGGATTAGTGTTTTCTGCACCAACTGCGCATGATGGTCCGATTAAAGAGGGTCGTACCCAAATTTCTGGTGGCGGTGGTAAAGATGGATGGAATCATGATTTAGCAACAGTGTTAAACGCTGGTCGTTTTCCAGCTCCGGTTAAAATAGTTGAAGAAGCGTATGTAGGTCCTTCATTAGGTGAAGAATCTATTCAAGCAGGTTTCATTTCATTCGTGATAGCCTTAGTTGCTGTATTGGTGTTTATGGCTTTCTTTTACGGACAAGCTGGTTGGATTGCCAATATTGCTTTGTTGGCCAATATCTTCTTTATTATGGGAGCACTTGCGGCTTTCCCTTTGATTTCATTAA
>CAMBXP010000094.1 GCA_945871895.1 Chryseobacterium gleum | reverse complement strand
TATAACGACTCTACGAACGAAGATAACTAATTAATAGTGTGTGAAGAAAACTCATTTTGAATTATTTATTCGAGGGTTATCCACTATTAAACCCACAAATGAGCCATGGTTTCTTTGTAGAGCCAGATAGAATCTGGCTTTAAAAAGATTAATTCCATTTAATTTTAAGCGGATTTTTTTTCTATTTAAAGTCAGATTCTATCTGACTCTACAGCCGTGCGCGACACAATTACACTTGCCTATATTTCTAAGGTTATCCACAATGCTCATTTAAATACTATTATCCTAAGCTATTGAAGTAGTACATTTTAATTATGAAGTTTGACTACACTTTAGTAAATTAAAGCAATGATAGACAGCAAGCAGATAAACGCCATGATACAGCTCTTAGATGACCCAGATGAGGAAATCTTTGTGCAGGTAAGCGATCGCTTGATGGAGATGGGTGCCGAGGTGATTCCTATTTTAGAAGGTGCTTGGGAAGATTCGGAAAATGAAATTATTCAAACCAGAATAGAAAACATCATTCAAAAGATTAACTACGATGATGTTTGCAGAAAATTGGTGAACTGGGCGCGTTTGGGCGGACAAAACCTACTCAACGGCGCGTTATTACTGGCAAAATATCAGTTTCCAGAAATGGACGAGGAAAAGGTGAAAAACCACATCAATCAAATAAAACAAGATGTGTGGTTAGAGTTAAACGAGAATCTTACCGCCCTTGAAAAAGTAAAAATAATCAACCATATTTTATTTGAAGTGCATGGTTTCGATGGCAATAGAAAGAACTATCACGCTCCCAACAACTCTTATATCAACTGCGTTTTAGAAAGCAAAAAGGGCAATCCGCTTTCTATTGGTATAGTATATATGATTATCGCACAAGGCTTAGATATTCCTATTTATGGCGTAAATCTACCCGAACATTTTGTGTTGGCTTATGAAGATGAATTATTGCAGTTTGCCAGCACCAACGACAATGAGCAGGAAGGAATTTTATTTTACATCAATCCTTTTTCCAAAGGAGCGATTTTCGGAAAAAAAGAAATATCAAGCTATTTAGAACAAATTGGCGCTAAATCGAAAAAGGCATTTTATGTGCCTTGCAGCAACATTGATATCGTTATTCGTAATTTAAACAATCTATTGCTGAGCTACCAAAAACTGGGCAAAGAAGGCAAAGGAAAAGAAATTAAACATTTATTAGAGCTGTTGAGCAGCTATAAAACAGAATAAATTGTTGTAATTTTATTTCTGTGTCACTGTCGCCTAAAGAAATATTAAACTCGGTTTTTCATCACGATGAATTTCGTGCTTATCAAGAAGAAATCATTGATTCGGTTTTAAACAAAAAACACACCTTAGGTATTCTTCCTACTGGCTTGGGTAAATCTGTGTGTTACCAAATTCCTGCTGTGATGCAAGATGGATTGGCGATAGTGGTGAGTCCGCTCGTAGCTTTAATTAGCGACCAAATAAAACGTCTTCAAAAACTGAATATTAAAGTTGCTGGTATTTACGGCAACATGAAACAAGAACAAATTGATATTGCCCTCGACAATTGTAAATATGGAGAAGTTAAATTCTTGTTCTTAGCGCCCGAAAGATTGTCTTCACTGCTCATAAAAACACGCATTAAACAAATGAATGTTTCGATGATAGTGTTAGATGAAGCACATTGTATTTCGCAATGGGGACATGATTTTCGCCCTTCATATTTCAATGTAAAACTATTGCGCGAATGGCATCCCAACACGCCCGTTTTAGCATTAACAGCTACCGCAACAGAAAAAGTAGCCGCAGATATTTTGCAAATTTTAGATATAGAGAAAGCATCTGTTTTCAAAGGTTCGTACCACCGAAAACAAATCAGCTATCTCATTCAAAAAAGTGAAAACAAGATGGCTAACCTCATCAACATTATTCAACGAAAAGAGGCGCCGGGCATTATTTACATCAACAAAAGAAAATTGGCCGATGTACTTTCTAAGGAATTAAAGAAACACGAAATTCCATGCGAAATTTACCATGCCGGCTTGGAATATAAAGAGAAAGAAAAGTCGGCAAAATCATGGTTAAACAGCAATCAACATTGGATGATTGCTACTTCGGCATTTGGCATGGGCATCGACAAAGCCAATGTTAGAACCATCGTTCATTTTCATGTTCCTTCATCAATGGAGGAGTATTACCAAGAAAGCGGACGAGCCGCGCGAGATGGCAACAAAGCAGAATCCATCATTATCTTCAATCAAGAAGATGTAGAGTTTATAAAACTGAATATAGAATGGTCTTTTCCGGAAAGAGAGCTCATTAAAAAGGTGTACAATTCGTTGTTCAACTACAAGCAAATTGCTTTGGGTGCTGGCGCCGATTTCGGATTTTCTTTCGACCTCGCCGACTTCTCTAAAAAATTCAATTTACCTGCAAAGCAATGCTACTACGCTATAGAAATTTTAGAAAAATGTGGCTATCTTTTTCAAACAGAAAGTGTTCAAAACAGCTCTAAAATAAAGGTAATTGCGAGCAAAGCCGTTCTAAACAAACTCACCGAAAACAACAATATAGAAGGTAAAGTAATGGGCACATTGCTTCGCTCCTATACTGGTTTACTAAGCGAAAGCATGCCTTTTAGCGAAAGTACCATAGCAGAAAGATGCGGTGTTACGCGCGATGAGGTGATTAATACTTTACAACGATTAGAACAAAAAGAAATAGTAGAATACGAATTCATGAATTTCTTACCTAAAATTGTTTTTAGTCGCGATAGAATTGATGTAAACACGATTCTAATTCCTCGAGAAATTTTAGAAAACCGCCGGAAAATTAAAAAAGAACAAATCGATTTCATGATTGATTTTGTAGAAAACAAATTGCAATGTCGCTCTCAATTAATTTGTCATTATTTCCATGAAGATATACCTAAGTGTTTGCACTGTGACAACTGTTTAAGTGCCGCAGACAACAAAAATATTAAAGAATTTATTCTTCAAAAACTGAGCATCGAATTGTCGGCACAGCAAATCACAGAATCCTCACCCTACCTGCAAAAAGACGTAATTAAAGCCTTAAGAGAGCTCCTAGAAGAGGGGAAAATCTCGATGAATAATGCTTTGAATTTCAAAAGACTGCGGTAGCCAAGCATCAAATTGTTAAATAAGGTCTTTTAATAAAAATAGAAAAAGCTTCCGTTGGCCGACGGAAGCTTTTTTTATTTTCGCCCTCTTACATGAATAAACTTATCGCTTTACTTTTAGCCTGCACCCTACTTTTTTCTTGCACTGAAGAAAAGAAAACAAATGTTATTGGCTTGCAATCGCTCAATTTTTTTCCCAATTTTTATGTCGACTCCATCTCCTCTGCAATAGAAAGGTTTTATGGATTTAAGACCGTAGCGCTTAAAAACAAGATTATTCCCAACAACTTTTTTTCTACTACCAAATCGGCTCGATACCGCGCCGACTCTATTGTTGATTTATTAAATAGAGAAATGCCTGATGATGTTTATCAAATCATCGGACTCACCTGCGTGGATATCTCTACCACCAAAAAAGATAAAAACGGGAAGACTGAAGAGCCTGTTTCATTTTATGAAAACTGGGCAGTTTTTGGCTTGGCCAACCATAGTAAACCAGGTTCTGTAGTGAGCACATTCAGGGTGCAGGGGCCCAACCAAAAACTGGTGATTGAAAGAATGCAAAAAATTAGTTTGCATGAGTTGGGACACAACATTGGGCTAAGGCATTGCGAAAACATTAACTGCTGTATGCACCCTAAAGTAGAATCATTTAAAGCTGTCGACAGCATAGCATTAAACTTGTGCATCAAGTGTAAAACAGCTGCGCATCAACTCTCCCCAAAAAATTAGTACTTTTAGCCACCATGAAGATTGTATTTGTTATTCGCTGGCACTCCAACCAAATGGGCTACATGAACAATTGCCTGGCCGAATCTTTTGCGCGCATGGGGCACGAAGTGCATGTGATCACCTCCAAATACCAATCTTATTTCAATATTCCCAACTACGATGAAGTGTACGGCAAGTTTTTGGGCGCACCTATTCAACCTTTAGGCACAGAGATTTGCAAAGGTATTCATGTGCACAGAGTATCTTCTATTAGAATTAAAAACAGAATTATTTTAACTGGAATTCTCTCTAAACTAAGAGAAATAAAACCAGATATTATTCAAACTTTCGATGGCCACGAGCCTTCTACAGTAGTGGTTTCTTTGGCCAAACCCTTTTTTAAATACAAACTCTTCACAGGTGTTCACACCATCTTAATCACCTTCCGTCAGGTAGTAAACTGGAAAAAACTAACCTGGAAAAGAAAGCTGTTTTGGTCGGCATTTTTTTACTGGCCAAGTAAAATATTAGTGCGCAATTACGAAACATGCTACGCCGTAACGCGCGATGCAAGCATGATAGCTCATAAAATGTTTGGCGTGCCATACCACAAAATTAAAGTGCAAACCTTGGGGGTTGATGCCCTTTTATACAACAATAAAATAGACGACTCTGTGTTGGCGAAACGCAAAAGTTTGGGGTACAGCAATGAAGATATTGTTTGCATTTACACAGGTAAAATAACCGACGAAAAAAAACCTTTATTGCTATGCAAAGCCATTGAAGAACTTAACAAAAAGGGCTTGCGCTACAAAGCCATATTTATTGGCGCTGGTAAAGAAGATATTATTGCAGAAATTAAAAAATTCGAGAATGTGCAAGTTTTGAATTTCATACCGGGAGCAGAACTGCCTATTCATTATAAAATGGCCGATATTGCTGTGTGGCCCAACTCAATTACCACTAGTATGTTAGATGCCGCAGCATGTGCTAAGCCTGTAATTGTATCCGATTCTGTGTATGCTTATGATGAAGTAAACGGAAATCAAAAAACAAAACCACAAATCATAGCATCCTTCTTTGAAACAGAAAATCATCTTGATTTAGCAGAAAAACTAGAGAAATTTAAAGACGCGCAACACCGCAAAGAAATTGGAGAAAAGGCCATGCAGTACATCATGGATAATTTATCGTGGGATAAGTTGGCCGAAAAACGTTTAGAAGAATACCGTAAAGTGCTATAAAACGCTTATTTTTCGACTTTCAACCCTACACTACTCCACCATCATCGTCATCTTATTTTTCTCCATCAACTTTCTTAAATTAATTAAGGCGTAGCGCATTCTTCCTAAGGCTGTATTGATGCTTATGTTTTTTAAATCGGAAATTTCTTTAAAACTCAATTCTTCAAAATGGCGCAACATCACCACCTCTCTTTGGTCTTCGGGCAAGCGATTGATGAGCTTCATCACATCGTCTTTGATTTGCGTGTTGATCATCACTTGCTCTACATTTAACTCGTTATTGTCAATTCTATCGAAGATGTCTAAATCTTCGCCGTCTTTTCCTCTAGAAGAAACTCTATGTATATTCTTTTGCTTGCGGAAATAATCAATCATGAGGTTGTGCGCAATACGCATTACCCATGGCAAGAACTTACCTTTTTCATCGTAACGCCCTTGTTTTAGAGTATTAATCACCTTAATGAAGGTATCTTGAAAAAAGTCTTCAGCCAGTTCTTTTTCTTTAACTGTGAAGCGGATGTAAGAAAATACTTTTGATTTGTGGCGACGAATTAAAACTTGTAAAGCTTCTTCATTGCCTTTTAAATATGACTTCACCAACATGTGGTCGTCTAACTGAGTTAAGATCATAATAGCTCCTATTTTTAATTAAAAAAAATTTAAAATTCAGAGTATTATTTTCTTCTATAGGCGATACAATTTTTGGTTGATGTTACGTGTAACGGAAGCGAATTTACTTTATTGTGTGCAATAATCAAAATTTTTTTGGGTACTTTGCATTTAATATGAAGCCTGTATTTAAAAGAGTTTTAGTTGTGGTGTTATTGTTTGCTGTGGCGATGACGCTGCGTTATTTTTATTTGGTGAACAAAAATGAAGCGCTGCCCATCATTAATCCGGCCGATATTAAAAGTAAAGAGTTTATTAGCGATAGTTTGGCTCAAATAAAGAGCAATCATATAATAAGAGATTTCCAACTCATCAATCAAAATGGCGATACTATTACACAGCTAGTTTTTAAAAACAAGATCTATATCGCCAACTTCTTCTTCGCTAGCTGTAAAACTATTTGTCCGAATATGAATGGCGGACTCCAAACCGTGTACGACGAATACAAAGGTGACTCTAGTGTTTGCTTTATCTCACACAGTTCGCTGCCCCTGGAAGATTCGGTGCCTGTATTAAAGGCGTATTCAGCGCGTTTTGGAGCTCAACTTCCTCAGTGGCAGTTTGTAACAGGAAACAAAAAAGAAATTTACGACCTCGCTCGAAATTTTTATTTGATGGCAGAGACTAAAAATGAGGGCTTAGAATACGACTTTATCCACTCAAGATATTTGGCGCTAATCGATACCCACAAAAGGATTCGTGGGTACTACGACGGCACCTCAACCGACGATGTATCTAAACTTATTGAAGATATCGCAATGTTAAAAAAGGAAAACATTAAATAAAGGTTAAGAAAAAACTGGACTTTTATACTTCTATCCATTATATTTGCCTCCTTCGTTAATTTAAAATACTGATTTACAACATGAGACAACTAAAAATCACCCAGTCGATTACCAAAAGAGACAGTATTACATTAGATAAATACTTACAAGAAATAGGAAAAGAGCTTTTAATAAATGCAGATGAGGAAGTAGTATTAGCAAAGAAGATTCGTGAAGGTGACCAAGCAGCATTAGAAAAGTTAACGAAAGCAAACTTACGTTTCGTAGTTTCAGTAGCGAAACAATACCAAGGTCAGGGAATGACTTTACCCGATTTGATCAACGAAGGCAACTTAGGTTTGATTAAAGCAGCCAAAAGATTTGATGAAACGCGTGGTTTCAAATTTATTTCATACGCTGTATGGTGGATTCGTCAATCTATCATTCAGGCTATCTCAGAGCAATCAAGAATGGTGCGTTTGCCTTTAAATAAAATTGGTGCCATCAGTAAAATCAATAAAGGTGCTTCTGCCCTAGAACAGCAATTGGAAAGAGAAGCGAGTGCTCAAGAAATTTCTGAATTCTTGGATTTACCAGAACAAGAAGTTTCTAACGTATTGCACATGAATACACGTCACGTTTCTGTTGATGCTCCTTTTCAAGATGGTGAAGATCACGGTTTGTTAGATGTAATGATTAATGAAGATTCTCCTAAAGCCGATAAAGCCCTAATCGTTGAGTCTCTAAGAGCAGAAATTAACCGATCTTTGGCTACGCTTACAGATAGAGAAAGTGAAGTAATTAAAATGTTCTACGGAATTGATGGTTACAGAGAAATTTCTTTAGAAGAAATTGGCGCAAAGTTCGACTTAACGAGAGAGCGCGTTCGTCAGATTAAAGAGAAAGCTATCAAACGTTTAAAAAACAACACTAGAAGTAAGTTATTGAAAACTTACTTGGGGTAATTAATAATATCTTAATTTTGAATCCTCCGTTTATTGACGGAGGATTTTTTTTTACAACTTATGTTAGAATTTCTATCTCAACCATGGCCCTGGTACGTGGCTGGTCCGCTAATCGGATTAATGATACCTCTATTGCTCATTGCAGGCAATAAACCCTTTGGTGTGTCTTCTAGTCTTCGCCATATCTGCGCCGCAGCGCTTCCTAAAATTAGCGACTACTTTAAGTACGATTGGAAAAAGAAAACTTGGAACCTCCTTTTTATTGCAGGAATAGCTTTAGGAGGATACATTGGAGCGCACTTTTTAAGCAACCCAAATGCTATTGATATTTCTGTTGAAACAAAATCTCTATTGAATGAATGGGGAATTAATGACTTCAGCGGATATATTCCATCGGAAATTTTTGCTTGGGAAAATATTAATGCATCTTCTCTTATATTGTTGATTGGCGGAGGATTATTAATTGGATTTGGAACACGCTATGCGAATGGCTGTACATCTGGACATAGCATTTACGGCTTAGCGCAGTTGAGCTGGGTATCGTTGGTAGCAACAATTGGTTTCTTTGTTGGCGGACTCATAGCATCATGGATTATTTTACCTTTAATTTTAGGATAATGAAAAATTTAAAATACTTACTATTCGGAACTGTTTTCGGCATTATACTTTACAAAGCAGAAGTAATTAGCTGGTTCCGTATCCAAGAGATGTTTCACTTTCAAGCCTTCCATATGTATGGTGTAATTGGCAGCGCAGTGGCCACAGGAATGATTTCTATCTTAATCATTAAAAAGAAAAACATCAAAACGATTTCGGGGGAAGTGATTGAAATTTTTCAAAAAGACTACACCAAAGGCACCATCATCGGCGGAGTAATGTTTGGCTTAGGTTGGGCATTTACAGGAGCTTGTCCGGGCCCACTTTTCGCACTTGTTGGAGCCGGTTACTTTTCAATTGCAATAGCATTGATAAGCGCAATACTTGGCGTTTATTTGTATGGAGCAGTGAAGAATAAGTTGCCTCACTAAGCCAACTCCCCTCTGTGTGGTCTCAAAGCATCACGCAATAATTTCATGTCTTTTTCTTCTACAGTAATGTAAGCAATATGATATTGGTCATTCATTGCTTCAAAGCCTACTTCGTAAAAAGACAGTTTAGCTCTTTCTCCATACTCTCCCAAGTGAATTTTATGATGTTCGGCAATCCCTTTAGAATCGGGACCTCTAAAGTCCCAAATCAATTTTATTTTTCTTTCCATGATTTTAGTGTAACAAATTCAAAGATAAAATTGTTATCTTAATAATTGGGAGACTAACTTTATTACTACTACACTATGAAGAGAAAATTACTATGTATTCTTAGCTTGTGCTTTGCTATAAAGGCTTACAATCAGAGTCCGAACGCCACCATTGCCACCTGGAAAAACGATGCCGCCGGCGCCTATTCTTTTATTCACGATGACTATGGAGACAACGCTGTAATAGGTATAAATAACTACGCCGATACCATTGCCCGTAACCGCGGCCTGAAATTTACATTTGGTGCCATTACGGCTTCTTGCGAAGCAAATCCGGGCATGTGGAATCAAGCTGCCGACATGGTGAACTACGGTCACGAAATCATCAACCATACGCACAATCATACCTGCGCCATTCAACTAAGCTGGTGCAACGATGGTTTATGGGCCGAGCCAGCCACTGAAGATTTTTCTACTCAATTGGATTTAAGCACCACACTCATCAATACCAATACAGGAAGTTATCCGCGCTACTTTATTTTTCCTTATGATCAGTTTAACAATGCGGCCAATAATCATTTGAAATCAATAGGATATATTGGATCTAGAACGGGTACTTACAATGGTGCCGACAACAATACATTCGCTCCCGATGTAGATGGATTTTTCAAATCAGCTGTAGTAGTTGATGCTGTTACGACCAATGGAATGACAAAAGCCGTCAATTTAAACACTTGGGTTGATTATGCTATTACCAACGACGCGTGGGTAAACAGAGAAATGCACAATGTAGGTAGTTCGGGCTGGGGACATATTTCAGTGGCCGATTACAGAAATCACTTAAACTATTTGAAATCGAAAGTGAACAGCAATGAACTGTGGGTTGGAACTGTTTCTGAGGTTTTAACCTACCAAATGCAAAAATTAAAGTATACACCCACCACCTCTTACAATGCCAATCTTAAAGAAATAAATATCACATGGAACAACCCATCTTTCAACGTTGCCAATTACTTACAACCCCTGCAGGTTAAGAGTCCGGTAACCATGAAAGTTTTTCTCGATGGCCTAACAGGAAACTTCAGTATCACTCAAAATGGAAACACTTTGAAGCAAACCCGAATAGAAAATAACTATTTGTATTTCGATACATATCCGCACAACGGACCAATAAAAATTAGTGTTCAAACATGTAATACCATTTGTTTATCACAAGCACTTAACGACACTACTACTTTTCAAGGCAACAATCTTACTTTAAATTTTGGCGCCTATTCAACCAACAACATCAACTATCAATGGTATTTCAATGATGTGTTGATTCAAAATCAAACGGGCACCTCGTTAAGCTTAAACAACATTCAAGTAAACCAAAGCGGCGAATATAAAATTATCGCTAAAAGTGGAAATTACACTTTGATGGACAGCGCCACAGTTACTGTTTTAAATCGCTCTCCTTACAACGGAACGGCAGCAGTTATTCCTGGAACAATTCAATTTGAAGAATACGATAATGGCGGACAAAACATTGCTTACTATGATGATTCGCAAGGCAACGAAGCCAACACTTTTCGATTTGAAGATGTTGATGTTGAACCTATCATAGGTGGAGGTTATGATATTGGCTGGACCACCACTGGCGAGTGGTTAGAATACACTGTTGACATTACGCAGGCAGGAAATTATTCGATAGATGTGCGACACGCATCTCAAGGTAGTTTGGGTCAAATCATGCTTTATCTTGATGGTACCCCCTTTACATCGAACATGAATTTAACCAAAACCAATTCGTACGATGTTTACAAAACAACCACATTCAACAATATCAATATCGCCCATCAGGGAACACATATTTTGCGCGTAGCTGTTGCAGCAGGAGATGTCAACTTAGATAAAATAAAGTTCACCTACTATCCGGTAACCGCGATTTCATCTATTCAAAAACCATTGATACAAGTTTATCCAAATCCATCTAACCACAACTTTATCATCAATTTCAACAATGAAAATATCTCTCGATTAACACTTACCAATATGGAAGGAAAAGTGATGGAGGAATTCATCAACACCTCATCTTCTCCTTATACCATTGTTGGCGAGAATTTACCCGCAGGTGTTTATTTCTTGCAGGCGTTTAACGAAGAAGGCTCGATACAAACGAAATTAATTAAACAATAATTTAAACGCTATGCTTATCTTCGCGCCATAAATTTTTACAATGATTTCAATAGATAATTTAGCGGTGCAGTTTGGCGGAACAACTTTGTTTAGCGAGGTTTCTTTCTCTGTTAACGATACCGATAAGATAGCCC
>CAMBXP010000093.1 GCA_945871895.1 Chryseobacterium gleum | reverse complement strand
TTGGATATAACAAGAGCTATAGAATTGATTTTGGCTAAGCGCCAAGCCGATATCGATAAGTTTATCGCTAAGTTTGAGCATGAAGGTGAGGAGATCGAGGTGTTGAATGGGCGTTTCGGCCCATACATCAAAAAAGGAAAAGAGAATTTCAAGATTCCGAAAGGAACAGAGGCTCAATCTTTAACTCTTGATCATTGCGTTAAAATAATGGCTGACACAGCTAATGCTCCCAAAAAGAAATTTGTAAGAAAGAAAAAATAATAGCGAATGAATTTATCCATTTACCTTACGCCTGTTAATCTTAATGAGCTCAAACACGAGCGTTGGGGAAACTATTCTTTGGGGAAATCGGTTTCTTTTTATCAAGGCGAAGAGGATGGAGAAGTGCATTTGCGCGATTACAATATTGCTATTGTTGGTATTTGTGAAGAAAGAAATGCGGTGAACAACGATGGCTGTGGTTCGGCTCCTAACTCGGTTAGAAATTATTTGTATCAGCTGTCGGCCATTAGTGGAATCAATAAAATTTTAGACTTAGGCAATGTGCTTCCAGGGGAAACTGTGGAAGATACTTATTTTGCGGTACAGCAAGTGATTGCCGAATTGGGTAAGAGTCAGGTTGCCGCTATTGTGCTAGGAGGATCACAAGATTTAACCTTCCCAATTTATCAAGCTTATGAGAAATTGGAGCAAATGGTTAACGTGGTATCTATCGATCCAATGTTTGACATTGGCGATATGCAAGCCCCTTTGGATGCTAGAAATTATTTGAGTAAAATTATTCTGCATCAGCCCAATTATCTATTCAATTTCAGTAACATCGGTTTTCAAAGTTATTTCATCAATGCAGAAGAATTGGCTTTGATGCAGCGCTTGAACTTTGATGTTTATCGTTTAGGTTGGACCAAAAGCAACATGGAAGAGGTAGAGGCAGTAGTTAGAAATGCTGATATTCTTTCTTTCGATATGTCGGCAGTTAAATTTTCTGATGCTCCTGGCAACAGCAATGTTTTGCCTAATGGTTTCTTTGGCGATGAAGCTTGCAGAATTTCTAGATACGCTGGTATTAGCGATAAATTGTCGTGTTTTGGTGTTTTTGAATTGAATCCTGATAAAGATAAAGCTGGCATTAGTGCTGCCTTGGCTTCGCAAATGGTTTGGTATTTTTTAGATGGAGTAGCCGGTAGAAAGTCAGATTATCCTGTTAGTTCAACAGAAAATTATTTAAAATACAATGTCACTTTTGAAGACAATGATCATTTAGTTGTCTTTTATAAAAGCGATAAGAGCGATCGTTGGTGGATGGAAGTACCTTTTCCTAATGAGCAAAAATCAAAGTACGTTCGTCATCATTTAGTGCCTTGTAGTTATAAAGATTATCAAACGGCATGCAAAGGAGATATTCCCGACAGATGGTGGCAAACGTATAATAAGTTACATTAAATTATTCACAGAATCGATAGCTGATATTACTTGAATGTTCAAAAAAATGGAAATCTTACCCGTTCAAAAGGTAACCTTGAGAAAAGAAAATTTTCGATTTTTTGTTATTATTTCAAAATTTATTTAGCTTTAAAATTCTTTTGGAGGAACTTTCCAAGAAAAATTGGTCTCAAATTAGGGGTTTTATATGAAAAAAATTTTTACAATAATTGCTCTCTCTGCCTTGATAATGCCCGCTTTTGCGCAGCAAGATAAGCAGTTAACGCACTATTTCTTTAACAACATCACCACTAACCCTGGTGCTGCTGGAACCAATGAAAATATTTGTGTTGGTTTAACTTTACGCGAACAATGGGTTGGTTTTCCTGGTAATCCAAGAACTGGAGCATTTGCTTTTTCAATGCCTTTACGTCCTGGTTTGGGAGGTGTTGGTTTAGTGATAGTTGCCGATCAGTTAGGGGCCTCAAGAGACTTAACAGCAAAAGCAAGTTACGCTTATCATATTCCATTTGGAGCAGGTAGAAAAAGAATTTTAAGCTTTGGTTTAAATTTAGGCATAGTTAATAAAGGAATTGATTTCTCAATTTTAAATCCAACTCAATTAGGTGATGCTTATTTGAATGCAACAAGCAGTGAAAGCGTTATAGCACCTGACTTAGGTTTTGGTGTTTTTTATAAATCTCCAACATTGTATTTTGGATTAAGCGGACAAGAATTATTGGCAAATCCATTAAATTATGCTAGTGGTGCCAAATCTCATATAGATAGACATTATTATTTAACTGGTGGATACAATTACAAATCTAGTCCAACGTCAGATTGGGATTTCAAGCCATCTTTTTTAGTTAAAACAGATGCTGTTGCCACTCAATTTGATTTTAATGTATTAGCAGAATGGAGAGAATTAATATGGGGAGGTTTAACTTACCGTTACCAAGATGCAGGAACCGCTATGGTTGGTTTTTATCCTCTAAGTAAAGGTGGTAATAGTACTCTTAAAATTGGTTATGCTTACGATTATACCACTAGTGGTTTAGGGGAGCCTTCGCAAGGAGCAAGTTCTGGATCTCATGAAATATATGTTGGGTATTGTATTAAGCCACCTGTTAAACCTAGAGTTACTTATTATGATCCAACTTGGTTGTAGTTGAACTAAAATGAAATTTTATCGTTTTATTGCAAACTTGTTGTAACTTTTAGATATAATTGCATTAATTTTTTAAACTTGAGAAACTTGTCTACATTAAAATTAAATACAGTAAATATGAAAAAGTTAGCTTGCTTTTTTATGGGAGTAGTTGTTTTGTGGAGTTGCAGCAGCGGCCCGCAAGGTGAGCTGGTGGGAACCAATCGCGAACAATTTTATCAGGAAGTTCCTTTCGGAATGCTCTTCATTCCGCTAGGTTCCTTCCACATGGGACCAAGCTACGAGCAAATTACCCACAATCAAACTTCACAAACTAAGTCGGTTTCCGTTCAGTCTTTCTACATTGATGAAACGGAAATCACGAATGACGAATATCGTCAGTTTGTAAATTATGTTCGTGACTCAATTGCGCACTATAAATTAGTGGATGTTGATGCTGATCACATTGTTTCACAAGGTGAATATGGTGAGCACATTGATTGGGATGTTAAAATTAAATATGATGATCCAGATAATACTGATGCTTTAGCAGATATGTTTTTACCAGAAGCTGAACGCTTTTATAAGAATAAGCAGTTGGATGCTAGAAGAATGAATTTTGTTTACTATTGGATTGATTTCAAAACAGCAGCTGTTAAAGGCGATGTTTCTAATCGTTATGAATACGATGATGTCGCTAACGGCAAACCAATGAAAGAAAGAACTCTAGATTCTTGGAAATATCGTGATGTATATGGCAATGGAATTACCGATCGTTCGCAATTTATTAAAAGAGAAATTGTAAATGTTTATCCTGATACTCTTTCTTGGGTGCACGATTTTACTTACTCTTTCAACGAGCCAATGACTCAAATGTACTACTGGCATCCTGTTTATGATCACTACCCAGTGGTTGGTGTTAACTGGAATCAGGCTAAAGCATTTTGTGTGTGGAGAACGCACTTAATGAATGATTATAGAACAAGCATGGAGTTAGCTATTGTAAATGATTTCCGTTTGCCAACTGAATCAGAGTGGGAATATGCTGCAAGAGGTGGATACGATCAGTCTCCTTACCCTTGGGGTGGGCCTTACATTCGTAACAGTCGTGGTTGCTTCTTAGGAAACTTTAAACCTTTAAGAGGTAATTATGTGGATGATGGTGGTTTGCATACCATCATTGTTGCGCACTACTGGCCAAATGGGTTTGGATTATTTGATATGGCTGGTAACGTGTCAGAGTGGACTAGCAATGCTTTCGAAGAATCAGCTTACAACTTTGCTCACGATTTAAACTTAGACTTTACCTACAGCGCTAACGAAGACGATGCTCCGGCATTGAAAAGAAAAGTGATTAGAGGTGGTTCTTGGAAAGATATTGGATACTATATGCAGACTGGTGCTAGAACTTATGAGTACCAAGATACAGCAAAATGTTATGTGGGGTTCAGATGTGTTCAAACATATCTTGGGCGTAAAATGGGGGATGTTAACGATTCACAAGTGTATTAGAAAAACAACATAAATAACTATTTAACTTAAAAACCTAAAACCTTAAATCTATGTCTGGCGGAAGTTACAAAAAGAAAAAGTTTATGGCGATGTCTACCGGTTTCGGTGCGGCGATCGTAATTGTGGGTGCGATGTTTAAAATTCAACACTGGCCTGGAGCATCATTCATGCTTATTTTAGGACTATCAGTAGAGGCATTCTTATTTCTTCTGGGAGCTTTTGAACCGCCTCACATGGATATCGATTGGACCTTAGCTTATCCTGAATTAGCCGGAGGGCATAAGGATGGAGAAGAAGCTGAAGCTTCTGCTGAAGTTTTGGAAGAAGCAGATCCTGTTTCTCAAAAATTAGATCAAATGCTTACTGCTGCCAATATCGGTCCTGAATTAATTGAATCTTTGGGTAAAGGGTTGAAAAATATGGGCGATACAGCTTCAAACTTAAATACTCTTAGTAATGCCGGAGCAGCAGGTACTGAGTTGGCTGATAAATTGAAAGGAGCATCTTCAAACGTTGATAAATTATCTGATTCTTATACTCGCGCTTCTGAAGCCTTAACTGGTTTGACTGATTTGAAAGGTCCTGGAAATGTTTATGCTGAAGAGTTGGTTAAAATGACAGTAAACTTAGCTGAGTTGAATGATGTTTATGCCAAACAAGTAGAAGCATCTAAAGATAGCATTGGTTTGTCTTCTGAAGTGACTGAAAACATCAATGAGTTATTGAAACATTTAAGTGCTTCTGTAGAAGATACTAAAAAATACAAAGAGGAAGTTGCTGTTTTAGGACAAAATCTAAGCAAGTTGAACACTGTTTACGGTAACATGTTGTCTGCAATGACAATTCGTTAGTAAGCGGCTTTATTTTAAAAATAAAATTATTGTTTAAACTAGTTAAAGATATTTAGAAATGTCAGCAGAGAAACTCAGTCCCCGCCAGCAGATGATTGGTATTATGTACCTCGTACTCTTGGCAATGTTGGCAATGAACGCGTCAAAAGATCTTTTGAACGCCTTCGTTGCTCTAGAAAATGGTATTGGAAGTACCAACAAAAACTTCGCAGTTAAAAATGCAAGTGCGTATGCGAAAATTTCAAAAGCCGCAAGTAAGATTCCTGCATTAAAGAAAACAGATGCTCAAATGAACATTTTGAAAGCGCAGGCCGATAAATTGTTTAAAATGATTGAAGAGGATAAAAATTACTTGATTTATACCATGACCGGTGGTAAAGATGATGATTCTATTCCTTTAGGTAAAGACAAACAAGATGAAGGTGCGCAGTATTACTTAACTAACGATGTTCCTAACGAAAAGGGTGATCGCTTGAAAAAGGCGATGGAAGAATTTAGCGATTTAATTTCTAACAAATTTGTTAAGGATACTATCTTGAATCCTATAAAATTTAAAGAAGATAAAGAGTTGATTGATAGATGTAAAAAAATGTTATCAACTAAAGATTCAACAGACAAAGATGATGTTACTCATACATGGATTTCTTTGATAGCTGAGCATATTCCATTAGCAGCAGTAACCGCTAACTTAACTCTTTTACAGACTTATGTTAGAAATGCTGAAGCCGAAGTGGTTGAGACAATTGCTGCAAGATTGGAAGGTGATGGTATGACCGTGAATAAAGCCGAAGGTATGGCTGTGATGAAATCGGGTTATGTATTAACAGGAGAAGAGTTGGAAGGTAGTATTTTTATCTCTGCTTACAATAGTAATATTGTCCCGAAAGTATATTCTGGTAATGTAGATACCAGTAAATTCACCAATGGTAAAGTTGAAAATCCTGATGACAATGAAGAATTCTTAAAAGGATTATTCAAAGGAGCATATGAAGAGGTTCCTGTTGTTGCAGGTAAAGGTTTGTTCAAGAAAAGAGCAGGTAGCCCTGGTCCAACTGATTTAATGGGTGTAATTAAAGTTCCCGGTAAAAACGGAATTTCTTACTATTGGTATAAAACTACATACATGGTTGCTCAGCCAAGTGCTACAATTGCTGCAACTAAAATGAACGTGTTCTATATTGGATTACCAAATCCGGTTTCAGTATCAGCTCCTGGTGTTGCCTTGAAAGACATTAGTTTGTCTTGTCCTGGTTTATCATTTGCTAAAGCTGGTAAAGAAGGTGAGTACATCGTAAATCCTAAAACTGCTGGTAAATTTAAAGTTACTGTAAATAAAGCAGGTGGTGGTGCATTGGGTAGCATGGAATTCCGCGTTAAATCTTTGCCAACTCCAGTTGCTAAAATTTTAGGTAAAAACGGTGGTGCTGTTCAAGTTGGTTTATTAAAAGCTGTTGATAAAGTGGATGCTGTAATGGAGAACTTCGACTTTGAGTTGAAAGTTACTATTGCTTCTTTCGATTTAACAATGAATATTAAAGGTGACTTGAAAACAGAAGCATCTAAAAGCAACATGTTAACTCCAGCGATGAAGTCGATGTTGAACGGTGTTACAAAAGGAACTAAAGTTTATTTTGAGAATTGTAAGGTAACGATGCCAAATGGAGAGAAACGTTCATTAGGTACTTTAGCATTCACAGCAAACTAAATATTTAAATATATGAAAGTGATTATAAACAAATTTGTGATGTTGGCCGCTGGCTTTATGATGTGCAGTATTTCTTTTGCACAAGACGCTGGCGTATTGGATGGTGTTTATACTCCAACCCATCATACAGAAAGAAAGAACATTCCTTATCCTTCTATTAGAGAAGCAGATGTAATGTGGTCTAAGCGTATGTGGAGGATTCTCGATTTGCGTGAGAAAATGAATCACCCTTTATTTTTTCCTATTACCCCAATAGGTGGAAGAAAAAGTTTAACACAGGTGATTATGGATCGTGCTAAATTGGGTGCTGATGACGCCTTAGGTTTAGGTGCTTTTCAAGATGAAGAGTTTAAACTTAAAATGACAACTGCAGAAATTGAAAACATTCTTGTGAAGTACGATACTATTCAGGTAGATGATGGTGAAGGTAACCT
Organism: Chryseobacterium gleum; assembly: GCA_945871895.1. Taxonomy (GTDB): domain Bacteria; phylum Bacteroidota; class Bacteroidia; order Flavobacteriales_C; genus JAHEZL01. Next base: position 4,113 of record CAMBXP010000093.1, on the reverse strand, counting down.
TGAAAATAAGTCAATCAAAAATGAGTTCGATCCTTCTTCTGTAAAACGATACAGAGTGAAAGAAGACTGGTTTTTTGATAAACAAAGATCTGTTTTAGATGTTAGAATTATTGGAATGTGTCCGGTTCAAGAAGTTTTCGATGGGCAAACAGGTGATTACAAAGGTGAAAAACCTTTATTCTGGATTTACTTTCCAGAGGCACGTCACATTTTTGCCAACGAAGTAGTTTTTAACCGTTACAGTGATTCTGAAAAGAGAACCTTGGAGGATATCTTCTGGAAGAGATCTTTCAGCAGCTACATCTACAAAACAAGTAACGTTTACGATAGACAGTTGAATGAGTATAAAAGTAATTTAGATTTACTTTTAGAATCAAAAAACATAAAAGAAGTTGTTTTTAATATGGAACAGGATTTCTGGGAATATTAAGAATCAAAAAACTTTTGGAAACTCCTCGAATTTCGAGGAGTTTTTTTTTATATTTAATCCACATCAATTTATTTTTATGAAGAAATTACTACTACTAGCTTCTGCTATCATTACATTTTCATTTGCTAATGCTCAATACGATATGGCCATTGGTGCTATTTATGCCAAAGACGGAATTGGCTTAAGTTATAAACAGTTTTTGCAGCCTGAGCAGAACATTGTGATCAACGCCATGTATTCTCAAAACAATTATGATTTCGGTGGTTTACTGGTTGGTTTGTATGAGTTTCATAAAGAAATTCATGCTTCAACTTTACATACTACTCAATTGAGTTGGTCTTTTGGTGGGGGCTTACATACTGGTTATTGGGTAACCAAGGGAAATTATGTGCCAACAGCCTTTAAGTTTGGTTTAGATGGCGTGCTTGGATTAGAGTACAACTTAGGTTTCATTCCTGTAACCATAGGTGCTCAGGTAAGACCTTATGTGCAGTATAATTCTGGACAAGAAAACTATTCTTTAAGATATTATGATGTTGATTACGGTGTAATAGTGAGGTATATTATTCGCTAATCTCTTTCTCCTTTAGTTCATTCACTATAATTCTTAAAATGGTATAGCTAGGGATCGCAAATATCATGGCTACAATACCGCCTATGTTTCCTGATAGTAGAATTACCAAAAAGATTTCTAGAGGATGCGCATTTACACTTGATGAGTAAATATAAGGTTGAAGTAGTAGAGAATCTATAAAATGTACAACAATCATAATTACCATCGCAGTGCTTAGCAATGGCAGTAGTTCTGTTTGGAAAGGCATACTATGGTTGCCGGTAATGATTATTAGGGCAGCGATTACCATAGCGCTAATTGGACCAATATAAGGAATGATGTTTAGAAGGGCAGCGATGATAGCAATTATAAAATATTGTTCTACACCTGCGACCCCTAGAGTGAAAGCTAGCAGAATTATCAAAATCAATGTTTCAATGGCTACACCAATAAAATACTTTCTCAACTGAATAATGGTGTTTGCTAGAATTTTCTCCACCTTGCTTCTTGATTTGTGAGATAGTAGATTCAATAGCTTTGAATAAATTTCATCACCATCCTTAATTAAGAAGAAGGTGATAAAGGTAATGGAGAACAAAGCAAAGATGAGTTCTGTAGCCATAGAGGTTAAAGTACCTAGCCAATTGCTTATGTTGCTCAAATTTAGAAAGGCGCCAGATTCATTTTTAATGCTGTTGAGTAAGCTAAAATGTTTGTCGCCAGTCCATTTTTGAATTTTTGTTTCAATTGCTTTTATGGGTTCTTGTAAATTGTTAAGCACAACATTGGGGTCGATGTTGCTTACTGTTTCTATTTGATCGTCGATGGTAGGTAATATTAAGCTTAAAGAGCTAAATATAACCAGGTAAAACGCACTAATAATCAGAAGTGCGCCACACCAGCGAGGTAAACTTTTCTTTTTTATTTTGATGTTCTCTAATTTGTCGGCCAAATTGTTTCCTATTAAACCTAGCCCACAAGAAATTAGGATGTAAAACAATATAGAGGAGGCCTTCCAAATTAATAAAATTACCACTGCCAATGCAGCGATATTTAAGCCTAAAGATTTTACATTTTGATTCATCTTTCAAATCGTTAAAACATCATGGAATTCAATACTTTTGGATGAAAGTAATAAAAAATATATTTTAAAACCTTTATTCCCTTTGAAGGTATAAAAGCCAAATCATTTTTCATGCATTTTTTTATTAGAATTAATTTACGCCAGAAACTCTTACTAGCCACGCTTTTTCCGCTAACAATAGTTTGCTGGTTTTCTGTAGATAAAATATTTGCTGAGGTTAAAGAAAAAGACAAATTGGAAATTATAGGTACACGTACACATGAACTGAAGTTAATTTCACAGTTGGTGCATGAGTTTCAAAAGGAAAGAGATTATTCGGTTCTGTATATCAATAACGCCACTTTTGAAATGCAATTGAAGTTACGCGAGCAGGTAAAGCAAACCGATTCTTTAGTTCGAGCTGTTAAAATTGTTATTCAAAGAGAGCAATTAGATACTTCCTTTTTTCCCGAAATACGCGCAATTCAAAAGGTGCGCGGAAATGTAGAGGCTTTTGTTTACACTTATGAGGAAGCCGACGAATATTTTTCTATTTACATTGAGAAAATGATTGATAGGATTGCGGCGATTGCTACCGCTACCAGAACGGAAAAAACCAACGACCCAATAAGAGCATACATCTCATTAATTAATACTAAAGAATCATTAGGTAGAATGCGCACCACTGTAAATAAGGCTTTCGATATGCATGTTTTCGATGGTTTGGATTACGGTAAATTTTCCGGACAAAAAGGGGCTTTTGAGAGCAATTTAAAATCCTTTATCAAATTGGCTTCACCATCCTTAAGCGATAATTTTCAGCGCGATTTTAGTCAGGGTAGCGTCGCCAAAATGCTAGAAATGACTAGTTATGCTTTCTCTCATCCAACAGAGAAATTGTATGCTTATTCTTCAGAAGATTGGTGGTTTAGTACCACCAACGCATTAAATATTGTTTATGCTGTAGAGAGTTTGTCCTTATCTGAAATAGATAAAATTGTGAACGATGATATTACATCTGCAAACGAAGCCATTAATTCATCTATCGCCATTGTGGTAATTACTGTTTTAATTGTGATTTTATTGGTTTCTTTCTCAATACGTTCAGTTGATTCTCAAATGAGAATATTGAGTATGGCGGCCAAAAAAATAGAAGATGGAAATACAGAGATTGACTTGAAAGTATACACGCATGACTCTATTGGAGATTTAACCAAAGCTTTTCTTTCTTTGGCTGAGAATACAAATGATTTGGCTGAAGTAGCCAAAAAGATCGGACAAGGCAACTACGATGTTCCTGTAAAAATTAGAGGTCCGCATGATGTTTTAGGAAAGTCGATTGTAAACATGCAAGAATCCTTAAAAACAGCCACTAAAGAGTTAAACGATTTAGTAGAAGAATTAAAATTAAGCAATAAATACAAATCAGAATTTTTAGCCAACATGTCTCATGAGTTGAGTACTCCGTTGAATAGTATGTTGATTTTATCTAAACTATTAATGGATAATAGTGATGGTAACTTAACAGGTGATCAGGTGGATTCTGCTCAGGTGATTCATAAGTCGGGAAATTCATTACTTCGTTTAATTAATGATGTTTTAGATTTATCGAAAATTGAAGCGGGTAAATTAGAGATGGAGTTGGCTGAAGTTTCGGTGAGTGAGGTTTTAAAAGATATACAAAACCTATTTAAGCCTGTGGCAGCCGAGAAAAAGTTAATCTTACAATTTCAAAATTCATTTTCAAAAAAAGTCTTCCATTCCGATAAACATCGCTTAGAGCAAATACTAAAAAACATTATTTCTAATGCTGTGAAGTTTACGCCAGAAGGCGGCACCGTTTCTGTTGTGGCGAGAGATAGAGGTGAGGCAATTGCTTTTGAAATAACAGATACGGGTATTGGTATTCCTTCGAATAAACAAGCGCAAGTTTTCGAAGCATTTAAACAAACCGATGGTTCAATTAGTCGCCAATATGGTGGTACTGGTTTGGGCTTATCCATTACTAGAAATTTGGTGAGCTTGTTGGGAGGGGAAATTGTTTTTGAAAGTGAAGAAGGGAGGGGT
>CAMBXP010000092.1 GCA_945871895.1 Chryseobacterium gleum | reverse complement strand
ACATCATCGACGGCAAATGTGTTCGACTAACACAAGGTGATTACGCTCAAAAAAAAGTGTACAACGAGAATCCCTTGGAAGTAGCGAAAATGTTTGAAGACGCAGGCTTAAAGCGTTTGCACTTGGTGGATTTAGATGGCGCTAAAAGCGGACACATCATCAATCACAAAGTACTAGAAAGCATTGCAAAGGAAACTAAACTTACTGTTGATTTTGGTGGTGGAGTTAAAACCGATAGTGATATTCAATTGGCTTTTAACAGCGGCGCAGCGCAAGTTACAGGCGGAAGTATTGCAGTGAAAAATCCCGATATTTTTTCTTCATGGATTAAACAATATGGAGGTAAAATCATTTTAGGCGCCGATGTAAAAGACGAAAAAATTGCCACCAATGGTTGGCTAGAAGATTCGGGAATTGATCTTTGGGATTTCCTTACTGATTATGTATCTAAAGGTGCTGAATACACTGTTTGTACCGACATTTCAAAAGATGGTGCCTTGCAAGGAACGGCGACAGAATTGTACAAAAAAATGATTTCTAAATTCCCTAAGTTGAATGTAATTGCCAGCGGCGGAGTGACGACCCTGCAAGATTTACACGATTTAAAAGCTGCTGGTTGTTATGGCGCCATTGTAGGAAAGGCGATTTATGAAAATAGAATTAGTTTAAAAGAATTGGAGATATTTAACTCGTAGGGGCGTATTGAATACGCCCACACAATGCGGGCGAGCGCAGCTCGCCCCTACGGAAAACCAGAATATAAAAATGTTAAGTAAAAGAATCATACCCTGCCTCGATATTAAGGACGGTCGCACCGTAAAAGGTGTGAACTTCGTTGGCTTGCGTGATGCTGGCGACCCAGTAGAATTGGCTAAATTATACGCCGAAGAAGGTGCCGATGAATTGGTACTTCTCGACATTACTGCCACGCACGAGAAAAGAAAAACAGTGGTTGAACTCGCTACCAAAGTAGCCGAACAACTCAATATTCCTTTTACCATTGGCGGCGGAATTTCTTCTGTAGAGGATGCGCATGCTGTGCTGAATGCCGGTGCAGATAAAATAAGCATCAACTCAGCAGCTGTTAAAAATCCCGATTTGATTAATGAGCTATCAGATAAATTCGGGAGTCAGTGTGTGGTAGTTGCTGTTGATGCCAAACAAATCGACGGCACTTGGTTTGTGCATTTAAATGGCGGAAGAATCAAAACCGATTTAGAATTGTTTGCCTGGGTGCAAGAAGCAGAAAAACGTGGTGCTGGAGAAATATTATTTACCTCCATGGATCACGACGGCACCAAAGCAGGCTTTGCCGATGAAGCTTTGGCGAAGATGAGCGACTTACTCAACATTCCTATCATCGCATCGGGCGGAGCAGGAAATATGGAACATATTCGCAACACTTTTATCAATGGAAAATCGGATGCTGCTTTGGCGGCGAGTATCTTCCATTTTAAAGAGATTGGAATTCCAGAATTGAAGAAGTATTTGAAAGAACAAGGTGTGAATGTGAGATTATAAATTAAAAGTTAAAAGGCAAAAGCCAAAAATGTTAGCTTTACAACATTGAACTTTGAACATTAAACATTGAACGACCATGACAATCGACTTTACAAAATCAAACGGACTAGTTCCAGCCATCATTCAAGACGCGAAAACAAAAGCTGTTTTAATGTTGGGCTATATGAACGAAGAAGCTTTTGCCAAAACGAAAGAAAGCGGCAAAGTGACTTTTTTCAGCAGAACTAAAAACCGTTTATGGACCAAAGGTGAAGAAAGTGGAAATTTCTTGAATGTGGTTGATATCAAAATCGATTGCGATAACGATACTTTATTGATCAAAGCAAATCCAGTCGGACCAACATGCCACACCGGTACCGACACCTGCTGGGCAGAAAAAAGCGAAACCTCTCCTACCGAGTTTTTGGCTTACTTAGAAGAAACCATCCAAAACAGAAAAAACAATCCGTCGGAGAAATCTTACACCTCTCAACTCTTAGCCAGAGGCATCAACAAAGTCGCGCAAAAAGTAGGTGAAGAAGCAGTTGAATTGGTCATCGAAGCCAAAGACAACAACGAAGATTTATTCTTAGGTGAAGCTGCAGATTTGATGTATCATTATGTTGTTTTGTTAGCTGCTAAAGGGTATAAGTTTGAGGATGTGGTGAAGGTTTTGAAGGAGAGACATAGATAGTGAAAATAGCACTAAAATATATTTGGCTTATACTCGTAATTTCAGATTTACCACACCCTCTGCTAAGTTTAGCGCAGCGAACGCTCGTCCGTCAGCCGACGGATTGCTGAATCTTTTCCCGTCCCGATTCTCGGGATTCCGCTTCATAATTAAAACAAGATGAAATCTTGAAAAAAAGATGCCGCTAAGCTGAAAGCTTCGCGGAGCTGGGTGTGCTAGACGTCCTCGTAATTTCAGATTTAGCAAAGCGCAATCTGAAATCTTCATTTTAGCGATTTCTAATCGCGACCGTTCTACCTGACAAATAACTCATCGGCATTACAAATGCCTGAAAATAAGATTTCAAATTGCGCTTCGCTAAATTTGAAATTAAAAATTTTCCCCGATAAACAAAGGAAACATTGAATCCGTCGGTGGACGGACAGGCATTTGAACATTAAACATTGAACATTTATATTTTTTCCCTATTTTCGTGCTTCAAATTAAAAAGACATGTCAAAAGAAATAAAAGACGAGCCAATTGTAGACTTAGGTGGAACTATCAGCAAGTCGGAAAAATTTTTCGTTGAAAATAAAAAAGCATTATCAACAGCAGCTGTTGCCCTAATAGTGCTTGTGGGTGGATGGGTTTTCTACAATAACGTAATTGTTGAGAATGCATCTGTAGAAGCTAGAAAAGACCTTTGGAAAGCCGCTGAGCAATTCGATAAAGACTCTGTAGACTTAGCTGTAAAAGGAAGCAAAAAAGATTTTCAAGGTTTTGAAGATATTGCCGATGAGTACGCTAATACCAACGAAGGTAACATCGCTAAATACTACTTGGCTGTTAGTTATTTCCGCAAACATAAATTTGATGAAGCTTTAGAACAATTGGAAGCTTTTGATGCTAAAGGTGAAATGTTTCCTCATTTGAAAAACGGATTACTGGGTGACATCTACGTTGAAAAAAACGACAACGAACAAGCCATTAAAAAATATGTTTCTGCTGCTCAGGGTGCAAACAATGTTTTAGTTTCTCCATACTACCTAAGAAAAGCTGCTATTTTGAGCGAGCAATTGGGTAAAAATGATGATGCTGTAAAATACTATGAAGAAATTATTTCTGCTTACTATACCGACCCATCTAAACATGGTGCTGAAAAACAAAAGATTGAAAGATCTTTGGGTATTGTAAAAGCAAAAGCTTCTTTAAAAGCAGCTAAATAAGAATGGCTACCATTCACAAAAATCTTTCTGAACAAGGAAACAACATCGCTTCTGCTGAAGGCATGAAAATAGCCTTAGTTGTTGCCGAGTGGAATGCTGAAATTACCGAAGGACTTAAAAAAGGTGCTGTAGAAACCCTTAACAAGCAAGGTATTTACGATAGAGATTTATCTGTTCACTACGTGCCAGGTTGTTTTGAATTGCCTTTGGGCGCTCAAACTATTTTAGAAAAAGGCGAAGTAGATGCTGTAATTTGTATAGGCTGCGTTATTCAAGGCGAAACCAAACACTTCGATTACGTTTGTGAAGGCACTACTTACGGCATTCAAAAAGTTGCTTTAAAGTACAATAAACCTGTTGTATTTTGTGTGCTTACCGATAATGCAATTGAACAATCGAGAGCTCGTTCGGGTGGAAAACACGGCAACAAAGGCGTTGAAGCAGCTGTTACTGCCATTAAGATGATTGCTTTTCAAAAGTAATTAACACCTTCATCCTTTTAATTTTTCTTTTCTATTTTTAGACTACTAAACTAATTGGGGCTTATGAAATACCGAATTTTATCAGATATAGAATTAAAAGAATTAGAAAAAGAATTCATTCAATTTTTGGTCTCTAATGGAATAGATGATGGGGAGTGGAAACAGATAAACAACAACGATCCTGATAAAGCCATTGAAATGGTGGAAATATTTAGCGATATCGTTTTTGAGAAAGCATTCAAAAAGGTTCAATTTTTAGAACACCTCTCTCCCAATTCAATTAAAGTTTTCATGTTTGGTACCGATAAAGTTTATCTAATTGGCATAGATTCTACCCATCCTGATATTGACTTTAGAGATCGCGACGTACTTACTGCTTTAGCCAGCAATTTCAACGAATACAGAGATAAATTGCATATTTACAAAAGCAATAAAGATGTATCTGCCGACAGAGAATTGGAGATTTTTAATATGATGAAAGACGGCTGTTTGGTGATAGACGAAGCAAGATTTAAGGCTTTTGCTGGCTTGTATCAAACGTCGACTGTTTAGTAGTTTACTTCACCTCTTCGTAATCTACATATTCCCCATCCTTAGCAGGATTTTTAGAGATTTTCACTTTACCTTGCTCATTTTTAATGCGCTGCGCTTCGGCCTCTGAAACGCCTTGTTGTTTTTTTAAATCACTGACTTTCTTGTCGACGTAATTTTGAACCATGTGCGGAAACACATAACGCATCAAGAATTTCACACCGTAAATCACCACAATTATGATGAGTACGGTGCGAAAAAAGCTTGATATCGTTAGTAAATACATTATCTACTTAAGTATAGATTTCTTTCAGAATAAACTTTTCTAAAAAATGGATCAGTAAGGTCATCAATGAACTGAATGGCTTCACCTGTCGATTTCATTTCTGGTCCGAGCTCCTTATTCACATTTGGAAACTTATCAAAAGAGAACACAGGAACTTTAATAGCATATCCTTTTTTGAATGGCTTAAAGTCGAAGTCTTTCACTTTTTTATCTCCCAACATTACTTTAGTAGCGTAGTTCACGTAAGGCTCTCTGTAGGCTTTTGCGATGAAAGGAACCGTACGAGAAGCTCTTGGATTCGCTTCAATTACGTATACTTTATCGTCTTTGATAGCGAACTGAATATTCAACAAACCAACAGTTCTTAAAGCCACGGCAATCTTCTTAGTGATCTCTTCAATTTGAGTGATGATTAAATCGCCCAAGTTGTATGGAGGCAATACTGCATAAGAATCTCCAGAGTGAATACCAGCTGGCTCGATATGCTGCATGATACCAATGATGTAAACATCTTCACCATCACAAATAGCATCTGCTTCGGCCTCTATGGCACCATCTAAATAATGGTCTAATAAGATTTTGTTGCCCGGTATATCTTTAATCAATTCAATAACATGATGCTCTAACTCTTGCTCGTTGATAACGATTTTCATCCCTTGTCCGCCTAACACGTATGAAGGACGAACCAACAAAGGAAACTTCAATGTTTTTGCCAAAGCACTAGCCTCTTCAGCTGTTTCAATCACACCAAACTCAGGGTAAGGCACATTGTTTTCAGCCAACAATTTAGAGAAAGCACCTCTATCTTCTGCTAAATCTAAAGCTTGGTAAGAAGTACCAATAATTTTGATGCCGTATTTATCTAGCTTCTCAGCTAATTTCAAAGCAGTTTGTCCGCCCAACTGAACGATCACCCCTTCAGGTTTTTCGTGCATGATGATATCGTAAATATGTTCCCAGAAAACTGGCTCGAAGTACAATTTATCGGCAGTGCTAAAATCGGTAGAAACTGTTTCTGGATTACAGTTGATCATGATTGTTTCGTAGCCAGCTTCTTTCGCTGCCAATACACCATGAACACAAGAGTAGTCGAACTCAATACCTTGTCCGATACGATTCGGACCGCTTCCCAAAACAACCACTTTTTTCTTGTCGGTAACGATAGATTCGTTCTCCAATTCGAAAGTTGAATAGTAATAAGGAGTTTTTGCTTCAAATTCAGCAGCGCAAGTATCAACCAATTTGTACACACGTTTGATACCCATTTCATGGCGTTTATCAAACACTTTACTTTCAACACATTTCAGCAAGTGACCTAACTGACGGTCACCATATCCTTTTTGTTTTGCTTCAAACAACAAGTCCTTAGAGATAGTATCGATAGTAAATTTCTCAATCTCTTTCTCTAAAGCAATCATCTCTTCAATTTGGTTCAAGAACCAGAAATCGATTTTTGTTTTTTCGTAGATGGTTTTTAATGGTAAGCCCAATTTGAAAGCATCATAAACATGGAACAATCTGTTCCAAGATGGATGTTCTAAACTGTGTAATATTTTATCTTGATTGCGCTCTTCTTTACCATCGGCACCCAATCCATTTCTATTGATTTCTAAAGACTGACAAGCCTTTTGTAAAGCCTCTTGGAAAGATCGACCGATACCCATTACCTCACCCACCGATTTCATTTGCAAACCTAATTGACGATCGGCACCAGGGAATTTATTGAAGTTCCAACGAGGAATTTTTACGATAACGTAGTCTAAAGTCGGCTCAAACAAAGCCGAAGTAGACTTAGTAATTTGATTGTCTAACTCATCTAAAGTATAGCCAATTGCCAATTTAGAAGCAATTTTAGCGATAGGATAACCAGTAGCTTTTGAAGCCAAGGCCGATGAACGAGAAACACGTGGATTGATTTCGATGGCGATGATATCTTCGGCGTCATCCGGACTAACAGCAAACTGCACGTTACATCCGCCAGAGAAGTTACCAATAGAACGCATCATTAAAATAGCATGGTCACGCATACGCTGGTAAGTTCTATCAGATAAAGTCATGGCTGGAGCAACAGTAATAGAGTCACCAGTATGAACCCCCATAGGGTCGAAATTCTCGATAGAACAAATAATCACCACGTTGTCGTTGCTATCACGCAACAACTCTAACTCATATTCTTTCCAGCCCAACACCGCTTTATCAATCAACACCTCATGTATAGGCGAAGCATGTAAACCGCGGGTAAGCAAAGTATCAAAATCTTCTTTTTTATGAACGAAAGCCGCGCCTTTACCACCAAGGGTGTACGACGGACGAATAACCAAAGGAAAACCAATTTCTTGTGCAAACTCTTTACCTTCTAAGAAAGATCGAACGATACGAGAAGGTGCTTGTCCGATACCGATTTTATCCATCAACATTCTAAACTTATCGCGATTCTCACAAATCTCGATAGCGTCGATATCTACGCCAATCAAACGAACTCCGTATTTTTGCCATAAACCAATTTTATCACATTCAATACAAAGGTTCAATGCCGTTTGTCCGCCCATAGTAGGCAACACCGCATCAATCTTTCTTTCTTTTAAGATATGTTCAATTGATTCAACCTCCAAAGGCATAAGGTAAACATGCTCGGCAGTAACTGGGTCGGTCATGATCGTTGCCGGATTCGAGTTGATCAAAGAAACTTCAATTCCTTCTTCTTTTAATGAGCGAGCAGCTTGCGACCCTGAGTAGTCGAATTCACATGCTTGTCCGATAACGATTGGTCCGCTACCTATAATAAGGACCGATTTAATTGATTTGTCTAATGGCATACTATTAAGTTCAATGTTGAAGGTTCAATGTTCAATGTTTGCTGTATTAAGGTGCAAAGCTAACATTGAACTTTGAACTTTGAACCTTGAACTATTATAAAGTTTTACACAAAAAAAAAGGAAGTTTTAAAAACTTCCTTTCCTTTATATATCAATGGTAACACACTCTTAACGCTTGTGTCTAGTCTCGTCAGAAACTGTTAATTTTTTTCTTCCTTTAGCTCTTCTTTTAGCTAATACTCTTCTACCGTTAGCTGTTTCCATTCTTGAACGGAAACCGTGCTTATTTTTTCTCTTCCTTACAGAAGGTTGGAATGTTCTTTTCATCTTCTTTAATTTTAATCGGAGGGCAAATGTATAAGTTTTTCGTGGAAGACCAAAATATAAATGAAATATTTTTTATCATCTATAGATTTGAGGAACATTAAGTGGTGCTGACTTCTATATTAAACATTACTTTTGCAGCGCAAACGACAACACTATGAGTACTTTTCACCATTTCAATTTATCTAAAATGATAGCCAACGCTATCACTGATTTAGGCTTCACCACCCCCACTCCTATTCAAGAAGCAGCATATCCTGTAATTCTTTCTGGAAGAGATGTGGTTGGAATTGCACAAACAGGAACGGGTAAATCCTTGGCCTATCTTCTTCCTATTCTTCAAGATCTAAAGTTCGCAGAACAGTTGAGTCCGCGCGTATTAATTTTAGCTCCCACCCGCGAACTGGTAATTCAACTCGTTGAAAACATCAAAGAAATATGTAAATACAAAAACCTTCGTGCTTTAGGTGTTTACGGAGGAACCAACATCAACACACAAGCGCTTGAAGTGGCAAAGGGCTGCGATGTATTGGTGGCAACACCTGGAAGATTGTTCGATTTAGCAGTAAGCAGAGCCTTAAAGCTAAAGACCATTCAAAAATTAGTTTTAGATGAAGTTGACGTATTGCTCGATTTAGGTTTTAGAGTGCAGCTTACCAATATATTTGATTTGTTGCCAGAGCGCCGACAAAACATTATGTTTTCGGCAACCATGACCGATGAGGTGGAGGCCTTAATTCAAGATTTTTTCTTAAACCCTATTAAAGTTCAAATTGCAGCAAGTGGCGAACCATTAAAAAATATTGAGCAATCGAGTTATTTTGTTCCCAACTACCACACTAAAATCAATTTATTAACGCATTTGCTTAACAACAAAGAAGAGTTTAATAAAGTTTTGGTGTTTGTTACCAGTAAAAAAGTAGCCAACGATTTGTTCGAAAAGATGAACGAAGATCACAGTGGTGTTGGTGTCATTCACGGTAACAAAGACCAGAACTATAGAAACGAAATGATTCAAAAATTTGATGGCGGAAATGTTAGAATTTTAATTGCCACCGATGTGATTGCGCGAGGAATTGATTTAGACCAGCTTTCGCATGTAATTAATTTCGACACGCCTTCTTTCCCCGAAAACTATATTCACAGAATTGGTAGAACAGGTAGAGCTCAGAAAAGCGGTAAATCTATTTTGTTTTTTACCGAGAAAGAAGAACACGACAAGAAGGCTATTGAGGCATTGATGAATTATGAAATTCCAGAAATGTACTGGCCCGAAGAAGTAAAAGTATCGCGAAAACTAACCATTGAGGAGCAAGACAAAATTCCAGTAAAGAGAAATAGAAAAACAAAACCCAAAGGACACGGCGTAGGTATTCACGAGAAGAGTGCTAAAAACAACAAGGAGTTTAACATCGGCTCTGGAATGAAAAGAAAACTAAAGAACAAGCATAAAGGTCCGAGAACAAAAGGAGACAAAGGAGCAAACTTGAGAAGAAAAAGCACATAGTATTAAGCTGTTTGAAACAGAGTGTAAAACAATTAGCGATGAACGCGCATTACAAATGCAATTAGATTTATTTGAAGAATACTACAACTACAAACGATTTCCTATAGAGCTTCATGGATGCTCACCCATGGAAGTAGTGAACGGAATGATTCCCGACAAACATAAATTCAAAAAAGATTTACGCATTGCCAAACACCAAAGATATTTAGAAAATAAAGCTGCTAGGTTTTGTGATGTGTGCTGTTGATTTATTTTCTTGATGTATAAATCAAACATCACTTTTAAGTAAAAACATTTTTAAAAAAAATAAATTAATGTACTATTTCCTCAAGTACTTAAAACAAATTACCCAAAGTTTGGTTAGCACATTTTCCTGTAATATTCTTCAAAACAAAACAAAAAAACGCTTCAGTTTTTACCGAAAGTGTTTTGCATTTTTACATTTTATAGAAATATGAATATTCGTACTGTTTTATTGCGGATTTCCGTGGAAAGCGAGCCTGAACAAACTACTCTAGCTATTCTTGGCATCGTATATTTTTTCTAAAGATAGAAAAATATTAAAACTGGGGCGCTGACCCTAATAATTATCAGCTATTTCTGTTCCACCACCTGTTGCAAATTTTCTATCACTTACTACTGCTAAAACATTTCCTAAATGGTTGGAGAGTTCGCCTTTTAATTTCATCTCACACAAGAGAGGCATATATTAACAGAACTGTTGATACGAGGGATTCTTGTGGTTTTATTGCCTATCAAAGAACGAGGGTCTAATTTAAACCTTTTCTTTGATTTGATGTCTATGTGTTGTATATTTATTTAAATTTGTTGCTATGAATGCACTAACTATAAGAGAAGCGTCTTTGGAAATACTAAACAGTATGCCTGTCAACTGCTCAGCCGAAGAGATTATGTACAAGATTAATTTAGCTGCTCAGGCTTTAGATGGATTAAAAGACAAAGAAGCTGGGAATGTTATTTCAACAGATGATTTATTAAAAAGAATTGACTCTTGGCAACAGAAGTAATTTGGACTAACAGAGCATCAAGAAACCTACAAAGTATTCATACTTATATTTCTAATGATTCTGTTTTCTATGCAACAAGATTTGTAAAGCATCTTGTTCAATCAGTTAACCAACAACTTTCTTTTAAGCCGCTTACAGGTAGAAGTATTCCTGAATTTGAGGGAACACATTTAAGCCATCTGCGTGAAGTAATTTTCAAAGGTTATAGAGTTATTTACGAAACTACTGATTTACCTGACAAGGTATTAGTTTTAGCAGTATCCAACGGTAGACAAGAACTTAGAAATGTTAACACAGAATGGGATATTGATTAAATAGGAAACCCTTCCTCTATCGCTCCCCTCAATCCTTCCACATCTGCCATTCTATAAGATTCTAAGCTGCTCAAATACTTAAATCCTGTGAAGTATTGAACTTCAATAATACTGTGTAAACGCAGCCACAGGAAAATTGGTAAACGTCCCTATTTACTTGAACTCATTCGATTCCAAAGTTTATACAAGTTGTTTTTCAAGTCCGTTTGAAATTCTTCCAAACTTTCTTTGTCAACTCCTGCACTTCCTCCGTTCGACTTTACTTTTCGGTAAGCATTCTTCACCATCTGCTGGGTGATGGGTACCGTGGTTAATTTCGTTTCAAACATTTTCTTCCTCCTTTTCAAAGTTGTTAAAATATTCTCTACTGTACAATTGAACTCCTTCGCTGCACTCCTATTACCAGAGTTTCATCACTACTACAAGTTCATCCGCCATCCATTAAAGCATCAATATTCAGCCTCGTGAATACTTTTCACTTGTACCTTTCTCTTTACAT
>CAMBXP010000091.1 GCA_945871895.1 Chryseobacterium gleum | reverse complement strand
CCTACAGGCAGAGCGGTAATAAACAATATAGACGCTGCTTTAATCGACAAGCTGTACGAGAACAATTCTGTTTCTGCTGAAGGAATTATTTCTGCCAAAGCAAAACACAATCATTTTTATGTACTTAAGAATGGTAAGAAATCGGTACTTTCTTTTTACGAAAAAGACACCAATACTTTTGAGCGAATAGAAAAAGTTTCTGCCTATGGTATTGCACCAAGAAACTCGGAACAAACTTTTGCTTTGCATGCTATTTTGAATCCAAAAATTAAGTTGGTTACCATTCAAGGTGTAGCTGGAACAGGTAAAACATTGTTATCGCTTGCAGGTGCATTGCAGCAAAGAAGAGATTTTCATCAAATATATTTAGCCCGTCCTATTGTGCCTTTAAGTAACAAAGACATTGGGTATTTACCAGGTGATATTAAGTCGAAATTAAATCCATACATGGAGCCATTATGGGATAATTTAAAATTGATAAAAACGCAATTCGGACAACAAGACAAGGAATACAAAGCCATTGAGGAAATGGTGAACAACGAAAAACTAGTGGTTACTCCCCTAGCCTATATTAGAGGCAGAAGCTTGTCGAATATCTTCTTCATTATTGATGAAGCACAAAACTTAACGCCGCATGAAATAAAAACGATCATTAGTAGGGCTGGAGAAAACACTAAAATAATTTTTACTGGTGACGTTTACCAAATTGACACTCCATACTTAGATCGTTTAAGTAATGGTTTATCATACTTAATCGACAAAGTAAAAGGACATCCGCTTTACGCTCACATTGCTTTAGAAAAAGGAGAAAGATCTGAATTGGCAAACTTAGCCAACGAGTTCCTATAAAATCTTCTGGGGATTTTCAATTTAGGTTACATTATTTGTGCTATTGAAAATCCCTTTTTTTTCACCATTTGTTTATAACATCGCTCAACCTTCAAAAAAAAGCCTCGTAGAAGAACTAATTAATCATTAGTAAAACGGGTATTTATGGAGAGATCAATTTTTAAGAATTTCGAAAAAAGACATTGCCGTTTCAAAATGAAATCAGGCAAAGAGGTGTACGGTATTATGTGGGAAGAACCTGAAAACGAAAGCAAGTTCAAGTACTACTTTAGCAGCTCGGGTGATTACGAAAGATTTAAAACTAGATTACAAACGGCGTTATATGCCATTTATCAATTAGATTTAAATGAAGTAGTTCATGCCGAAGTGCTAGCCGCAGCATAAATCAAAATTCATTGAAAGTAAATCCTTCGTCTTTTTAGGCGAAGGATTTTTTTTGAAAAAAAAATCACACCGTAAATCCTTTACGGTATGCTATTGTAATATTGCTTCATAACAAATACATAAGAGTATGAAAACAATATTGACTTTTAAACTAAACAACGAGCATATTAAAATTAGTGCAAACTCTGTAGAGTGCAAAAGCTCATGCGTTCAAATTGAATTGGTGAAGATGCTGGTGGAATGCCGAGCAGAATCAATGATGGGCCAATGCCCCCTTCCGATCTTATTCAATAAATATTTAAGATTTATGGATATCACCAACATTGAATTTATCACTTTAGAAGAACCTCCATTCGCTAAAAAAGACGATACATTTGCCGAGCAAGTAATTAGAAGAATTGCTGCTTAAAAAAAAAGCCCTCCGAGGTTGACGGAGGGCTTTTTTTTTATCTTATTAGTGAAACATGTCCCACTATCGGGTCTTGCTTTATTCCTGAAAAGTGGTCGACGTAAGTTACTTTCCACACATAAACATCTATCTGCGCATCATGCATTGTATTATTGCGTGTTCCATTCCATGGCTCAGTAGCATTATTGGTTTTGAAAATCAATTCTCCCCAGCGATCAAACACCAGAAACTCATACCCCTGTTCATCGAAGTTGATTCCTTTAGGAATGAAATCATCATTCACTCCATCACCATTAGGTGTAAATGAATTAGGTACATAAATCACTGTATTGGTTCTAATAATAACATCATGAGAAATTGAATCTACACAACCACCTGCGGTAGTTACAAATTGCCACACTTGCACGGTGTCATCTTCTGTAGAATTAAATGAAACTTGAGGATTCTGAAGCGTTGATGTTGTTGGCGTAACTTTATCGGTAAACTTCCATGACCAAGCAACAACATCGTTTGAAGATTGATCTGAGAAACTAGCTACAGGATCTGCAGTACTTATCAAATCAGGTGAAGAAGTAAATTCTGCATTAGGTATTCCGTAAGCCGTGATATAATCTTCTTTCAATTCAACACTTTTACAACCATTGGCATAAGTATTTTCAAGATAAGAATCATACAAGCCAGGTGTAGTATATGTTTTGCTATTTACAAAACCTATCGCCTCACTTATACCGTCACCTTGATTAAACTGCCATTTAGAAGCAACAGGAACACTATCAGATATATCAGTATAATTTATTCCCAACCAAACACAACCTTCTAATTTATCGGCCACAAAATCAGTTTTTGGTACTTTTAAAACTCTTAATGTGTAGAATGCGGTATCTTTGCACAATACGCTATTTATTTGATATTCTATAGGATAGTATCCGGGCGCTAAGCCGGCATTGGTAAATAAACCTGTGGCACTATTCATACCTTGCCCAACCCACACACCTCCAGCATCATCAGCCGTTAACTGCATACCCGTTGCAATATTTTCACAAATTACAGAATCACCTGTAATAACAGGATTTGGAGTTGTTTGCACGTTTACATCAATTGTTTTGCTAACCGGACAAAGACCAGCAATACTATATGTTAATGTTTTAGTACCTACTGAATTAGGATTGAAGTTTGTTCCTGTAACACCTGTTCCGCTCCATACACCTGTATCAGGCTGATCATATGGTCTTAAATCAACCAAAGCAGAACCTAAACACTGATCAGGAATTGGAGTTAAGTTGATTACGGGTAATGCTTTCACAGTAATAGTAATAGTGTCCCATGCAGAACATTTACCATTGGTAACAGTGTTTCTAACTTCCCAATTTCCAGCACCTGCAGTAGCTGGATTAAAATTATTTCCTGTGATTGTTCCGGCTGCAGCCGCAGTGGTCCACAACCCAATTGTATTAGCAGTTAAAACCTTTATTGGAGCATTAGCACATAAAGGACTAACAGGAGTTACTAAAGGATTAGGCATTGCATCTACACGGATAGTAATAGTATCTGGAATAAAGCAAGGATATAATGATACAGAATAAGTTATTTTGTATGTTCCTGCTCCTGCAATGGCAGCATTAAAAGCACCCGTTGCGGCATTTAAGCTTAAAGGATTGCCTGCTCCAACAAATTGCCAAACTCCTACTAAAGGGAAACCTAAAGTTGCTGGATCAACTGGCAGCCAATTATTTGTTGGCGTATATGTTTGATTCACACAAAGAGCCGTATCTTTTGTAATTACAGATGTGATAGCTGGCAACACAAAAATATTTACAGTTTGCGTATCACCACAGTTACTTGCATTACTATATGTAACAGTATTGTTTCCTACAGTTGCAGTTGCAGGGTTAAACAAACCATTGTTATCGATACAAATACCACAAGTAGCTTTCCAAGTTCCACCTGCCATAACCTTTGTAACGGTAAAAGAAGATGCCGATTGACAAACAGTATCTTGAGCGGCTGTTACAGAAATGGTAGCGTCAAACTGCCCAACAACATGCATGGTCAAAGTATCTTTATCACCACATGGATTAGCTAAAGAATATTCAATTTTGTAATCACCTGCTGCATAATTTCCTGGCACAAAAGGGGAAGTAATTACACCTGCGGAACCTATCGGACTGATGATAGTCCATACACCACCAGCCTGAGCAGGAAATACACTTATATTAACAGAAGGATCAGTAGTACAAACAGTTGAGTCATGTTTACTTAATGTAGCATCTTTAGCAGGATTAACCACAATGGTCATCGTATCTGCTGAATTACACAACCCAGGAAACGCATAAGTAATAACATGAGAACCTGCTCCCGCATTGTTAGGATTAAAAGTTCCTGATGCTGGATTAGTGATTCCTGTTCCCGACCAAACACCACCTGATGTAGCAGCTGTTAAATTAACCGACGATGCATTAGAGCAAAATGGTCCGGCCTGAGTAATTGTAGCATTTTTCAACGCTTTAACCACCACTGTAAGTGTATCTCCAAAAATACAACCATTAGCATCGCTATGCAAATAACCTATAAGATGCGGACCAGAAGATATAGACCCCAATGTAGGATCAAATTGATTGGTAGAAGGTACACCATCTATCGCCCATTGGCCAACACCGCCTACTATTGCTGGAGTTAAAGTCATTGTTGTAACTATAGAATCTTTGCAAAGCGGACCAAAAGAAGCAATGTTTGGAGCAGGTAAAGGATTTACAACGATGTAAACAGAATCTCTACAAGAAGCATCTGCAGCATCTTTAAACAACAATTTGTAAGTTCCTATTTTGTTGCCTGTTATCGAAGTAAACAATGTGTCGCCTGCCGAAATCGTTAAAGTAGGATTTGTTCCTGTAGAGGTAGGCACAGAATCGATAGACCAAACGCCTGGTCCGCCCAACACCAATGAATCTAATTTAACCTGATTGCCTATACAAATCTTAGGTTGAGAAACTTTTAGATCAACAGGACAATTACAAGCAATAACTGTAATTAAGGCTGTATCTTTTATAGAACAAATGGTATAATACACTTCATAAACTCCTGGCGCTGTTGCATTGAAAATACCATTACTTGCTGTAATCGAACCTCCTGCAGGAGTGCCTTTGATCGACCAACCATTCAAAGTAATATCTTCTGCATCTGTTCCTTTACATTTCCATCTAACCCCCATATCTAAAGGCAAATCACATTCTGTTACAGATGTATCTCTAATTTTTAAATAATCACGAGGAGGAATGAACGCATTAGGCAGTCCATATGACATTGAGCCAGCAGCAGTAGGAAGACCTGCTACATTAAACGATGCAGCACCATCGGGATTGGAAACAACACCTACTGCATTTTTGTATCCCCATGGATTTGTTCCAAATGAACCAGTGTACATTTTACCATCACCACCTAATTTGATAATACCACCATCAATAGATGTAGAAATATTAGATACAAGATTGTAAGAATTACCAGCCGACAAGTTGTAATAAGCAACCTTACCATTGATGGCAGGAACATCCCACGGACTTGATAAGAAAGTTACATACAAACGATTGTCAGAAGGCGAGAACTCGCAATCGTAAGGATTACTAACATCAATGGTAGAACCATTAATATTCACCGAATTAGATAAAACACCGGTTGTAGCATTAAAATCCATGAGACTTACACATTCGTTAATGTTACTTATAGCGCCATTTCCTCTGTGGTGCGAAGCCGCAGCTTTATTACCCGCCCAATTGAATTGCAAAGAAGCTCTTTCATTGCTTCTATCTGAATGGGATGCCCAATCAGAACCTACTGTAACATAAAATCCTAAAGAAGACACAACTGGTGTTGTTGTTAAGCCAGAACAAGTTAATTTATAAGCAAAATAATTACGTGTAGATACTGTTTGATTTTTAGGTGCAGTGGTGGGTGTCGCCTCATGAGTCACAATCCAAACATCAATCCCATTAGAATGAAAAGTTGCAGCAACTTGCTCAGTAGAGCGATAATTTGCCCCACCGGCATCTTTTAATCGAGTAGGACCGCTAATAGTGTTGGTTAACTTATTGTACACATAACAATTAAAACCATAAGTCACTGGAGTTTTTGCAGCACCTAAAGTTGTATTCCAATCTTGTCCGGAAATGGCATCATCTGTAGTAAAAATATAATAGTTGTTTACATCTAATGGATGCTTTACGATCATTACACCTTGCACGGCACTACCTGCATCTCCAGTCGGATTCTCTGCACCAGTTAAGAATCGCCCACCTGGCACTGCCAATTTATTTCCACCACCATCCCAAGCATCAACACCATTAGTAAAAAAAACCAGGTTTCCACTTTCATCACTTGCGGAAGCACAAGACTCATAAGATTTATAAGGTGAGCCGGCGCCCGTTATTGAACTTACTACTGGACCTGCACTACCAGAAGCCCCAAAACGAATTTTTTGAGCATCACCGAAAAACCAATTGGTATGTGTTGGCCATTGCCATTGATTGTTAGATAGCGGACAAGGTTGTGCTTGTGCCAAGATATTTCTTGATGCGAACATCAACAAAGCAAAAAACAAAACTTTGAGTTGCTTAAGTAAAGATTTTATCATAGTCCCTGGTTCTTTAAATGTGAAACAACTAGCCCTCCTAATTGTTACACAAGAAAAAAATAATTTCAATTTTTTGAAACAATTTTCTAAAATAAAAAATTAGTCGATTAATACAACGCTTTTGCTTAAAATATCAAGCAATTCATCTAATTGAGATTTAGAATTATGGCAATGCAAGGAAATCCTTAATCTTTCTAGACCTTCGGGGATAGTTGGAGAGAGAATTGCTTTTACGGAAATACCCTTATTTCTAAATGTTTTTTCTAAGTTTTTACACGCACTATTCCCCTTCACTAAAAAACAATGAATTAAACTTTGACTAGGCATAAAATGAGGACTTAATTCCAATTTTCTAACTCTCTCTAAAAAATATTCTTTAAGCTCATTTGCTCTTACTATTCTTTCACTTGAATGCTCAAGATTTTGGTAAACTTCATCGATAGCCACTAAATTAAAATCACTGCCATAAGTGGTGTAAACAAATGATCGAGCGAAATTCACCAAATAATCACGCAAAACAGAAGAACCAATGATCGCTGCTCCGTGCGAACCAAAAGATTTTCCGTAGGTAATGATGCGCGCAAAAACTTTCGATTCTAAACTTAAAGCACACACTACCCCCTCCCCTTTTTCACCAAATATACCAGCAGAATGTGCCTCATCCACCACAACATTAACATTCAAATTACAAATCTCCTGCACTGGCGATTGGTCTCCATCCATCGAATACACCGCTTCAACTACAACAAAAATATCACCTTCTGCTTTGGTGATTTTCTTTTTCAAATCCTCTACATCATTGTGTTTAAATGAAAAAGACTTGGCCAAACCTAAACGTATTCCATCTCGAATAGACGCATGAATCAACTCATCGTAAATTACGGTATCTCCTTTTTTGGGTACACACGAAAAAAAGCCAACATTGGCATCGTAACCCGAATTAAAAATTAAAGCCGCTTCTGCTTTATGAAAACGAGCTATTTTTTGCTCTAATTCTTCTGCAAATTCACTGTTGCCCGAAATCAATCGAGAACCCGTTGAACCTATATGAAACTGCTGCTGAGAAAATCTTTGAATAATTTTATGCTTATGATCTTCATCTCTAGCAAAACTGAGATAATCATTGGAAGAAAAATCTATTAAATGACGAGTAAAGGAAAGAGAACGAAGTAAATTATTCTCTTTCCTTTGAAGTAAAATTTGTTGTAATTTTTTGTTTACAGACATCTATTTTTTGGTCGATGCTACTTCTTCTTTCCACTGCTTCACCTTCTCCTCCATCTCCTTCTTTTTAGTGCTTTCTTTATAGCTCATTTTTACTTCAGGTTTAGCGCCTTTGTAGAAAGGCTCAGTTGGATTCAAACCCAATATTTTAAACAACTCAATATCTTCGTTTTGAGCGGGATTTGGCGTAGTTAACAATTTATCTCCTGCGAAGATAGAACCTGCGCCGGCCATAAAACAGAAAGCTTGTCCTTCTTGCGACATCTCTAATCTTCCTGCAGATAATCTCACTACACTTTTGGGCATCACCAATCTTGTTGTAGCAATCATTCTCACCATTTCCCAAATAGAAACTCTTTCATTGTTTTCCATTGGTGTTCCTTCTACCGGAACCAAAGCATTGATAGGCACTGATTCAGGATGTTTTTCCTGATTTGCCAAGGTATACAGCATACCAATTCTATCAGCTTCATTTTCACCTAAACCAATAATACCACCCGAACACAAAGTTACTCCAGCTTTACGCACATGTTGATGTGTATTCAATCTATCTTCGTAAGTACGTGTTGTAATAACCTCTCCGTAGTGTTCTTCAGAAGTATCTATATTGTGATTGTATGCATACAAGCCTGCATCGGCCAATCTTTTAGCTTGTTCTTCGGTTACCATACCTAAAGTACAGCACACTTCCATATTCATTTCATTTATACCGCGAACCATCTCTAAAACATTGTCGAAATCACGATTGTCGCGCACTTCTCTCCAAGCTGCACCCAAACACATACGTGATGCTCCGCCCTCTTTAGCATTTTTAGCCTGAGTCATCACTTCATCTACCGACATCATTTTTTGTGCTTTAACATCTGTATGATATCTGGCGGCTTGCGGACAATAACCACAATCTTCTGAACATCCTCCTGTTTTGATTGATATTAACGATGAAACCTGCACCGAACGAGGATCGTGATATTTTCTATGCATCGTTGCCGCTTCGTACACCAACTCTAGCAATGGCTTATTGAAAATCGCCAAAATCTCTTCTTTTGTCCAGTTATTTCTAATATCTGACATATATACTTATTTTTGCCCAAATATAGGGTTTTTACCTTCTCAATAAAACGATATGCGCATTGATATATTAACCATACTGCCCCGCTTGTTGGAAAGTCCGTTCCAACACTCTATCTTAAAAAGGGCAATGGATAATAAAATTGTGGAAGTGCACATTCACGATATCCGACTCTACTCTAACGATAAGCACAAGAACGTTGACGATTATCCATACGGCGGTGGCGCAGGAATGGTAATGACTTGTCAGCCAATTGCCGATGCCATAGAAGCCCTACAAAAAGAAAGAACATACGACGACATAATATATCTCACGCCCGATGGCGTTCGTCACAATCAGAAATTAGCCAACCAATTGTCATTATCTAAAAATTTAATGATGATTTGTGGACACTATAAAGGTATCGACCAAAGAATTCGAGATTTATATGTTACCAAAGAAATTTCTATTGGAGATTATGTGTTATCGGGCGGAGAATTGGCCGCCGCAGTATTGGCCGATTCTATTATTAGAATTATTCCTGGAGCCATTGGCGACGAAACATCGGCATTAACCGATTCATTTCAAGATGATTTACTTTCGCCGCCAGTTTATACACGTCCACCAGAATTTAAAGGACTAAAAGTGCCAGAAGTACTTTTTTGTGGAGACCCTATTAAAATTGACGAATGGAGAATGGATATGGCCGAAAAAATAACCAAAGAAAGAAGACCCGATATTTTAAACAACGATTGAGATGGAAGAAAAGCATTTTGATGTAATAATATGTGGAGCCGGACCCAGCGGAAGCACTTGCGCGTTGGCCCTAGCCGATAGCGGATTAAAAGTAGCAGTAATAGAAAAAAACAGCTTCCCCAGAGAGAAAGTTTGTGGAGATGCCATTGCTGCCTATGTGCCCAAAGTACTCAATACCATCAATCCTAAATACCGCGAAGCCGCATTGAATTTCTTAGAAAAAGTCCCTGTAAATACTTGTAGGTTAATTATGCCCAACGGCAAACATATTGATGTTGAAGGAACAGAATATGGCTTCACATCACAAAGAATACAATGGGATAATTTCTTGTATGAATTAACTACCAAAGAAGAAAATATTCATCATTTCTTGAATCACGAAATAAAAGATGTTACTATCCTTAAAGAAAAAGGAGAAGTAAGTGTTTTGGCCAACAACATCCTATTTAAAGCTAAAGTGGTAGTGGGTTGCGATGGAGCACACTCTGTGGTAAACAAAAAAACTGTAGGTACTAAACCCGATTTAAATCATTACTCGGGCGCTGTTAGAGCTTATTACAACAACGTAACTGGAATTCCAGAGAACACCATAGAACTGCATTTCATTGATTCGATTTTGCCCGGTTATTTTTGGATTTTCCCTATTAAAGGCAACAAGGCCAACGTAGGCATTGGTGCACTATCAGCTGAAGTTTCAAAGAAAAAAATGAACTTGAAAGCAATGCTGGACGACACCATTAAAAACCATCCTATCATCAAAGACCGCTTTAAAGACGCTACTATCATTGGTAAAATAGAAGGCTTTGGTTTGCCCTTGAGTTCTCGAAAAGTGCAAATGACAGGCGACCATTTTATATTGTGTGGCGATGCGGCATCTTTGATCGACCCTGCTTCGGGTGAAGGTATCGGCCAAGCCATGGCTTCGGGCAGATACGCTGGATGGCAAATAAAAAAATGCTTCAAAGAGAATGATTTCTCGGCAAAATGCATGAAGCAATACGATACGTGGATTTACGACAAATTTTGGAGAACGAGTCAAAAAAGTCACTTCTTTCAAAAATACTTTTTCACACGAAAATGGCTGCTTAATTTTTGCGGAAACATTATCACCAGAAGTAAACTATTGCAAAGACTGGCCATGAAACTAGCCACCTAATTATTTAGAAGAAAAAAGAAAATCGTTAGCACTTACTATACCCTCTTTTACAGCAAACAATACAATACCAGAAGTATTATTGATGCCTAACTTTTGCATAATGTTTTTGCGATGCGTATTGATGGTATGATTGCTTAAAAACAACCTGTCGGCAATCTCTTTATTGATGCATCCTTCGGCAATTAACTTAATAATCTCAATTTCTCTTTCTGAAATATTCAAGGAAGCACAAGTGGCTTTATAGCTGACTTCATTAGAAGAAACAGCATTAACAGATTTAATGACATCTAAAACTTTAGATGAGATAAAATGGTCTCCATTCATAATGGTTTGCAAGCATTCCTCTATCTCCTTTTGTGAAGAACTTTTAAGCAAGAAGTTATTAATTCCCGATTTAAGCACTCGATCGAAATCGTGCTTGTTTTGCCTACTAGTAAGCGGAACTACCTTCGTTTTAGCAGAGAAAGATGAGTAAGCTAAGATCTTATCGAGTGTGAAAACAGGAGAAAAAACATCAATCAACAAAACGTCGGGCGACTCCTTTTTCTTGAATAAGTCAGACACTTCTTCCTGCGTGCGCAAAACAGAAAACAAAGTGAGAAACTTACTTTCATCAATAAGCGCCATTAAACCTTTTTCAATTAAGTCTTCAGAAAAAGCAAGCGATATGGAAAGCGTTTTTTTCAAGGGATAGCGAATTTAGAAAGATTCTAAATAATATCCTATTCTACCCTCCACCCCATAAACTATTTAACTATTAAGCGATTTACTTCCCCATCTACATTTACCAAATACAATCCGGATGAATAACCAGAAATATCAATTAAAATATTGTTATCT
>CAMBXP010000090.1 GCA_945871895.1 Chryseobacterium gleum | reverse complement strand
TACGCCCCTACCGAAGTACACTTCTAAAAGGAATTATTCCTCCTTCTTCCTCTCCGCCAAAACATCCCTCAAATTTGGTCTCAATCTACTCTTATAAACAGATAATGCATTCTCCTTTTTCTGTCCTTTACGAATCTCTTTTTGCTCTTCTATCGGCAAAGATGCAATGTGCATGCACTCTGGAGTACAGCACCCCTTCATCTCTTCCGCGCATTTTTCACATTGAATAAATAGCAAGTGACAATCATCGTTTGCGCAATTTACATGTGTGTCGCAAGGCGCGCCACATTGATGACAATGTGCAATCACATCATTTGTAATTCTTTCGCCCACACGCTCATCAAACACGAAATTTTTACCAATAAATTTAGATGGCAATCCTTCAGCTTTTATTTGTCGAACATAGTCGATAATTCCACCGTGCAATTGATTTACATCTTGAAATCCGTGATGTTTAAAGTAAGCACTTGCCTTTTCGCAACGCACTCCACCAGTGCAATACATCAATATTTTCTTGTCTTTTTTGTCTTTTAGTTCTTCTAAAACGATAGGTAATTCTTCACGAAATGTATCGGCATCGGGAGTGATTGCTCCTTCGAATTTTCCTACTTCACTTTCGTAATGATTACGCATATCCACTACAATGGTATTTTCATCTTCCATTGCTTCGTTGAATTGCTTGGCAGTTAAATGGTTTCCAACGTTGGTAACATCGAAAGTATCATCGGGCAAACCATCGGCAACAATTTTTGCGCGAACCTTAATCGTTAATTTATAAAATGATTTTCCGTCGTCTTCTACCGCTATTTTGAAAGGTACTTCGTTGAATCTTTTATCAGAATACAATTCCTGTTTAAAAGCATCAAAATTTGCTTCAGGAACACTCATCTGAGCATTAATGCCCTCATGTGCAACATAGATTCTACCAAGGATATTTAACTTCTGCCATTGGGCGAAAAGTTCATCGCGCAATTCTTGCGGATTTTCAATGATAACGTAGCGGTAAAACGAAACGGTAGTGCGCTTTATACTTTCTTCCTGAATTCGTTTTTTAAGCTCCTTTTTGTTAACTCTGTTTTGCAGTAACATAGTTTCGGGGATTTAAAAATTAAACGACGAAGATAGGTAATTTTTAAAACACTACTTTTGTGCATGATTTTTTCAGTTTCAAGTTCGTTGTCGTACAATGTAATCACTACCACAACTTTCTTTTTCAATATAATGGCTTCAAAATCGAGTTCTCAAAGAATTGTTGAAGAGTCTTTGCTCATCACGCCTGCTATTCCTTTTGAAGAGTTTACAACAGAAAATTCAAATGCGCGCTTCATCAAATTAGAAGCGCAAAATGGAACATCTTTTACCATTAGCTATAAAGCGAAACTGGAAGTTCAATTCACTAGGATTAAAGAAGAAGATTTGCTATCGACTATTCCGTTTATGCAAATGGACCATGAAGTTTTGCAGTACATTGCGCCAAGTAGGCATTGTGAATCAGATAAACTAATGGAATTTGCGCTTCATAAATTCGGTGCGCTTCCCAATGCTTATTCTAAAGCTTTGGCCATTGAAGATTGGATTTTCAATAATGTTAAATACAGCACAGGTTCCACAAATTCTAGTACTTCTGCTACCGATACTGTGATGCGCGGTGTTGGCGCTTGCAAAGATGCTGCTCATTTAGGAATTGCCTTGTGCAGAGCTTTAGATATTCCTGCGCGTTATTTCAGCTCTTACGTTTGTCAATTAACTCCGCCCGATATTCACGCTTGCTTTGAAGCATATATCAACGGACACTGGATTATATTTGATCCAACGAAATTGGCTCCCTTAAACGGACTTGTAAATATCTCCTACGGCAAAGATGCTTCCGAAGCGCCAATTGCCTCTTACTATGGTGAAATTTATTGCACTAAAATGGATGTGCAATGTACTGCTTTGTCGGATGATTTTGTGCCATTTAATTGGGGGAATAGAAGGGGAGAGGCGATTGCTTATTAGTACATTGCTCTTCATATTATTTTTGTTTTTCAAATTACAACAAGGAAGCTTTAGAACGATTGATAAATAGAATCGATGGTGTTTTATTTTTATCCATCCTTTTGTCGTTTACATTAGCACTGAATATAATATTTCCACCATGAGACAAGGATTTACATTTAAGCCATATTCAGCTCCAAATCAGAGTCCTTTTGATAAGCTTTTTGATATTTTTAAAGAGCTGATCACGCATACTTCTGGAGATTTTGATGAGGCAATCGATTGGCTAAAAGCCTTAGATGAGGAATACAAATTAACCAATGAAAAATATACCATCGACGATTTTATTGAGGATTTAAAAAAGAAGGGGTATATCCGTGATAAGGTTGAAAACGACAGTGCTGGCGGACAAGTAATCACTGCAAAAACGGAACGAGCAATTCGTCAGGCAGCTTTGGATCAAATTTTTGGAAAACTAAAACGAAGCAATATTGGCAATCACAGTTCTAAATTGAGTGGAAAGGGAGACGAAAATACTGGTGAATTTAGAAGCTTTAATTTTGGCGATTCTTTGGACAATATTTCCATGACTGAAACATTGCGTAACGCGCAAATTAACAATGGGGCAGGGGAGTTTAAATTAACAGAAAACGATTTAGTTGTAGAAGATAGTTTTTTTAAAGCGCAAATGAGTACAGTATTGATGATTGATATTAGTCACTCGATGATTTTGTATGGCGAGGACAGGATTACTCCAGCCAAAAAAGTGGCCATGGCTTTAAACGAATTGATCACCACTCGTTATCCAAAAGATACTTTAGATATTTTGGTTTTTGGAAATGACGCATGGACCATCAAAGCAAAAGAATTGCCCTACTTGCAAGTGGGACCTTATCACACCAATACAGTTGCAGGTTTAAATTTGGCCATGGATATTTTGCGCAGAAAACGTAACACCAACAAACAAATTTTTATGATTACCGATGGTAAACCAAGTTGCGTTCGCGAGCCCAATGGTGAATATTATATGAATAGCAATGGCTTGGATTCCTACGTGGTGGATAAGTGCTATACGGCTGCAAGTCAGGCTAGAAAATTACACATCCCAATTACAACTTTTATGATTGCTCAGGATCCTTATTTGAAGCAGTTTGTAGAGCGATTTACTGAAGCGAATCAAGGTAAAGCATTTTATACCGGATTAAAAGGTTTGGGACAAATGATTTTTGAAGATTACCAAACCAACAGAAAAAAACAAATTAAAGGTTAATAGACATTTTAAAAAAAAAACGAGATGACTGATATTTCAAAAGTTTCTACCCTAGGTGCGCTAAAAAAAATGGCGTACAAAAGCACCACCATCAAAGAAGAATTAAGAAACAATCTTATTGCTAATATTAAAAACAAGGTGAATGTTTTTGAAGGTATTCACGGTTATGCAAACACAGTAATTCCAGAGTTGGAACGTGCCATTTTATCTAAACACAACATCAATTTACTGGGCTTAAGAGGTCAAGCCAAAACAAGATTGGCTCGTATGATGGTGAATTTGTTAGACGAATATATTCCTGTTGTAGCAGGTTCAGAAGTAAATGACGATCCTTTGTCGCCTCTGTCTAGGTATGCTAAGGATTTGATAGCAGAAATGGGGGATAAAACACCTATCTCTTGGTTGCATCGTTCTGAGCGTTTTGCCGAAAAATTGGCAACGCCCGATGTTACCATCGCCGATATTATTGGTGATGTTGATCCAATAAAGGCGGCCAATTTAAAGTTGAGTTATGCCGATGAAAGAGTGATTCACTTTGGAATGATTCCCCGCGCCAATCGCTGCATTTTTGTGATCAATGAATTGCCCGATTTACAGGCGCGAATTCAAGTTGCCTTATTTAATATTTTGCAAGAAGGGGATATTCAAATTCGTGGATTTAAACTTCGTTTTCCTTTGGATATGCAATTTGTATTTACAGCCAATCCAGAGGATTACACCAATCGTGGAAGTATTGTAACACCTTTGAAGGATAGAATTGGTTCTCAGATTTTAACGCATTATCCAGAATCTATTGAAATCGCACGCGTAATTACGGCGCAGGAAGCAAGATTAGACCAACATCAAAAAGAGTCGGTTTATGTGCCTAGTCTGGCTTTGGATATTATTGAGCAAATTGGTTTTGAAGCAAGAGATTCAGAATACATCGATTATAAATCGGGTGTTAGTGCACGAATGAGTATTACAGCGTTTGAAAATTTAATTAGCACGGCTGAGCTTAGAAATTTGAAATCTGGGGAAAAGAAAACCGCTATTAGAGTGTCTGATTTTTCTGGTATTATTCCTGCGCTAACAGGTAAAATGGAATTGGTGTATGAAGGTGAAGAGGAAGGAAGCCGATTTGTTGCTGAAAAATTAATTGCTACTGCTGTAAAATCGTTGTTTGAAAAGTATTTTCCTAAAGTGGAGAAAATCGAGAAGGCCAATGTGCGCGGACCATACGACGACGTGATAGAGTGGTTTTTAAATGCCGAGGAATTTCAAATTAGTGATCAAGACAACGATAAAACATACAGTGAAAAACTAAAAAGTATTGCGCCAATAGAAAAATTAATTGCGAAATATCAACCTGCCACCGCCGAAGCAGATAAGTTATTTCTAACAGAGTTTGTTCTATGGGGTTTGGTGGAAAGTAAAAAATTAAGCAAAAACAGATTTCAAGAAAGCACCACTTTTACCGATCCATATGACAATTTCTTGAGCAACATGAAATAATTTTTTGGGTGAAGGTGCTGTTGTGCTTTCAGATGAAAGCAGAGCTTGCTGGTAATTTCAGATTTTGCGAAGCGAATCTGAAATCTTCTTTTTAGCGATTTTTAATTGCGATAGGTATGCTTTAAAGAGTGTGGATCGGCATCAAAAATGCCATTACAATAGGTACGCGCTTGGAAGCGCGCACCTGGAGGACGTGCATACCCGAAGCACAATCCTTTTTATCCTTTCATCCTTTTTCATCAAGGTTCAGACAAAAAAAATCCTCTCCGTTTTCCAACGAAGAGGATTCCCTATTTATCAAGATGTGATTCTTACATCATTCCACCCATACCACCGCCCATACCACCTGGCATAGCTGGAGCATTTTCCTCAGGAATTTCTGCTAATACACATTCAGTCGTCAATAACATTGAAGCAATTGAAGCTGCATTTTCTAAAGCTACACGAGATACTTTAGTAGGGTCGATAACACCTGCTTTAATTAAATCTTCATATTTATCTGTTCTTGCATTGTAACCGAAGTCACCTTTCCCTTCTTTCACTTTATCAACCACTACAGAACCTTCACCACCAGCGTTGGCAACGATTTGTCTCAATGGCTCTTCTAAAGCGCGACGGATAATGGCGATACCTGTAGTTTCGTCGAAGTTAGCACCTTTTTTACCTTCTAAAGCCGATAAAGCTCTAATGTAAGCAACACCACCACCAGGAACGATTCCTTCTTCTACAGCAGCTCTTGTTGCGTGTAATGCATCGTCAACTCTGTCTTTTTTCTCTTTCATTTCAACTTCGGTAGCTGCACCAACATAAAGAACTGCAACACCGCCAGCCAATTTAGCCAAACGCTCTTGTAGTTTTTCTTTATCGTAATCAGATGTAGTGTTCTCAATTTGAGATTTAATTTGAGCAACTCTGTCTTTAATTACATTTTTCTTACCAGCACCATTTACAACAGTAGTGTTGTCTTTGTCGATAGTGATTTTTTCAGCTCTACCCAACATATCAACTGTAGTGTTTTCTAATTTAAAACCTTGTTCTTCAGAGATTACAACACCACCAGTTAAAATAGCTAAGTCTTCCAACATCGCTTTTCTTCTGTCGCCAAAACCAGGAGCTTTAACAGCTGCTACTTTTAATGAACCACGAATTTTGTTTACTACCAAGGTAGCCAATGCTTCACCATCAACATCTTCAGCGATAATTAATAACGGACGACCTGATTGAGCTACAGGCTCTAACACAGGAAGAATATCTTTCATTGAAGAAATTTTTCTATCAGTAATCAACACATATGGTTGATCTAAATCGGCGTGCATTTTTTCAGTGTTGGTAACGAAATACGCAGAAAGATAACCTCTGTCGAATTGCATACCTTCTACAACTTCGCTATACGTTTCAGTACCTTTAGCTTCTTCCACAGTGATAACACCTTCTTTACCCACTTTAGCCATAGCCAAAGCGATGATTTTACCAATTGCTTCGTCGTTGTTAGCAGAGATAGTAGCAACTTGTTCAATTTTTTTGTTGTCGCTACCTACATTTTTAGAGTTCTTTTTCAACTCAGCAATAATTAATTCTACTGCTTTGTCGATACCTCTTTTCAAATCCATTGGGTTTGCACCTGCAGCTACGTTTTTCAAACCTGCAGTTACAATTGCTTGAGCCAATACTGTTGCAGTTGTTGTTCCGTCACCTGCGATATCAGCAGTTTTAGAAGCAACTTCTTTCAACATTTGAGCACCCATATTTTCGATAGGATCTTTCAATTCAATTTCTTTTGCTACAGAAACACCATCTTTAGTGATGGTTGGAGCACCGAATTTTTTATCGATAACTACGTTTCTTCCTTTTGGTCCGAGTGTTACTTTCACTGCATTAGCTAAAGCGTCAACTCCTCTTTTTAGTTGGTCGCGAGCTGCTACGTCAAATGTGATTGATTTTGCCATGTCTTATTTTAATTAAAATGTTAGATTATTATTTTGTAAATACCGCGAATAAATCGGCTTCTTTCATGATTAGGTAATCTTTGCCGTCTACTGTGATTTCTGTACCAGCATATTTTCCGTAAAGAACAGAATCACCAACTTTAACTGTTAGGGGCTCATCTTTTTTACCTGTTCCTACAGCTACTACTTTTCCACGTTGTGGTTTTTCCTTTGCGGTATCAGGAATGTATAATCCGCCTGCTGTTTTGGTTTCTGCCGGAGATGCTTCTACGATTACTCTATCGGCAAGAGGTTTGATTTTAATTGCTGCCATTTTTATTTAGATTTAGATGTGATTAATGTTTGCACCACGCACTTGTCAGAATGTGTGCCAATGCAAAATGAGTATAGATAAACGGACAAATTTTCAGAGTGGAAATATTTATTTGAAACAATTGACAGTGAGCAGTGCCAAGCTGACATTATTGTTTAGGAGCGCCAGGAAGTGTGTTTACGCCTTCTTTCTTTTCAGAATTTTGAACGGCACCACCTTTTTCAGTTCCGCCTGTGTTCATGGCGAAAATCAAGCACACTACTGCAATTGATGCAGCCAATCCCCAAGTGATCTTTTCTACGATATCGGTAGTTCTTTGAGCACCAAAAGCCGAAGATTGAGCACCAAAGTTTGAATCTAATCCTCCGCCTTTGCTGTTTTGAATTAAAACTACAATTACCAACAGTACGCTTAATATGATGAGAATGATGCTCATTGTTTCTTATGTTTTTTTAGTTCTTCAATTTCTTTAATGCGGGCGCTAAAGTAAACATTTTTTTTCGGGAATTTCAAACTAAGTTGTTCGAATGCTTTGAGCGCTTTTGAATAATGGCCTTGTTGCACATATAAATTCGCCAATGTTTCTGATACTATTTCTCCATCTTCTTCTACGCTCTTGCGCGCCATATTCACAGGTGAGAAGAATTCTTTCTTCGGAACAATCTTAGGCTGATCGGCCAAAAATTTATCAATTAAGTGAGCGTATTTTAACTTGGGCTTAACTTCTTTAGGCGCTTCTAGCCAGCTGTAAAAGTCTTTTGGTGCGTTGTCGCTTTCAAATTGTAGTTCCTTTTTGGCAAGTTCTGGAAGTTTCGAGATTTCAGCTTCTATGTTTTGTTCTAAAGTGTAGCCAATCGCCTCAGAAAGTATTTGTGAATTCAGCTGTTCTAGCAGCGGGTCGTGAATTTCGGGCGCAACAATTTCAACTTTTTGTCCTTCCTTAATTTCTTCTTTCTCACTCTCAACGCTTGCCGATTTAACTTCTTTCATCAAGTATTTTCTTACTTGATTTCTATCTGAAGAATAAACCGCAGTAAGTTTCAACAATTCTTCGAAGTCGATGTGATTTTGGGTGTAATAATATTTAAGCAATGGTAAATACGCGCTTTGGCAATAAGGGTATTTCTCAATGATGTGCTTCATCTCCTGCACTTGCTCATGCGCAAGTACAGCATTGTTTTCCATCAAAAGTTGATAGTTTTCGGCGCGCATTATTCTTTGTTTTCTTCTTTTTCTTTTTTGGCTGTTGAGGCCGATAGTAAATCTAAATACACTTGTTGTGTTATTTTGGTCACTATCTCTTTCATTAATCTTTCTTCGGCCGATGCAAATGTCTCGTCGGTGCCAAAATCAGCATATTCGCTGTAGCTTTTTGCAAAAAAAGGAGCGGCTGCAAATTTAGTAGGGCAAACACTATCGCATTGCACACTTACAGAAACCGATAACCTGTTGGCTGCAGCCACGTTTCCGCTGGTAGCAGAGAGTGGTGATACAGCGTAATTGGTTATGCTGCCGGTAAAGTAGTAAGAAGATGAATAGCAGTCTTCGGTGAATTTTAAATTCGACTCGTTAATGATTTTGGTTCGTAAGCCATCAATTAATTCCTGACTAAAAGCCGGTTGTACCAATGCAGCTTTGTTGGGGAAAGTACCTATAGCAAAGGTTTCTCCGTAAATTTTGCCTTCCGAAAAAGATGCCGATACGGTGCAATTCCAACTCACTAAAGCTATTGCCAAAAAGGTGATGATGATTATTTTTATCTTCATTGAATATCGTATTCTTTGATTTTTCTGTACAAGGTTCTCTCTGATATGCCCAGCTCTTTTGCTGCGTTTTTTCTTTTGTTGCGGTGTTTTTCTAAGGCCTTAATGATGAATTCTTTTTCTTTTTCGGCTAACGATAAAGATTCTTCAACTTCTTCAATTTGATGAATAATGGCGTTTTCGTTTTGTTGAATAGGATAAGCAGAAAAATCGTTGTTGTGCTGAACGCTTTGATTGACCTCAAATACAGCATTGTTTTGAGTTCCACCCAGCACCATTTGTCGCAAATCGTTAATTTCCTTTTTTATATCGAAAATAACCTTGTACAACAATTCTTTTTCTTTGGAATCCATTGTTCCGCCTGAAAAGTTTTGCATATTCCCAAAAATTGGTACTGGCAAGTTCATGCCCTCAGCAGCATTGGGCAAATATTTCAATAAGATATTTTTAGAAATCAATCGTTTTTCTTCTATCACCGAAATTTGTTCGGCTATGTTTTTTAACTGACGGATATTGCCTGGCCATCTGTAATTCACCAAAACATTTACAGCTTCTGCGTCTAGTTTAAGCGGAGGCATTCTGTATTTGTCGGCAAAGTCCATTGCGAATTTCTTAAACAACAAATGAATATCGTTTGCTCTTTCGCGCAATGGCGGAATTTTAATTGGAACCGTATTTAATCGGTAGTATAAGTCCTCTCTAAATTTTCCTTCCTTCACTGCGTTTTCCAAATTAACGTTGGTAGCAGCTACAATACGAACATTGGTTTTTTGAACTTTTGAGGAACCTACTTTTATATATTCGCCACTCTCTAAAACGCGCAATAAACGCGCTTGAGTAGGCAAGGGAAGTTCCCCAATTTCATCTAAAAAAATGGTTCCTTTATCTACCACTTCAAAGTACCCTTTGCGAGAATCTGTAGCGCCTGTGAAAGCTCCTTTTTCGTGTCCGAACAATTCTGAATCTATTGTTCCTTCCGGTATTGCACCGCAGTTGATGGCGATGTATTCGGCGTGTTTTCTAGAAGAATTTTGATGGATAATTTGAGGAAAGGATTCTTTACCTGTTCCACTTTCACCGGTGATGAGCACCGACAAATCAGTAGGTGCCACTTGTATAGCAATATCAATGGCTCTGTTGAGTTGCTCAGAAGTTCCAATGATGCCTAATCGTTGCTTAACTGTATCTATTGCTGCCATTTTTTTTGGCTTTTGCCTTTTAACTTTTTACTTAATTTTACTCTAACACAATTCCTTTTAATGTCGCTCTGGTGCATTCTGTTATTTTCACCTTCAC
This sequence comes from Chryseobacterium gleum, assembly GCA_945871895.1. Lineage (GTDB taxonomy): Bacteria > Bacteroidota > Bacteroidia > Flavobacteriales_C > JAHEZL01. The sequence continues at coordinate 1,492 of CAMBXP010000090.1, read as the reverse complement.
ATAGTCGCCCGGATTGTATTTTCCGCGAGGGAAAACCACCACATGACTCTGACTATTTCTGCCCATCAATTCTTCATCCGATTTTTTAGAAACTCCTTCAGCCAGCACTTCATAGGTTTTACCCAAATGGCGCGATACGTTGTCTCTTTGCGACTGATGCTGTGCTTCAATTATCTCCTGTAATCTTCTTTTTTTTGTTTCTTCGGGAACGTCGTCTTCGTATTTTTTTTCGGCCAATGTTCCTGGTCTTTCCGAGTAATAATACATGAAAGCCATATCGAACTTGGCCCACTTCATTAAATTTACAGTGTCTTGATGTTCTTCTTCTGTTTCGCTACAAAAGCCTGCAATCACATCGGTTGTAACGCCGCAATCGGGTATCAATTCTCGAATTCTATTCAGCTTTTGCACATACCATTCGCTGGTGTAAGTACGATTCATTTTTTCCAATATTCTAGTGTTTCCACTCTGAATTGGCAAATGAATGTAATCGCAAATGTTGTTGTATTTTTTGATGGTGAAAAGCACTTCGTCGGTAATGTCTTTAGGGTGAGATGTTGAGAATCTAACACGCAATTGAGGTGAAACTAAAGCCACCATTTCCAATAATTTCGCAAAACTTATAATGTCATCTCCTTCAGCTTCTTTAAGCTCTTTTCCTTTTAAATCGGGATTGGTAGAAAATTTATAAGAATCTACATTCTGGCCCAATAACGTTACTTCCTTATATCCTTTGCTAAACAAATCTTTGGCTTCTTCCACAATGGTGAATGGGTCTCTGCTTCTTTCTCTCCCTCGTGTAAAAGGCACTACACAAAAAGAGCACATGTTATCGCATCCTCGCATAATGGAAATGTAAGCAGTGATACCATTGCTTTGCATTCTTACTGGAGCAATATCTGCGTAAGTCTCTTCACGTGATAACAATACATTTACTGCTTTTTGTCCGCTTTCTACTTCACCAATCAACTCTGGTAAACTTCGGTAAGAATCTGGTCCGGCAACAATATCCACCAACTTTTCTTCTTCTAGGAATTTCGATTTTAGTCTTTCAGCCATGCAGCCCAAAACTCCAATTACCAATTCAGGCTTGTTCTTTTTTAAAACATTGAACTGTTTCAGTTTATTTCTTGCCGCTACTTCGGCGTTATCGCGTATGGAGCAAGTATTAATGAAAATAACATTGGCTTCTTCAACATTGCGCGTGGTGCTGTATCCTTTGTCTTTTAAAATGGAGGCTACAATTTCACTATCGGCGAAGTTCATCGCACAACCGTAGCTTTCCAAATAAAGTTTTTTCCCATTGGCATTCGCTGCTGCTTCTAAAACAACTGGTTCTCCCTGACGGGTTTCATCTATTTTTTTATCGGAATGGTCGTGCATTATATAAAGGTATGTTTCACCGCTTGCGAATTTAGGTAAAAATTCAATGAAGTGACAATCTGGCATATTTTCTTGCTCTAAAAAAATAAAAAAAATCAAAAAGGTAATA
>CAMBXP010000089.1 GCA_945871895.1 Chryseobacterium gleum | reverse complement strand
GTTTTAAGCCAGATGCAATACTGGCTCTACGTAGAGCACAATCCTAAAATATTCTCATCCAAAAAATCTTAATATAGACAAGAAGGCGCATTGTAATGCGTCTCTACAAAACCTTTTATATCTTTACGCAAGGTTCTTTGAAAAACAGCGAGAATTATTACCCCAAAGGACTGACGATGGTAATCATTTTCAAGCTGTTTTTAGAAAAATGAAACCTTATATCTCTCAGCGAGATTTCAATATGCAAGAATACTTCGAAACGCAATACATCAGGAAAACTATCATGGGCATTTTCGTAATTGCCATCATGCTTGTAATAAGCACGGTTGTAGCAGTTAGTTTGTTTTTTGAAAGCACCGATATTGTTTCGAAAATATTTGTTGTGATTGTGTTAGCCGCATCTTTTATTTTTTTCTATGTAATGAAGTTGGAATATAAAATCACCGAACAGAATATTGAATACAAGTATTTCCCTTTTCATAGAAAATGGAAAAGCATTGATAGAAGTGAAGTGGCGAATATTTCGTTTGTGAAGTACAGCGCTTTGAAGGAATATGGCGGCTGGGGGATTAAGTATGGAAGAAAGGGAATTGCGTATAATGTATCGGGGAATTATGGAATTTTTGTTGAGTTGAAAAGTGGTAAAACGATGATGTTGGGGACGGTGAAGTATAAGGAGCTGTGTAAGTAGAGATTGATGTGTAGGCCAATAGTTCCTTCGGGGTACCTCAGGAGGACATTACTGATGCACTGCTTGAAGTACTAAAATTAAGAATGGTTTTCCAGAAATGCGTTACTAACTGTCCTCCTGAGGTACTCCGAAGGAACTATTGTCCTGCTGAGCTTTTCTCAAAAGAAAGGAACAGTGCGGACAGCCGTCAATTTAATTAAGCCTTCATAATACTCGTAGAAGTTTTGTGCTGTTTACCTACTCCGACAGTATTCTATACTATTCCAAATTCAAATAGTAGTGATGTCCGCCAACAGTTGTTTTTTCTAAAATATCTAAATAGCCAAGTAGGTAATAAAGGCAGTGTATTCCATGGCTTCGTTCGATCGGGATTAATGCTATATTTCTTAATAGACATTATTTTGTTTGTATTTTAATGTTTACCGTGTGATTTGCCATTAATTCCCTGAGTAATTTTTGTATCAATGTGAGCATGATTCTAAACGTCATGATTGGGGCCGGTGAATTATAAGGAGTTGTGTAAGTAATTTTTGATGTGTAGGACAATAGTTCCTTCGGGTTACCTCAGGAGGACATTACTGATGCACTGCTTGAAGTACTAAAATTAAGAATGGTTTTCCAGAAATGCGTTACTAACTGTCCTCCTGAGGTACCCCGAAGGAACTATTGTCCTGCTGAGCTTTTCTCAAAAGAAAGGAACAGTGCGGACAGCCGTCAATTTAATTAAGCCTTCATAATACTCGCAGAAGTTTTGTGCTGTTTACCTACTCCGACAGTATTCTATACAATTCCAAATTCAAATAGTAATGATGTCCGCCAACTGTTCTTTTTTCTAAAATATCTAATTCGCACAATCTATTTAAATAATTTCTAGCTGTATTTTCTGCATACATTTTAGCCTCTGTTAAATGATTAACCTTGGTGAAAGGTTGTGTGAAAATCATTTGCACCAATTGGTCGGGACGGCGAATTGCTGTTTCCGATGCTAGTGCATGTAATATACCATCGCGCGCTTCGATAATATCATTGATTTTGTTGAAGGTAATAATTGATGTTTTTTCAACTGCCGTGAGCATATACAGTAGCCAATTCTTCCAATCTCCTCTTTCAGAAACTCCCGAAAGACATTCATAATATTCGTCTTTATGTTCCATTATATATCCGCTCAAAAACAAAATAGGAAAATCGAGTAAGCCCTTTTGAGTGAGGTAATGTATATTTAAAATTCTACCCGTTCTGCCGTTGCCGTCTCTAAAAGGATGTATCGCCTCAAATTGATAATGTGCAATAGCCATTTTTAGTAGAGCATCAACCTTATATTTTTTGTCGTCGTTTAAAAAATCAATTAGATTTTTCATTTTATCCTCAATAATTCCTTTTCCTCTGGGCGGGGTATATGAAACTTTTCCTGCATTGGGTCCGCTGCCTCCATGGCGAATGATGATGGGAGCGAAAGCTGGACGAATTCCATCTTTTGTTTGCTTCACTTCGCGGTACATTTCTATGAAATAAGAAATATCAAATTTTGAAGTTCGTTTTAAGTAGTTAAAACCCTTCCACAAAGCTTCACGATAGCGTAAGATTTCTTTTGGTGCTGATTTTATTTGCTCATCTTCCTTTTCACTATAGGCTTTGTATAGTTCATCATCGGTAGTAAAAATATTTTCAATGGCACTTGAAGCTTTAGCTTCTTGCAAACTAATACTGTTGATGAGTAAACCCTGATTGGGTATCACAGCGCTTCTTCCATGTAATCTAGCCAATGCGGTTTTAGCATCTCCTAATTTCTCTAAAATCATGGTGTTTTTATACAATTCTTCGCCAATAGGCAATAAAGGCAGTGTATTCCATGGCTTCGTTCGATCGGGATTAATGCTGTATTTTTTACTAGACATTATTTCATTTGTATTTTAATGTTTACTTCTATTGTTCGCATTAAAAGTAGAGAATATATTTTAGTAAACATTAATAAATGTTGTATTTTAATGTTTACAGGATGATTTGACATTTATTCCCTGATTAACTTTTGTATCAATTTTTTTCACCGTTGGTTAAAACCAAACGGCAATGTACTGAAGTACTTTCCTAGGAGATTGCTTTAATTTTGGGTACAAAATTTTCGCAATGACGTACTGGGTGTGAAATGGAAATTTATTGACTTATTGCGTTTTCTGCCAAGCTTTTCTCAAACTCTTCCAACGTCAACGCATCACTCAATTTATATTCTCCAATTCGTGTTCTGCAAAGTGCGGTAAGATGTGCGCCACTTCCCAATTCTAAACCGAAGTCGCGTGCGAGAGAGCGAATGTAAGTGCCTTTGCTGCACACCACACGGAAGTCAATTTCTGGAAGTTCTATGCGAGTTAATTCTAATTCGCTAATGGTAATTTCGCGGGCTTTTAGTTCGCCTTCTTTTCCGGCGCGGGCAATTTTGTAGGCTCTTCTTCCATCAATTTTTAAGGCCGAAAAAAGCGGAGGAACTTGGTCTTGCGTTCCAATGAATTTTAAGCGAGTAGCCTCAATCATTTCGGGTGTGATATGTTCTGTTGGAAAGCGCTCATCAATCTCTTTTTCTAAATCGAAACAAGGCGTGGTGGCACCAATGTAAAAGGTGCCTGTGTATTCTTTTTCTTTTGCTTGGTAAGCTTCTATGTTTTTGGTTTCCTTTCCGGTGCAAACGATGAGGAGTCCGGTAGCCAAAGGATCTAAAGTGCCTGCGTGTCCCACTTTCAACTTGAATTTACGCACAGGTAAATTTGCGGTGTGAGGTGTTTTGGTGTATTTTTTTATTGAGTATTTTACCTTCTGCACAACGTTGAAGGAAGTCCAGGTGTAAGGCTTATTTATCAAAAGAACCTTGCCAGCTGTAAAAGGAGATTCTTGTTCCATTAAACGATAGTCAATTCAATACCTATTAAATAAAGAAGGATGATGGCAGCGCCAACCACAATGCGGTAGTAACCAAATACTTTGAATCCGTTTTTAGTTAAGTAGCTAATGAAAGTTTTAATGGCCAACATAGCAACTAAAAAAGCCACCACATTACCTACAATTAAAACATTGATTTGCTCGCCACTTAATGTAATTCCTTCTTGGTAATAATCTAAAGTTTTCTTTGCTGTTGCGGCAAACATGGTAGGTACAGCCAAAAAGAAAGAGAATTCTGCTGCTGCTTTTCTCGTCATTTTTTGTGTTAATCCGCCAATGATAGTCGCCGCCGAACGGCTTACGCCAGGTATCATTGCAATCACCTGAAACATACCAATTTTTAGCGCAGATGGATAAGAAGGAGTAGCATCACTTTTACCTTCATCGTTGAATAATTTGTCTAAGAAGAGGAACACAATTCCGCCCAGCAATAAAGTGATTCCAACCACTAAAACATTCTCTAAAAGCGAGTCGATAAAGTCGTTAAACAACACACCAAAAACGGCTGCGGGAATAAAAGCGACAAATAATTTGAAATAGAATTCTTTGCTTTGAAAGAAGCGTTTCCAGTACAAAGCCACTACCGATAGAATAGCGCCAAACTGAATGGCAATGGTAAACAATTTAGTAAAATCTTCTTTGGCAATGCCCATCGCAGAGGAAGTGATGATCATGTGGCCGGTAGAAGAAATAGGTAAAAATTCGGTGATGCCTTCAACGATGGCAATGATGATCGCTTCTAAGTAAGTCATGCACTATTGTGGTTTTTTAAGGATGCCAAATAAAACGATTGCGAAACCAATAAGCACAGTAATAGGCGCTATGGTTAAGCGTTGCGTGTTGAATAAAGTATCGCCTGCAAATTCGTTGGTATTTTCTGTTCCACCGCCACTCATCATGATGAAGCCAACGCCTATCACCACCGTTCCAGCTATCAATAAAAGATAATTGGTTTTACCCATTTCGAAAGCCTCTTCTTGTTGTTTTTCCATAATGTTTTTAATAATAAAGTTCGTCGGTTCTCATGCGTAAGAATTTACTTACAGAGACAATAGTTGATAAGAAGGTGATTAAAATTCCGATGGCAACCATGCCTAAATAGATGAGCGTATTTTGTTCGAAGTATTGAATTTCGTTGATTTCAGGAAAATGTTTGATCAAGAATGAGTTGAAAGTCATCATCATTAAAATGGCTAGTCCGGCAGCTAAAATACCCTGCAAAACAGCGCTAAAGACAAAAGGCCTTAAGATGAACATTCCTTTGGCGCCAATCAACTGCATGGTTCGAATTACAAAACGTTGAGAATACACTTTAATGCGCAAGGTATTGTTGATTAAGGCTACCGATATCACCAGCAAAATAACGCTTATACCAATGAGCCAAGTATTTATTCTTTTTAGGTTAGAGTGCAACAAAGCCAAGTTTCCTTTGTCGTAATCTACAGCGGTGACCACACTGTTTTTTAAAAACATGGCCTCAATATTTTTTAGCGAATCGGGGTGGGTGTAGTCGGCTTTTATTTTAACATCAATCGACATAGGAAGCGGATTTTTACCATCAAGTAAATCCATGTATTTTTCATCGTCACCTAAATCGGCTTGCAATAGCGCTGCTGCAGAATCTTTATCGATAAAGTGGGTTGATAAGATATAATCTTGCGCATCTAAATACTTTTTGAATTGCATTACATCCACTTCTTTGGCTTCATCTTTAAGATAAACCGAACAAACAAAGTGCTCTTTAAAGGCATCGGCCAAAGGTTTGATGTTTAAAACCACAAAGCCAACCAAGCCTACTACAAACAATACCAGCGAAATACTTACTACTGTTGATAAGTAAGAGATGCGCGTACGCCAGTTGTTATTAAAACTTTTCCATTCCATTGCGGCTAAAATAATAGTTTTTAGTGTATAGTTCACAGATAACAGTTTTTTCTTTGAACTATTGCCTGTGAACTTTTTTCTTTTGCCTATTTTAGCGGCTCATAAAAATTTAAGCTGTGGAATATAATTTCAGAGAAGTAGAAGCCAAATGGAGAGCAAAATGGGCTTCTGAAAAGACGTATAAATCGGAGATTAAAAATGACCAACCGAAGTGTTATGTGTTGGATATGTTTCCTTATCCTTCGGGGGCGGGCTTGCATGTAGGACATCCGCTGGGTTACATTGCATCGGATATTTATGCGCGATACAAAAGGTTGAAAGGTTTCAATGTTTTGCATCCTATGGGTTACGATTCTTTTGGTTTGCCAGCTGAGCAGTATGCTATTCAAACCGGACAGCATCCAGCCATTACCACCGAAGAAAATATCAATAGATACAGAGAGCAATTAGATAAAATTGGATTTTCATTCGATTGGGACAGAGAGGTGCGTACCAGCGACCCTTCTTATTACAAATGGACGCAATGGGTTTTTATTCAGTTGTTCAATTCGTGGTATGATCCTGAATCAAACAAGGCAGAGGCAATTGAAAGTTTGATTCAGAAGTTCAAGGTTCAAGGTTCAAAGTTTAATGTTAGCGGAGTTGACAAATCTTGGGATGAATTAAATGAAAAAGAACAGTCGGGTATTTTGATGGAACATCGTTTGGCTTATTTGGGCGAGGCTTATGTGAATTGGTGTCCGGCTTTAGGAACTGTGCTAGCCAACGACGAAGTAAAAGACGGCGTTAGTGAGCGTGGCGGACATCCAGTAGAAAAAAAATTAATGAAGCAATGGAGCATGAGAATTACTTCTTATGCGCAAAGATTGTTGGATGATTTAGAAGGCATAGATTGGACAGAAAGTATTAAAGAATCTCAGAGATACTGGATTGGAAGATCGGAGGGAAGTAGTTTAAAGTTCAATGTTCAAAGTTCAACGTTAGCTTTGGAGGTATTTACAACAAGACCTGATACTATTTTTGGCGTATCATTCATGGTGATTGCTCCCGAGCATGAACTGGTTGCGCAATTAACTTCAGCCGATCAAAAACAAGCCGTTGCCGATTACCTAGAAAAAACAAAAAATCGTTCTGAAAGAGAACGTATGGCTGATGTGAAGAATGTAACCGGAGTGTTCACTGGCGCCTATGCGATTCATCCTTTCAGCGGAAAACAAATTCCGGTGTGGATAGGTGATTATGTTTTAGCAGGTTATGGCACCGGCGCTGTAATGGCTGTTGCTGCGCATGATAGCAGAGATTACGCTTTTGCAAAACAATTCAACTTACCTATTTTACCGGTAGTTGAAGGCGGAGAAATTGAGAAAGAAGCTTATGAATCTAAAACAGGAAAAATCATCAATTCTGATTTCCTCGATGGTTTAGAGGTTAAAGATGCAATGAAGAAAGTAATTGCAAAAATTGAAGAATTAGGATTAGGAAAAGGAAAAATAAATTACCGTTTGCGCGATGCTGTTTTTGGCCGTCAGCGCTACTGGGGAGAGCCAATTCCGGTGTATTACAAAAACGGAATTCCGCAAGTTTTACCAGAAAATGAATTGCCTTTGGTATTGCCCGAAGTAGATAAATTTTTACCTACTGAAGATGGCGAGCCGCCATTGGCGAGAGCGAAAGATTGGGCTTATATGGCCTCACCCCAGCCCTCTCCAAAGGAGAGGGAGTTGGGAGATGAGCTGGGTTTTGAAACGGCTGATAAAAATGCTTGGAATGTATTAAGGGAAAACGCAAGAGATAACCGCAAAAATCGAACTGAGGCAGAAGAAAGGTTGTGGTCGGCTTTGCGCAACAGTCAACTCGGATTTAAATTTAGAAGACAGCACAGCATTGATCAATTTATTGCCGATTTTGCTTGTCTTGAAAAAGCTTTGATTGTTGAAGTGGATGGCGAAATTCACAACACTCCAGAAAATAGAGAGTACGATGAGGGAAGAACTTTTGAGTTGAAGAAAAAAGGATTTCAAATTATTCGATTCACCAATGAAGAAGTTCTTACGCAATTAAATGTGGTGATTGATAAAATCAAGAGTATTTTAAGTACTGGCTCCCCTCTCTTTCGGAGAGGGGCCGGGGGTGAGGCCTATCCATACGAAACTACCACCATGCCTGGCTGGGCAGGTTCTTCATGGTATTTCTTGCGCTACATGGACCCAAAAAACGATACTGCGTTTGCGTCGAAAGAAGCGGTAGATTACTGGCAAAATGTTGATTTGTATATAGGCGGTTCTGAGCATGCAACCGGCCATTTATTATACGTTCGTTTCTGGACTAAATTCTTAAACGACCGCGGATTTATTCCGGTGAATGAACCAGCGAAGAAGCTGATTAATCAAGGGATGATTCAGGGGAGAAGTAATTTTGTTTATCGAATCAATGGCACTAATAAATTTGTAAGTTTCGGTTTGAAGAATGAACATGCCACCACTGCTTTACATGTTGATGTAAACATAGTCCATAACGATGTTTTAGATGTAGAAGCTTTCAAAAATTGGAGAGAAGAATACAAAACTGCTGAGTTCATTTTAGAAGATGGAAAATACGTTTGCGGCAACGAAGTAGAAAAAATGTCGAAGTCGAAATGGAACGTGGTGAGTCCCGATTTAATCGTAGAAAAAAGCGGCGCCGATGTTCTTCGTCTGTATGAAATGTTTCTGGGCCCACTAGAATTATCAAAACCGTGGAATACCAATGGAATCTCGGGTGTATCGAACTTCATTAGAAAATTGTGGAGATTGTACAATCAGGATGGAGTGTGGAATGTGAGTGAGGAGAAAGCGGATAAAAAAGAATTAAAATCATTGCACAAAACCATCAAGAAAATTGGAGAAGATATTGAACGTTTTTCATTCAATACATCTGTAAGTAATTTCATGATTTGTGTGAATGAACTCACCGAATTGAAATGCAACAAACGCGAAGTATTAGAGCCATTGGCTATTATTATTTCGCCATACGCGCCTCACGTTGCCGAAGAATTGTGGGAGAAATTGGGACACACAGAATCTATTTTCAAGCAAAGCTTTCCAGCGGTGAACGAATCGTATTTAGTGGAGAGTTCTTTCAACTATCCTATTTCTTTCAATGGGAAAACGCGCTTTATGCAAGAATTGGATTTATCGGTACCTAAAGAAGAAGTAGAGAAAATTGTAATGGCGATGGAAAAAACACAGCAGTATTTGGAAGGCAAAACACCTAAGAAAGTGATTGTGGTGCCAGGTAAAATTGTGAATATAGTTTTGTAATTACAGTATGAATTTTCAACATCCTTTAAACTCTAAACAGCCCAACGTAGGTACCACCATTTTTGCGGTGATGACTGGTTTAGCCAATCAACATGGGGCTGTAAATTTAGCGCAAGGATTTCCAAATGTTGAGGTAGACCCTGCATTGATTTCTCTAGTTGACAAGCATTCTCGCGAAGGAAAGAATCAATATGCGCCCATGCCAGGTTTGCCAATTTTGAAAGAGAAAATTGCTGCTAAAATTGAAGAATTGTATGGCGCCAAATATCATCCTATCAATGAAATTTTAATTACCGCCGGAGCAACACAAGCTATTTATGCATCTGTTAGCGCCATTGTTTTTCCTGGTGATGAGGTAATTGTTATTGAACCCGCTTACGATTGCTACGAGCCCGCTATTAAACTCAATGGAGGTGTTCCTGTGCGCACTCAACTCACTAAAGAATTTAAGGTAGATTGGTCAGACATCAAGAATAAGATTAGTGCGAAAACGCGCGCTATAATGATTAACACGCCGCACAACCCAACAGGTAGTATTTTGCGTGCAGAAGATTTACAAACCTTAGAAAAAATAGTGAAGGATACCAACATCATTATCATTAGTGATGAAGTGTATGAGCATTTGGTTTTCGATGGTGAGCGCCACGAAAGTGTTTGCCGTTATCCTGCATTGGCTGAAAGAAGTATTGTGATGTATTCTTTTGGTAAAACTTACCACGTTACAGGCTGGCGAATGGGCTATTGTGTAGCGCCAGAAAACATCATGAAGGAGATTGTGAAATGCCATCAGTTTCAAACCTATTGTATTCACACGCCTTCGCAATATGCTATTGCCGATTACCTCGACAACAAAGAGAAATACTTAGAGTTGAACAATTTTTTTCAGCAAAAAAGAGATTACTTTTTATCGTTGGTAAAACAAACGAAGTTTAAAGTTTTACCTTGTGAAGGCACGTATTTTCAGTTGTTGAGCTACGCACATCTTTCTGATGAAAACGATAGAGAATATGCCAACAGATTAACGATTGATTACAAAATTGCTTCTATACCTATCTCGGTTTTTTACCATAACTTCAGAGACGATAAAATATTACGCTTCTGCTTTGCCAAGACCAACGAGACTTTAGAGAAGGGCGTGGAAGGATTAATGAAAGTGAAATAAGATGGAAGATTTAAAAATAGCATTGGTTCAAACTTCTTTGGTGTGGGAAAACCACAGCGCCAACTTAGAGTTAATGGACAAGCATTTGGCAAAGATAATTGCCGCCGATGTAATTGTTTTGCCCGAGATGTTTACCACAGGATTTTCTATGGACCCCGCTCGTTTGGCAGAAAAGATGGATGGAAAAACCATGCAATGGTTCGCTCAAAAAGCAAAGGAAAAAAATGCGGTAGTTACAGGTAGTTTCATTGCGGAAGAAAGCGGAAAATACTTCAATAGATTGATATGGATGCGTGCGGACGGTTCTTTTGAAACCTACGACAAGCGCCATTTATTTAGCATGGCTGGAGAGAATATTCAGTATACCGAAGGAAATATAAAACGTATTCTTGAGGTAAAAGGCTGGAAGGTTTGTCCGCTAATCTGCTACGATTTACGCTTCCCTGTTTGGAGCAGAAATGTGCAAAATGAATACGATGTTTTATTGTACACTGCCAATTGGCCAGAAGCAAGGAATCACGCGTGGAAAAGTTTATTGCCAGCTCGTGCCATAGAAAACCAATGTTTTGTAGCTGCGGTAAATAGAATAGGCATGGATGGAAAAGCATTGCATTACAGCGGTGATTCAATAGTTTTAGATTTCCTTGGAAAACCATTAGCAGCAGCTAATGTAGGTAAAGAAGAAATTGTAGAAGCTGCATTGAAATTTGAAGATTTAGAGAAATTTAGAAAAGGATTTCCTGCGGGTTTGGATCAGGATAAGTTTGAGATACTATAAATAATAAATGCAGGCTGTAGGGGCGAGCTGCGCTCGCCCACCAATCATGAAAATAGCGGGCGAGCGCAGCTCGCCCCTACGCAATACTTAAAATAAATAGAATGATAATTAAATCACTTTAAACTCCCAACCTATCTGCTTGAAGTGATTCAACAAACGCGGCAAAACATACTTCATATTCTTCTCAGCTTTTTCGCTATCGTGAAATACAATAATGTTTCCTTTCTCGGTGTTTTGAACCACAATGTTTAAGCACTCTTCGGGCAATAATTTATCATCAAAATCGCCACTTATTACACTCCACATTACAATTTTATAATCGCCCTTAAGTTTGCGAATTTGAGAAGGTTTTATTTTACCGTAAGGCGGCCGAAACAACTTACTGGCAATCACCTCAGCGGCTTTTTGCGCATTCGCTACATATTCATTGGTAAGCGTTTTCCAGCCATTGAAATGATCGTGGGTGTGGTTTCCAACTTCATGTCCGCGACGCAAAATATCCTCATAAATTTCAGGGTACAAAGCCACATTTTTTCCCAAGCAGAAAAAAGTCGCTTTTGCCGAAAACTGGTCTAGAACATCTAGCACCCATGGTGTAATAGTAGGGTGCGGTCCATCATCAAAAGTAAGATACAATTCCTTTTCTTTGGTTTTAACTTTCCAAAGTAAGGATGGATAAATCTTTCTAAGAAACGATGGATTCTTGGCCAAATACATAGTTTACTATTGAGGCATTTTAACTTTAGATTCTAACTCTTTAATTAACTTGTCATCTAATTTGTAAATCGACGCAATATACATTAAGCGCTGAATACGTTGCTGTGTGTACTGCAAACGACCTTCGGCACTAACATTATCAAATGAGAATTTATCACGCGATATGCTCATCTCTTGGAAGTAGTTGAACTCCTCAAAGAAATTCTTTTTGATGGTGTTAAATACCGTCAATCCTTTGTCTTTCTTGTCAATTTGGAAATAGTTTTCGGCAACATCTAACATATATCTTTCATCGTAACGGTAGTTTTTATTTGGCAACATCAAAACTATTTTATCCAACACTTTTTCTGCAGAATCTTTTTTGTTTTCTACTATTAATTGTGCCGCCAAACTTTGCATTACAGAACCCAAATGATAACTCAAATTGTAGTTTTGCTCATCTATATAAATGCTGGTGTCTTGCATGTTACCCCACGAGAATTTCGTCATCAAGTTGTTGTACAATATGGCAGAGTTGGTAGTACCCACATCACCTCTTTGTTCTTCGGCCGACTTGGTAGTAGCAATAGGGGTTAATCTGTAGCATAAACCTTCTTTGCGGA
>CAMBXP010000088.1 GCA_945871895.1 Chryseobacterium gleum | reverse complement strand
GAATCCGAAAGTCTCATTAGCAGGGTCTTTCGACGATTCCACCAATGGAATAATAGCACCCAACAAATTCCCCAAATGAGGAACTCCTGTGCTTTGTATCCCGGTTAAAATTCTTGCCATGGTTCAAATTTGCACAAAACTAGTTAAATAAGGAAATTCGAAGAGGCGAAATGAACATCACTTTGATAAACTACCAGTCTCCACAACATTACTTTTATTACCCGCCCTATCAACCAAATACATTTTAAACTTGTAAGGAAAAACAGATAATTTGTTGTAAAATGGTTCCTTCAACAACTGCTGAATGGTGCCTTCAATAGCCTTATTGTTGCCTTCGGGGGCTAGATTAGGAAGGTGAATTTTGTAAGTAACGTTTTTGAATACAAATCCGCTGCCCTCATCTTCATAATAATCTAAAAACAACGACATCACTGAATCATTAGTATTGCCTAAATCGCCATCACCATCGGTGAAGGATAGGATAACATGAGCCGAATCGGCCTTATTTTTCGAATTCTCAACATGATAAAAAACGGGAAAATCAACAAACTTAATAGCAGGAACACTATCGTATTCTTTTTTCTTGATGCACGACAGTGCAAAAAGAAGAATCACAAAAAGTACTGCTATATTTGAATATCGATTGAACATGCTTTCAAAACTTGAAAATACAATATTTTCTATTCAAACAGACGAAGATTTTTTTTCGTGTTGCCTCGAACTGTTTCAATACCAAAGAAAAAACAATGAAGTCTACAGAAATTTCATTGAACATCTTCCCTCCTTCAAAGAGGAAAATATTGAGTCGATAAGCGATTTTCCTTTTCTACCCATTCAGTTTTTTAAAACTCAAAAAGTTGTTTCAACAGTCTCCGAAAATCCTGCGGTTTTTCAAAGCAGCGGAACTACTTCTGACAACGCAAGCAAACATTATGTTCACGATATAAAACTGTATGAAAAAAGCTTTTTAAAATGCTTCGAGGAATTTTATGGAAATATTGAAGGGACATGTATTATCGGACTACTTCCTTCATACTTGGAAAGAAAAAATTCGTCGCTGATTTACATGGTGCAAAAACTCATTGAATTGTCGAAACATCCAAAAAGCGGCTTCTACCTTCACCCCGAAAAAGAATTGGTGAATTACCTTCACGAAAGCGATGATAAAAAAATTCTTTTTGGTGTGACCTTCGCCCTACTCGATTTTGCAGAACAAAACATTGCTTTAAGAAATACAACTATCATTGAAACCGGTGGCATGAAAGGAAGAGGTGAAGAATTAACGCGAATGGCTTTGCACGAAAAATTACAAGAATCTTTTAAATGTGAAATTCATTCTGAATACGGAATGACTGAGCTCCTCTCTCAAAGTTACATGAGAGGAGAAAGTCAAAAGTTAAAAGGCAAAAGCCAAAAAGATAAGGTCTCACTTTTGGCTTATAGCTTTTTACCTTTTACTTTTTCTTCCCCCCCCTGGATGCAAATTTTAGTGCGCGACGCGAATGATCCTTTTGACATTAGAACGCAAGGAAAAGGCGCCATAAACATCATCGACTTAGCCAACATACATTCTTGTGCTTTTATAGCAACAGATGATATCGGACAAGCACATGCCGACAAAACTTTTGAGATTAGCGGTAGATTAGACAACAGCGACCTAAGAGGCTGCAACTTATTGGTGGTTTAAATCGACATTGCTATTTCAAAATAAATGCTTCAATAGTTTTGGTATAATTCTCAAAACCCCATGTGCTTTGCAATGTGCCATGATCGGCATCCGGCACAGAATGTACTTCTTTGTAAGTTCCTTTATAATTTTTGGCTACTAAATCAGCATTCGTTTCTGGCTTTAAAAATTTATCGTCTTTGCTAGAAAGCAATAAAAATGGCTGTTGTACCGATTTTATTTCTTGGGCCACATCTACTTTAACGTTCACGAAAAAAGAAGACGGCATAGCCAAGCGCGATGCATCTTGCACCATCACCTCAGCAGAAGCAAACGGATTTTCTAAAATTAATTTCGATGGAATTAATGTACTTCGAGGATGAGCTACTAATTTTGTAGCTGGCGCAGAACCCAATGAAAAGCCATACATAATCAAACGCTCATTGGTAACACCTTTTCCTTTCAACCATTCTAAAGCAGCAGTAACATCTTCATACAAACCCTCTTCTGTAGGGTCGCCATCTGATAAACCATAACCTCTATAATCTATCATCATCAAGCCAAAACGATTTTTACTTCCCACATTCGCCAACAACTTTGCGCGGGGCCAATAAAAATCCATGTGATCGCGATTGCCATGCAAATACAAAATTACCGTATCTTGATTAATGGTACCCATATTACCAATGTACAAGCCTTTAATAATGTACTTTGTATCACTTACCGTGTCATTAGAAATCAAGGTCAATTCGTTCATATAGATGGGTGGAATCTTATATGATTCTGGCAAATAAAAATCTACCGTACCATAATAACCGTCCCACTTGTAAGCATCAATTTTAGCATTGTTATACAAGTTCGAATCTAGTCTTAAACACGAATGCAAAGACAGAATCAATAGCGATAAATAAATTACTTTTTTCATTTTGTTGCAGCTATAATTCTACTTACGGTGAAATAAACACCAATGGCTCCTTTAGTTGAAATTGGATTCTTATAATCAACTACTGTATTGTTATTGCTTGCACCCAAGCCCATATATTTCATTTCCAAATTGTATTTCCAATGTTCGCCTCCCATGTTAATGCCCAATTGAGGAAGCAAAAATAAATTGGTGGGTTGAGCAACACCATCGTATCTTTTGGTGGCCAATTCTACCCAATTGCTTAAGCCAACGTACATATACATGGCCGATTCTCCTTTGCCTTTGCAATCGCAATGCTGATGAGGTTCACCTTTAAAATGCCAATACAAATTAGCATCCAACTGAGGATAGAGTTTGTAATTCCACTCCCATTTATCGAGCATGAAATTGATGTTGG
The DNA here is from genome assembly GCA_945871895.1 of Chryseobacterium gleum. Classification (GTDB taxonomy): domain Bacteria; phylum Bacteroidota; class Bacteroidia; order Flavobacteriales_C; genus JAHEZL01. The sequence goes on along the minus strand of CAMBXP010000088.1, from coordinate 9,075 downwards.
GTGAAATGGTTAAACCCATTTTTCTATGGCTCCAATATCTCAACTGATTCGTTAAGCCCAGCTCGGTTTGAATAACGCCATACACCAATGAAGTTGCATGTAAACCGCCATATACAGTTGTGTTCTTCTTTAAACCGTAGGCATAAGTAAGACTAGAAAAAGGCACAGGAATCACCGCTCCCGAATAAGAAATTAGCGGTCCGCCCAAATTAAAACTCACCGCCTTATCTTTTCTATTTAGTGGCACCACATAATGGCTGGGAGAACAAGAAAACAAGAGCAGTAGAGCGCTCGCAAAGATCAACACTTTCTTCATATATGTTTTTCTTTTAAGAGTTGAAGCACTTTTTTATCGATAGGATAAGTTAAATCATCGACGCTTATTTTGTCGATTTCCAACCAACGAAAACACTGTACTTCATCATTTTTGAACTGAAAAGGCTGTTCTACGGTTTCAAAATTTTTGCGACCTTTTAGCTCTACGAAGTAGTAAAAACTTATCAATCTTTCATTGGTTTTAAAAGCCGATGGTTGAATATTTTCGTTGTGAAAAAAGTATTCTAAAACATTAATAGGCTGATCCATTTCTTCCATGAATTCGCGGTACAAGCATTCTTCAAAGGTTTCGTGAAACTCTAAGCCTCCGCCCGGAAACTTGGTCATCTTTGTGCCACCACGCAATTCATCGGTAATCAATATTTTGCCGTCTTGTAGGAGGAGTCCGTAGATGCGTAAGTTAAATTTATCGAGTTGCATGAGATAAAATTTTATACCCTAATCTAGTTTTTAAACACAGACAAAAAGTAGATTTTCATTAAAACATTTGAGCATGATGTTGTTTAATAGTTAGGCACTTTGGAGGGGCGTCCGTAAGCTGACGGACGCCCAGCGAGATAACCATTGTTTAAAAAAAACTACTTTCTCGCCCTCGTCATCTCTCTCTTCCCCGGCGGACCAGCAACAACTTCCACCACAAAACCCGCTTCTTTAAGGTCTCTTTTCACCTGTCCTTTAGCGCAATATGTCACTAAAATTCCGCCTGGTTTTAAAGCAGCGTGCATCTTAGCAAACACCTCTTTGTTCCACATTTCTGGTTGTTTATCTGGTGCAAAAGCATCGAAATAAATAATATCAAATTGTTCGTGATAATCAATATCGGCAATGTCTTTTTGTAGTTTGGTGAGGGTGAAATAATCGGAAACAGGCACCTCCACATTCCAATTCAACACATGAATTTCATCAAACCATTCGGGTTCGTTGAGCAATTCGCCGTAGTTTAAAGCACGCAGCATTTCAGCGTCGACAGGAAATTTTTCTATGCCCACATAATTCACTTTTCTAGCGGTTTTATGAGACTCTAACATAGTGAGAAAAGTGTTGAGTCCGGTACCAAAACCAACCTCTAAAATACTCACTTCCTCCTCTGTTTGGTAAAACCCTTCCTTTAAAAAAACGTGCTTCGCCTCTTGCAAAGCCCCATGAATAGAATGATAGGTTTCATTCATATCCTCAACCCTTATAGAGTGAGAGCCATCGTGGGTTTGAATTAAAGTTCTGTTCATAAAAACCAAAAATAATCAATAAAAGAGAAAAGCCTCTAAAAGGTGGCGCTGATGGAAACATTTAATTAAATTGGTGCACTGAAAGGAAATTAAGTAAAAAACGAAGGCAACCCTTTGAATAAAGGTGCGTCAGGACTAACAAGCTGTATTTAATGGGTATTGTACTAGATAACGCAATAATCATACGTGGTTGCATAGATGGCGACCGACGTAGTCAGCAGCGCCTATACGAAGCATACTACGGCAAGATGATGGCCGTATGCCGCAGATACGCTAAAGACAACGATGAGGCACTTGATATTTTTCAGGAGGCCTTTATCAAGGTGTTCAACAATATCCACAAATACGGAGACAAAGGCTCTTTTGAGGGCTGGATTCGCCGTATTATGGTGAATACTGCGATTGATTTTATTAGAAGAGCTAAGGCAGGCGCACAAACAGTGGAGCTTACCGACCGACATACCGACACCATGGGTAGCCATGATGACGATGATGAAGGCGATTCGATATTAGGGAATGTGAGTTATGATGAATTGCTTAAATGCGTGCAAAACCTATCGCCTGCCTACAAGCAGGTGTTTAACTTGTATGTGGTAGACGGATATCAACATCAGGAGATTGCAGAGATGCTTAACATTAGTGTGGGCACCTCTAAATCGAACCTGGCAAAAGCGAAAATGAATTTGAGGAAATTTTTAAGTGAGAAAATAGCTGTGGCAAACAGCAGATAAAATGGCGCAAGACGACGACATAAAAAATATTCTCAACGGAGAGGAAATCCCTTTCAATCCTCAGCATTGGCAAGAATTGAAAGCAAGATTAGACTCTTCTACGCCTTCCCCTTTTGAGGAGAAGGCTAAAGATATTTTGGGCAATAGCGAAGTGGTAATGCCTGCTGGTGCGTGGGATTTATTCGAACAAAAAATGAATAATCCTTCTACACCCTTTGAACAAACAGCTAAAGAAAAATTAGAATCGGGTTCTGTTGCTTACAACAACGAAGATTGGAATGCTATCAGCGAACGATTGAACGAAAGCGCAACACCTTTCGAGAAAAAAGCACGCGAAATATTAAACAGCAACGAAGCTTCATTTAATGCCAATCATTGGCAACAAATGGCCGCGATGTTGAACGAAAAAAGCAACAACAAAGGCGGCTTCTTCACCTGGAAAAAAATGGCGGCGGCGGCGGCAGTTCTTTTCTTAAGCTGGGCAACGTACGCTGTAATTAACAACACTTTCGAGAACAAAACGGCTGAAGAAAAACATAGTACAGAAAAAAATTCTTATGCTATTAATCACAGTGGAGGCAGCAAAGAAGACATTAAAGAAAGTGAAGTAGTAAATGCAGGTGCAGCAAACAAATCAACAGAAAAAAACAATGCCGCTTCTGCAACAAATTTCATCAACAAAGAACAAGAAAATAAAAACACCATTGAACTTGCGAAAAGTAAAAGACCAAAAAATAAAAAGAAACAACATAGCAAAGGTGCTTTTGTAGGCGAAGAATCTTTTATTACCGATGTTAATCCAAGTATAGAAGAAAATAATTTAATTGAAGACAACTCTATACTTCCTGCTATCGCTGCAAATCACAAAAACACTAAAATTCAAAATGATGTTTTGGGTTCGGTGGAAAATGCAGCTATTGCTCCCGATTTCAGTGCACAACCATTTAAATATTTGGCGTTGCCTTCTAGCTTACCTTCTTCATTCTTAAGCAACCTGTGGGATAACCCAGCTGTTGCCGGACTGGAAAAAAATGTAGCTGTGAAAGTGATGTACAACACCTTATGGAACGACAAATTGTTGAGAGGAATGACCGACAAACAATTGATGTTAGACAATCCTACCAACTATTACGTTTCTGCCGATGCGGCTGTAGGTAATAAAAATCAGTTTGGCGTGGGAGCTTACTATCAGCGAAACGACAACAACAATTGGCAAAGCAACAACGTAAATGTTTCAGCTTCTTGCAACAAAATGCTATCTAAATTCACCTTATTGAAATTAGGTGTTGGCGCTACCTATTGCGATAACTCTGTAAACACAAGTAACATTAGTTTTTGGGAAAAAAGCACTACGGGCGGATTGCTTTCTACAGAAGACGCAGCCATTGAAAACCCAGAGCGATACATGAACTACAACGCTGGCGCATGGTTAGCACATCCTCTTTATTTTGCTGGAGTATCCTTAAATAATTTAGCGCAAAACACTTTTACCAAACATCCTGAATTGGAAATCACCAGCAATGTAACAGGTGGTGTAAATATTCCTCTCAGCAAAAAAACAACAGCTACTATTTATGCGCAGCGACAGAAAAATATTGTAGCAGTTTGGACTGCCGGAGCGGTGATGAGTTTCAGCAATAAAGTATTCGCCGGTTTATCGGTAGAAAACGCAAACTATGCAGCGGTAACTTTTGGAATGAACATCGCCGATCGTTTGAGAATACACCTTAACGGCGGTATGTTGGCAAAAGAAGAGAGTTTGTATTTAGGCACAGAGAAAGAAGGATTTATTCAAGGTGGCATTAGATATTTAATCACTAATAATAAAAAGCAACATAGCTTTTAATGAAAAAATTAGTTTTATATACAGCCATTATTTTAGCTTTTGCCTCTTGTGGAGAGCGCGAAATTGGGGATACTGCGCTTATTAAAGACGACCCGAATTTCACACCAACCACCATTCAAATAGATATTGAAGCAGGGTCTCCAGATTCTACTCAAAATTGCTATTACGAAAACAATGCTGCGCAATTGAATTATAAAAGTTCTTACGATACTATTTGTTGGTACAAAAGAAACAATTTACAATGGTTAGAAGTTTCTAAAACGCCTTCTATTACCGTTGCACAATCGGGAGTATATGCTGCGAGGGTAGTTAAAAACAATTTAACCATATACCGCAAAATAGCTTTGTACACTTGTCCGTGCAATATCGACAACATCCCCGATGCATTCACCCCCAACAACGATGGTGTTTTCGATACATGGGCGCCACAAGGCAGCGGTTTAAAATCAATTCATTTCACCATCTATTCGATGAACAACAGTGTGCTTTTTGAAAGCGACGACATCAACAAAGGATGGGATGGCACCTACGATGAAAAAGCCGTACCCAACAATACGTACAAATACGAAATTACTGGTACCCTGCGCAACGGTAAAATGTTTGAGTATAAGGGGACGTTGACGTTGAAGAGGTAATTATTTGTTCTTCACCACCTTTTTCTTCGCCACAACCTTCTTTTTCTTCTCTACAAAAACATCGGCGAAATCTTCACTCATCTCTGCAATACCATTATTCAACACCTTCGCCCATTGGTCGCTTAAATGACGTAAATCCTTTTCATTAAATCGATGTTGTTTTATTTTGAACGAACCTGTTTCGTATACAAATACATCGATTGGATAACCTACGTCGTTGGCACAAACCCGTGTAGAATCAAATGACAACAAACCTGTTTTTAAAGCGAAAGGAATTCCCACTTCTTTGGTGATAGAACGATTTAAAATTGGTTTACCATAACCCGAATTTCCAATGATATAAAACGGAGTGGCACCACCAATTTCAATCCAGTTTCCCTCAGGATAAATCAAATACAATTTAACATCGGTATCGCCTTCCATTTGTCCGCCAATAAGCGTATGAATATTAAAATTTAATCCAGCATCATGCAAAGAAACTTTATCTTCCTTCGCTACAATTTTAATTTGCTTGCTAAAGAGATTCACCACCTTGTACAATTTATCCATCGGCTCTTCTTTAGCCTCTAAAACCTCTTTGAAGTAAGTAAGCGCTTTATCGCGCACAGAACGCAATCCAGAAGTCATTAAGAACAAAGAATTCTTTCCATCTTCGTATGTAAAAAGTTTCTTTGCCATGGTAGTTTCGGTACCCGAAGTGATACGTGTATCGGCAATTCCTACTAAACCTTCCTTCAATTTAATTCCTAAACAGTATGTCATTTTTTATTGTATTTGTTGAACTTTAACTTGATAATTTGAACTTTGATTTAGCGCGTAAGTATTCACCACGCCGCGCAGTGGCATGCAATCGTCGTAATCGTAACCGTGACAAATTTTAACGTAGTTGTGATCGACCAATAATTTGTTGGAAGGATCAATTCCCACCCAACCTACATCAGGCACATGACACTCTACCCAAGCGTGCAATTGCGATGCGCCACGCATATCCTTTCCTTCGTGCAAATAGCCACTAGTATAGCGCGCAGCGATGCCGTTGTTGCGCAACACTGCTAAAAAAACATGCACGAAATCCTGACAAACACCTTGCTTCATTTGCATCACTTCGCTGGCTATTGTTTGTGTGGTAGTAACACCTGGAGCGAATTCTAAATAAGCGTGCAGCTGATCACGCAAAGCAATAATTTTTTCAATTAAATTGCCTTTGTTGGGCATAGAAAAAACACTCATTTCTTCTGCGCTTAAAAAAGATTTCAATCGATGTTTAGAACTGAAAATATATTTGTAATTGTCTACTATCCACGCTTCAGAATTCAACACTGCTTTCTCCTTAGTTACCTGTAACCACTCTCTTTCAAAAGGATTTACTTCGGGCACAAAAACATCTGTTGAATACAAAATATCCAAAGAATTAAACCTCATTTCGGTTTTAAAAAACAATTCTGTTACCTCTTGTTTTCGTGAGTTGCTGGTCCACCAAGAACCATCTGCACTCGTTTGAAAAAACGGAAATGAAGCTTGCACACCAAAAGCGGCGTAAGGATGAATTAAAAACTTCATGTACGCACCCCACACAGGTTGTGCGTACTTGTTGGTGGCGCTATATTCTAATTTGTATTGCATTAAAAAGAAAAATATTCATCAACGAGTTTCACGCCGATTAAGTAAATATCATTTTGTGTTTTATTGATGAAGCCATTTAAATCTTCATTAATTTCTTCGATGGTAAGATGTTTCAAGCCCGAATATTTTTTATTCGCCAAGAATTCTGCTGAATCTTTCGATGGTGTTTTAGCAGCGCTAATCACATGAATTTGCTCAGTGACTTTGCGCAAACAACTCAACACAGAACGCGGAAACCTATCGTTCAACAACAAAAATTCTAAGGAATCATTAAGGTTTGGAGCTCGACGATAATGTTTTCTACTCATGTCGAAAGACTCTAAACCACGCATCATCGCAGCCAACTGATGCGACAACATCGATGCACTTTCTTTCTCGTCTAAACGCAACGATGCGATATCATCCATTTTGGTTTTAATGGCTCGTAAAATTTGTGCAGCGCGTTCTAAATACAATCCTAATTTTATAATCGACCAAGCTTCGTTGTGCACCAAAGTGGCGTCCATCTGACCTTTCACAATAGTCAACTGCTCAATGGAGTTTTGCGTGAAATCGAAGAGTCCGGTTGTTTTGTACAACTGCTGATCGTAATTCAGCACAAAATGGTAATATTTATTGATCGTCTCCCACAACTCAGTGCTTATGATATCTCTCGCTCCTCGTGCATTTTCACGTGCGTTAATCACGCTAGAAATGATGGAACCCGGATTCTTTTTATCAAAAGCAATGAGCTGTAAAACGTTTTGCTCATTGAAATCTTTTTTAGGTAAAGAAGAACCATTCATCTTCAAAATAGAATTCAAAACGAATTCTTTTTGAATAGAAATAGGTGCATCCATCGCCGAAAAGTAATTCACTTTTGTATAGCGTGCAGTGTGCTCTATTCTCTCGATATAGCGCCCCATCCAAAATAAGTTATTTGCGATTCTAGATAACATACAACAAAATTAAATTACCCAAGTGTCTTTAGAACCTCCACCTTGCGATGAGTTTACAATTAAATTTCCGCGTTTTAAAGCTACACGCGTTAAACCTCCTGGCAGCACATATTCGCTGTTTTTTCCAAGCAAACAGAAAGTGCGTAAGTCAATGTGACGCGGTTCAATAGTATCTTCTCCTTCAATGAAAGTGGGATGCACAGAAAGCGACATGATAGGTTGAGCAATGTACTTTCTGCGGTTCGATTTAATGTTCACTTTCACTTCTTCAATTTGCTCTTTCGTTAAAGTATTTCCTATTGAAATTCCGTATCCTCCCGATTCATCTACTGGCTTCACAACGAGCTTATCGATGTTCTCCATCACATATTTAAAATCATCATCTACACCGCAACGATAGGTTGGAACATTCTTTAAAATTTGTTCTTCACCCAAATAATATTTGATGATTTCTGGCATGTAGGCATACACCGCTTTGTCATCGGCAACGCCCGTTCCTGGAGCATTCACCAAAGTAACATTACCTGCCAAATAAGCGCTCATTAAACCCGGAGTTCCTAAAACTGAATCGGGATTGAACATCAATGGATCTAAAAATGGATCATCAATTCTGCGGTAGATAACGTGCACTCTTTCTGGACCGTGAATGGTCTTCATATACACCACATCATTCTTCACAAATAAATCTCTTCCTTCCACCAATTCCACACCCATGCTTTGTGCTAAAAAAGAATGCTCGAAATAGGCAGAATTGTACATGCCTGGCGTGAGCACCACGCAGTTGGGTGCGCTAATTCCCGGACTCACACTTTGCAGCATCGTTAGTAATTTCTCAGGGTAATCGATGATGGGTTGCGGCTGACATTTACTAAACAATTTTGGGAAAGTTTTTTTCAAAGTATTGCGGTTAGCTAATACATAACTCACTCCCGACGGGCAACGAACATTGTCTTCTAAAACGTAGTATTCGCCGTCATTATGGCGAATTAAATCGGTGCCCGAAATATGGTTGTAAATTCCGCCTTTGGGCATGAAACCTTCCATCACCGGACTCATATTCACGCTCGAATAAATCAATTCTTTTGGAACGATTCCGTCTTTCAATATTTTCTTATCGTGGTATAAATCTTTTAGAAATTCGTTGATGGCGAGGTTTCTTTGAATAGCACCTTTTTCAATTTTATTCCATTCTTTGTGATCAATAATTCTTGGAATGAAATCGAAAGGAAATATTTTTTCTGAACCGAGAGGATTATCTGAATAAACCGCAAAAGTAATTCCTTCATTGAAAAAAACAATTTTCGCCTCCTCGTTGAACTTGCAATAATCTTGGGTATTGTATTCTGAAAACTGCTGCGATAAAGCATTGTAATGCAAGCGAACAATCTTGTCGTCGCCTACATATTCATCATACACACCGTTCTTGGGAGCATAATTTGAATTAAACAGATTTTGGTTTTTCAAAGCAAGAATATTTTATGATACTAAAATAAGTGTTTACGAAATTTATATCGAGAAGTTGGAGAAGTACTTGTTCACGGTGCTACGTTGGAAACCTTGTCCTCCTGGCGCTCGTCTCCAGACGAGTGACTTGCCTACTCCGGCGCTTGCAACGCCTTTTTTCGCATACTTAAGGCAATGAAATTGCCGGAGTAGGCAAGTCACTCGTCTGGAGACGAGCGCCAGGAGGACAAGGTTTCCAACGTAGCACCGTGAACAAGTACTTCTCCAACTTCTCGA
>CAMBXP010000087.1 GCA_945871895.1 Chryseobacterium gleum | reverse complement strand
GATGCCTCATGTAAAAATACAGGAACCGGTTCTGCAACATTAACCAATAAGCCAACGCCAACATTGGTGATATCAGGAGATACTACCATTTGTACTGGTGAAACGGCTCAAATTTCATTAGCATTATCAGGAACTGCACCTTTCAGCATCACCGCTACTGTGTTGGGTGTTCCTGTTAATTTCAACACTAACCTAACTTCTTACGTATTGCCTTTAACTGCTGCCGGATTGTACACAATTGATGTAACAGATGGTGGAGGATGTAAGGTATCTAAAAAAGTAAATATTATTGTAAATACACCTCCAGTTTTGCAGTTGGGTGCCGATCAAACAGTGTGTTTTGGAAACAGTACCACATTAGATGCAGGCGCTGGAATGAGCACTTATGCATGGACAGGTACTAAAACTGGTGCAGCTCAAACAATTTTGGCTGATGCTACCGGACAATATAAAGTAGTTATTACTGATGCAAATGGTTGTAAATCGGCCGATAGTTTAACTGTAACTGTAAATCCTAAAGTAGATGTTGCTTTCGCAAGTGATACCATTACTATTTGTCCGGGTGGAAGCATTAATCTTTCTGCAACAACAACAGGCGGTACAAATCCATATACCCACCAATGGAGTGGATTGGCAAGTGGGACTAATCCTACTTTTAGCGCGAATACTGCTGGATGGCACAAACTAACAGTTGCCGATAGTAAGTTGTGTGCTGGAAAAGACAGCGTTTACATTAAAATCGATAACAACTTAACTGTTAACTTAAGCAACAAAACTATTTGTGAGGGTGACAGTGTAACTTTAGATTGTGGTTACGATGCTACAAACTATACCATCTTATGGTCTTCCAGCGCAACATCGCAAACTATTAATGTTAAAACAGCTGCAACATATACAGTTCATGTTGAAAATGGAGGTGGATGTAGCGGTGATGGAACTATGGATTTGACTTTGTTTACTCAACCGATAGTTAGTTTGGGCGCAGATAAAGATGTGTGTGCAGGAACTACTACTTTATTAGATGCAGGTGCTGTGTTTAGTTCTTATAAATGGAATACGCTGGAGAATACTAAAACAGTTACTAAGGGCGCAGGTACATATAATATTGAAGTGGTTGACGCTAATGGATGTAAAGATTACGATACCATCACAGTGAATAGTATTGCTAAACCAACGCCAAATGTAATTACAGATGTAACTACTTGTTTAAATACCAATGTTACTTTCGATGTGAGTTCTTATGATAATGGTAAGGGTCCGTTTACCTACAAGTGGAACGACAACTCTACAGGTTCAACTTTAGTATTAAATGGTGTTACAGCCAACTCAACACATTGGGTAGATGTAACAGATAAATATGGTTGTACGGGAAGAGATACCGCAAAAGTGATTATTCAGGCAGGATTAAGTGTGGTGCTATCTGGCGCTCCAGATACAACAGTATGTGCTGGGCAAGCGGTTACTTTAAACTCTAACTTCACTGCGGCTGGTGGCTACAATTTCAATTGGAGTACTGGTGAAACAACAGAAAGTATTGTAGTGAACAACACAAAGAACATTACCTTAACGGTGGATGATGGAAATGGATGTAACGGACAAGATTTAATTCGTGTGAAAGTTAATCCGTTGCCAAATATTTCTTTGGTGCCAACGGTGGCTTCTTTTTGTAGCGGTGACGCAGCAACAATTGGCTATGATTATGGTGCGGGTTATACTTATCAGTGGGCTCCAGATGGAACAACGCCTAAGATTTCTGTAAACACTGCCAATACTTATTCTGTAACGGTTACAAACACCGCAACAGGTTGTAAAGCAGATACAGCTGTGGTGGTTACCATTAATGCAAAACCTTTGGTGAGCTTAAGAAGTGACTTAGATACTTGTGCTGGTATTACGGTTACTTTGCAAAATAACACACCTCAAGCTGGTGTTAATTATAATTGGACGAAGGCTAGTGCAGGAAATACTTCTATTGCTGTAACGCCAGCGTTGCAAATAACCGCAAATGATACTTATACTTTAACGGTGACAGATCCTTTAACTACTTGCGTAAACAGTGATGTGATGACAGCTTTGTTTAGAGCAATGCCATCGGTTGATTTGTTAAGTGGATTAGATACCAGTATTATTTGTGAAGGTCAGGTTCAAACATTGGATGCAGGCAATACAGGAATGACTTATCTGTGGTTTCCAAGCAATGAAAAAACACAAACGATCACTAAATCTACTTCTGGATTGTATGCTGTAGAGGTTAGTAATGGTATTTGTAAAGATACCGATGCTGTTTATTTAAGAGTTATTACTTTACCAACTGATGCGTTAAGCGATACCTTAAAAGCCAATAAAGCAAATTACTGCTTTGCCGAAGAATTAGCAGGAGTTGATATTTCTGCCGTGGGCGAAGATCTTTTGATGTATAACTACCTATGGGCGCCAGGAGGAGAAACCACTCAAAGCATTAACGTAAAACAAGCTGGTACTTATTCGGTAACGGTAAGCTTAGATAAGTGCGCTGTAAGTGACCAATTAAGTATTATTGACTATTGTCCCACAAGCATCTTTGTCCCACAAGCATTTACGCCTAATGGCGATAACAAAAACGAAGTGTTTAAGGTAGTTGGCGCTAACGCTAAAGATTTTGAATTACTGGTGTTCAATCGGTGGGGAGAACAAATTTTTAGCAGTACGGATATCAACCAAGGTTGGGATGGAACATGCCGTGGTGACAAAGTGCAAATTGACGTTTATGTTTGGAAGTTAACCTATTCAGAAAATTTAGATACAGGTAAAACCAAAAAGCATCTGCGCATGGGTACAGTAGCTTTGGTAGAATAATATAAGATTATCCAATGGTAAAAAGCCAAAAGTAGAATTTCTACTTTTGGCTTTTTCCTTTTAACTATTTACCTTCCCTTCGTGAAAAAAATCCTTTTTTTAATTCTCTACAACATCATTGCGGTGCTGCTCATATTAGCGGCGATAGAGCTTTCTGTTCGCATCTTTTCAAATGATATTGTTACACAAGGAACCGATAAAAATCTACTTCAAGAAAACACCTACGGCATCACTCCAAGTTTGAAAGCGAACAGCGAAGGATACGTTTTTGGAAAAAAGGTAGAAGTTAATGAAAACGGATTTTTAAAAAATAGCTGTGTCTTAAGAAAGAAGAAACGTAAAAAAGTTTTGTTTTTTGGTGATTCGGTAACTATGGGGGTAGGTGTTGATAGTGATTCTTCGTTTGCTGCTCGTTTGCAACAATATTATGCCGATTCGTTGGAGATAGATAATTTGTCTCTTATTGGCTACAATGTGAATGATTACAGCAGAATTGTTCAAGGACTTTCGCAACAAAACAAACTTAGGCCATACGATGAAGTGGTTTTCTTTTTCTGCATAAATGATAATGTTTTGTGTCAGAGAGCAAATGCCAAAGTTGAAGAATCTTGCGGCAGCATGATTAAAGATTTTTTTATTTCTCATTCTTATCTTTATGTATGGCGCGCAAAATCGGTTGGAGATGCTTCCGCTACCTATTATCATTACGATAAAAAATACTATTATGATGATGCTGCCTTAGACAATTTAGATCTACGTTTATCGCAAATCAAATCGAATCTCCATTGTAAAGTTCAGGTAATAGCACTTCCTTGTGAATATCAAATGAGAGAAAATTACTACGAACAAAATACACCGCAAGATGTATTGCGCATTTTTACTAAAAAGTATCATTTCTCTTTTCACGATTGCAAAGCTTTTGCAGCGCAAACAAAAGGAGATAAAAAAGATCTGTTTTTATATGCCGATGGTATTCATTTTTCAAATGCAGGCCATCGCGCGTTTAGTTCTTATTTGATCGATAATAAATTGCTGATTCAATAATATTTTAATTTTATCTTTGCCTCATGAGACAACAATTGATTTATCTGTTTTTTATTCTTGCTCTTTCGGTTCAGGCGCAATTTTACAAAGATGCCAAGTATCCCAATTTCTCTATGTCGGGAGGTGCGTCTTTTTTAGGTGAATCTAAAGATTTTGCTGGCCACCTTCGTTTTTGTTTGCCAACGGGCAACGGAATGAATATGTATTACCAAAATACTTATGCTTTCCCAACAAGCGCCAACTTCAAAGAATATCGCTTTGAATTTGCGTGGGAACTTACTTTCTTGAAATTTAACGATGTTTCTTTTTTTGCTGTGGGAGGTTACAATTTTGGCTACTGGCAAATGCAAAAAGCAATCGACAACTCTCACAATTATACTATCCGCCACAAAGATAATTCGTTGTTTTATGGAGGTGGAATTAATTACGACTTCAATAAGGAATTCGCTTTGTATGCGGCTTATAAAGTATATCCTTCTATCTTTTGTTCTTATGCCGAATTGGGATTGAAGTACAACTATTATTACATCAAACAAAAGGCTAGAAAAAGAGGTAGAGTGGTAAGACCCGATAAACGATGAGTATTCTATCTCTTGATAAAGAAAATATTTGGCATCCTTTTACTCAGTCGTATGGCAGCTCTTTACCTATTCCTATTGTAAGGGCAGAGGGCTTGTATTTGTTCACTGAAAATGGGGAAAAAATTATTGATGCCATTTCTTCATGGTGGACAAGCGTGCATGGGCACTGTAATCCATATATAGCTAAGGCAATATTCGAGCAAGCAACAACTTTAGATCATGTTATTTTTGCTGGATTTACGCATCCGAAAGCGGTGGAATTGTCACAAAAAGTTTTAAGCTTGCTACCTTCTAATTTTTCTAAAGTTTTCTTTTCAGATGATGGTTCTACTTCTGTGGAAGTGGCCATTAAAATGGGCTTGCAATATTGGTTCAATAAAGGAATAAAGAAAACTAGAATAATTGCGTTAAAAGATTCTTATCATGGTGATACTTTTGGTGCAATGGCAGTTGGCGAAAGAAGTGCTTTTACGCAGGCCTTTGATCCGCTCATGTTTCACGTTGATTTTATACAAGCACCATTTCCCGGACAAGAAAAACAGTCCTTAGACGAATTAAAAGCGGCCATAAAAGACGATACCGCACTTTTTATTTTTGAGCCCTTATTGATGGGGACAGCAGGCATGAAAATGTATGCGCCAGAGGCTTTAGATGAATTGATTCAATGTGCTAAATCGAAAAATGTTTTGTGCATTGCCGATGAGGTGTTGACTGGTTTTTACAGAACAGGAAAATGTTTTGCCATTGATCATTTAAAAGAACAAGTTGATATTGTTTGCTTGTCGAAGGGTATCACCGGCGGCGTATTGCCTTTGGGCGTTACCGTATGCACACAAAATATTTTCGATGCTTTTGTGAGTGAAGATAAATTCAAAACTTTTTTTCACGGACATTCATACACGGGAAATGCAATTATATGCGCTGCTGTTTGCGCAAATATTGAATTGCTTTCGCAGTTAGAAGTGAAGAATAAAATCAATAACTTATCTGCATGGCAAAAAGAATGGAGTGATAAAATGAATTCACATCCTGCACTAATTGAAGCTCGAAATATTGGTACGATTGCCGCCTTAGAAGTAAGAACAGCATCAAACACTTCTTACTTCAATTCATTGCGCGATAAAATTTACAATCACTTTATTTCTCGCAATATTTTATTACGACCACTGGGTAATGTGATTTATATCTTGCCTCCGTATTGCATTACAAAAGATGAATTGAATTACATTTATAGCGAAATATCACTTTTTTTAAATCAGGTTCATGAAGAAAATAGGTAATCAAATTTTCTATACAGAAGGAAATAACGAATTGTATATTGAGATTAAATCGGCTTTCGATAAAAATAAATACAACTTGGTGCTGATTTGGTTTGTTGCTTGGACTGCATGTGGCGTTGCCGTAATATCACAGTTCTTTTTCGATTACAGCAAAAACGAAAAATTATTCATGGTGGTGTTTTTGGCATTGTGGGCTTACTTCGAATTTCACGTTTTAAATGCCTTGCGCTGGAGACGCTCAGGTAAAGAAAGAATTAAAGTGAGCGAAAAAGAAATTCGTTATGTGAAAGAAGTGGGCGGAAGAGGAATTGAAAAAGTGTATGAAACTGAAAAATGTACTTCTTTAAAATACCAATCGGAGAACGAAGAAGGTTTTTTAAATTCCATCAACCAAAGTTCATGGATGATAGGAATACCTGTTTTAGAATTTACGGCACACGATAATGTGAGAAGAATTGGCATTCAATTAAGCAAAACTGATGCTGAACAATTGGCCAAAAAAATCAATTATTTCATCAAATAACTTTGCAAAAGGCGAAAGTCTATATTGTAAGTGTTAATGATTTTCCTGCTCGTGAGGAAAATGAAAAACTATTGTCTTCGCTTCCTTCTCTGTTGCAATACGAAATTGATCGTTATAAAACACCTGGAGATTTTCATAGAAGTTTATTGAGTAAGTTGGTGTTGCAAAGTGCGTTGACTGAAATCGGACTCCATAACGAATTCTCTAAAATTCAAAAAAGCGAATTAGGTAAATATTTCATTCCTGGAAATGTAGATTTTAGCATTTCGCACACCGCCAATAAAGTAATAGTAGCATTGGCCGAAAATGCTAAAATAGGGGTAGATGTGGAATTGAAAAGTAAAGGAAGTTTACTCTTGGCCGAGCGCTTCTTTTGTGAGGAAGAAGTGGAGTGGCTTAAAGCTCAGAATGATTTGCAGGAGGCCTTTACATACATTTGGACGCGTAAAGAGGCTTTAGTGAAGGCGGCAGGCACTGGAATTAGAATGCCGTTGAAGTCTTTTAATGTGCTTCCTAAAAGTGTTGATTTTAGTAATGAAATGTGGTTTTTGCAAAGTGATTTACAGAAAAACACCAGTGATGTCCTAACATTGGCTACAAGCGCAAAAACCGACTTTGAAATCCTTGAAATATCCTCTCATTCAATTGTTTAGGGGCTGTCCGGTTAAAGTCCGGCAAAAATTCTTTCTACCTTCCTTAATATTGTTAGTTTTGTAGTTCACTAACAACAAAAAATTATGATTAAAAAATTCGTTTATTCGGTAGCCAGCGCTTTGTTTTTCTGCGCCATCTTTGTAACAGGATGCACAGAAACCGCTGTTTTGTTAGAATCTCATAAAGGGAAAGATTTTAGCGTTCTATATGAAATGGAAGAGAACGTTAAAACCAAAGACGGGGTTCACAGTGTTAACTCGTTTACTTTAACCAATAATGGTAGAGCTTTTTTATTGAAAAACTGGGCTATTTATTTTAATGCGGCCCGCACTATGGTGCCTAACTCTGTAAAAGGTGATGTTAGCATTACCAACATCAATGGCGATTTCTATAAAATTGAACCATCTGCAAGTTTCGATACGTTGCAACCCAATGCCGACTTGGTTTTCTCTTTTGAAACCAACGATTGGATGACTAAAGAAGGCGATTTGCCTGTTGGTTTTTACATTGTATTTAAAGATACTGCTGGTGTAGAAAAAACTCCCGAATTGTTGGGTGAAGTTACTTATGCTCCATTGACTGCACCATCTCAAATCAACCGCGGTCCGGAAGATAAATTAATTATACCTACGCCTGAAAGTAGATTTGCGGCGAATTCTTTAATCACTGATTTACCTGCAGATCAATATTGCCCAATTATTCCTACGCCTGCTTCTTATGCCAAAGGAACTAGCGATTTTGAAATTACGGCTGCCACTAAAATTTTCTATGATAAAGGTTTAGAAAATGAAGTTAAGCAATTGAAAGCGGCAGTGAAAGAATTGATTGGTGTTGAGTTGGCTGCTCAAGAAGGAAAAGGAGAGGGGATTCAGTTGTCTATTGTAATGGCATTATTAGATGGCTATTCTTTAGAAGTTAATAGTAAAGGAATTAATATTAAAGGAGAGAGTTCTGGTGTTTTTTACGGAATTCAAAGTTTGCGTGCATTAATGGATGTTCAATCTTATGTAAAGCCTGGTAAAACCCTTAAAGTGCAAGGAGCAAAAGTTGTTGATGCTCCTTCAATGGCGTACAGAGGTATGCACTTAGACGTTGTTAGAAACTTCCAAAAGAAAGAAGATGTAATCAATTTATTGAACCTAATGTCTTTCTATAAATTGAATAAGTTCCATTTCCACATGGTAGATGACGAAGGTTGGAGAGTAGCGATTGATGGCTTACCTGAGTTAACTGAAGTGGGTTCTAAACGCGGACACACCAAAGATGAAAGCGATATGTTGATGCCAGCTTACGGTTCTGGTCCGTTTGCCGACCCAGCTACCAGCAATGGTAATGGTTTCTATACCAAAGCCGATTTCGTAGAGATTTTGAAATATGCTAAAGAACATCACATTGAAGTAATTCCCGAATTGGATTTCCCTGGTCACGCTCGTGCTGCTGTGGTTTCTATGAAAGCGCGTTACAACAAATACATTAAAACAGATGCTGCAAAAGCAAAAGAATATATGTTGCACGATGTGAACGATAAATCAGAATATTTGTCAGTTCAGTTTTACAAAGACAATGTGGTGAACGTAGGACAAGAATCGACTTACAAATTCTTAGGAAAAGTGGTTGATGAAGTGGTGAAAATGTACACCGAAGCTGGTTTAACTTTAAACATGGTGCACACAGGTGGTGATGAAATTCCAAATGGTGTTTGGGAGAAATCTCCAGTTTGTGTTGATTTCATGGCGAAGTCAGATAAGTACAAAACAGCTCACGATTTATTCTATTATTTCGTAGATCGTTTTTCTACCATTTTAGCCGAAAGAAAAATTGCTACTGCTGGCTGGGAGGAGATTGGTTTGAAAAAACAATTGGATGAAAACGAAGAAGAAGTAATGGCACCAAACAAAGATTTTATGGGTAAAGGATTTGTTCCTTACGTTTGGAATACCGTTTGGGAATGGGGCTGTGAAGATAGAGGCTATCAATTGGCTAATGCTGGTTATAAAGTAGTTTTAGCGAATGTAAATAACTTGTATTTCGACATGTCTTACGACAAAGATCCTTACGAGCCTGGTTACTATTGGGGTGGTTATGTTAGCGAAAGAACTGCTTGGGAATTTGTTCCTTACAACATTTTCTTAACAGCTAAATTAGATAGAATGGGCGGACCAATTGCGGCCGATTTTGCAAAAGACAAAGAGAAATTAAATGCGAAATCTAAATCAAATATCATTGGTATTCAAGGTCAGCTTTGGGCAGAAACGGTTAAAGGTCACGAATCGATGGAATACATGGCTTTTCCTAAAATCATTAGTTTGGCCGAAAGGGCTTGGAATGCAGAGCCTAAATGGGTATCTGTTGCTAAGCCAGAAGACAGACAAAAAGCTATTGATGCAGAGTACAACAAGTTTTCAAACACTTTGGCTAAAAGAGACTTGGTTCGTCTAGAATATATTTCAAATTCTAAAAAATTGAATTACCGTTTGCCTGCTCCTGGAGCAAAAGTGGTGAAAGATACTTTATACATGAATACAGAATATCCTGGTTTCACTATGAAATACAGCGTTGATGGTAAAACATGGTTAGAGTATAAAACACCAACTCCGGTAAAAGGTGGAACAACAGTTTCTTTGAAATTGGTTGCGGTGAGCGGCAGAGAAAGTAGAGTAACAACAGTTAAATAGTTTGTGTTTTAAGTGCTTAACTTTGAACATTGAACTTTAAACATTGAACTAATTTATGTTTGGCATTTGTTTATTAAGTCATATTGCGGGTAGGAGAGAAGGTAGCGATAAAAGTGAGATGGTTACCCAATTGCTTTTTGGCGATGCTTATGCTTTAGTAGAAGTGCAGGAAAAATGGGTGAAAATTAAAACTCATTTTGATGATTACGACTGCTGGATTTCAAAAAATCAACATTTCGAAATTTCTGAAAAAACATACGGGGAGCTTTTGTCGGCTCCCCTTGTGCTTTCCGATGACTTGGTGCAAGTGGTGCAAGAAGGTGCTACTTATTTGCCTATAGTGATGGGAAGTTCTTTGCCGCTTTTCAAAAACGGTGAAATGAAAATTGAAAATCGCACTTTCTTATTCGATGGAAAATCGATTGAACCAGCCGATATCAATAAAGGAAAAATATTAGAATACGCTTTCATGTATTTAAATGCGCCTTATTTGTGGGGAGGTAAATCTCCTTTTGGAATTGATTGTTCGGGCTTTACTCAAATGGTGTATAAACTTTGCGGCTACAATTTACCGCGCGATGCTTATCAGCAATTTGAATTGGGTACTTCTCATTCTTTTGTGGAAGAGGCAGAAGCTGGTGATTTAGCTTTTTTTGATAATGAAGCTGGTAAAATTGTGCATGTAGGAATTGTGGTGGAAGCAGGTAAAATCATACATGCATCGGGCAAAGTAAGAATCGATAATTTAGATCATCAGGGTATTTTCAATAAAGAATTAAATCAGTATACCCATCGCTTAAGAATCATTAAAAATTTATTGTAGTATGCTAAAGGCAGAACGTTTAGATTATCAAAAAAACCAAGGTTTAGATTTGAGTAATCTAATTAAAAATCCCTTTGAACAATTCCGATTATGGTTTGGTTTTGCAGTGGAAGTAGATGCTTTTCATGCTAACGCAATGGTGCTTTCTACAGTGCATGATAACAGTCCGAGTTCGCGAGTTGTGTTGTTGAAAGAGATGGATGAAAAAGGCTTTGTTTTTTTTACCAATTACACCAGCGCTAAATCGAAAGAGATTGATGCGAATAAAAATGCTGCACTACTTTTTTTCTGGAAAGAATTGGAAAGACAAATTAGAATTGAAGGTGTGTTGGAAAAAGTATCTGAAGAAAACTCCAACGAATATTTTAAAACTCGCCCGCGTGAAAGTCAAATAGGCGCTTGGGCATCACCTCAAAGTACAACTATCACTCGTGCCGAGTTAGAAAAAAGAGTAGAAGAATTTACCAAGAAATTTGAGGGACAAGAAGTGCCTCGTCCCGAACATTGGGGCGGATTTAGATTGATACCAGCGCGCTTTGAATTTTGGCAAGGCAGAGCAGGAAGATTGCACGATAGATTTGTGTATGAGAATAAAAATGGTGTTTGGGAGATTGTACAAATAGCACCGTGATCTTCTGGCGCCAGTCTCCTGACTGGTGACTATTTTACTCCGGCAATTTTATTGCCTAATCACCCTTGTTAAAAATATAAAACGACAATGCAATTGTCGGAGTAGGCAAGTCACCAGTCAGGAGACTGGCGCCATAGAGCGAATTGGGTGCTGTTTTGACGTGTAGGACAATAGTTCCTTCGGGGTACCTCAGGATGACAACCACAACTTAAAAATCACACTTACAAAGTACTTCAGGGAATGGTTGTCATCCTGAGGTACCCCGAAGGAACTATTGGCCTACACATAAATTATAAGCTCTATAAATGTCGATTTCTTATATCAAATCTCGCAATGAACTATGGATAAATTAATTTTGAAATTCACTAAAACTTCTCAGGAATATTACCAGTCAATTTCAATTTGTTGAAAGTCGGTGTAAACTGAATTGAATCAATTAGCGAAGTGTCATTCGCAAAAACCATCAACACATATTTCTTTCCGTTAGTGTAATCAAAAGTTGTACTGTCGTTAAATTGCACATCTATATAATAAGGAGTGTTGCGGTCTTTTTGAACATGATTGCCCACCCAGCATTTTATTTTCGATGAGGTTTCGCTTAAAGTTGCTGTGAAAGGAGAGTAAGTAGTATCAGTATATTGAATAGTTTCTAAATTTCCTGTGGCTGCATATTTATCTGAGTGATAGGCAATGTTTACATCGAATTTATTGGGCACTTCTAATAAATACCACACTTTGTAAATGTCGCTTCCTTTGTCTTTTTCGCACGACCAATTGATGCATAAAATGAAAATACCCGCAAGTGATAATTTGATGAACTTGTAGATATTTGGTTTTTGTTTTTGCATTTTTTGGTAACGGTATTCTTTGTTTTTTATTCTGTTGGGTTTTCGTAGGGGCTCCCCTTGCGGGTGCCCAATAAAAAATGAGTTGGGCCCCCGCACGGGGAGCCCCTACGAAAACCCAACAGAATAAAAAACAAAGCATACCGGTTCCAAAAAATGCAAAAACAAAAAGCAAATAT
>CAMBXP010000086.1 GCA_945871895.1 Chryseobacterium gleum | reverse complement strand
TTGCTTTGTTACGGGCGTCCGTCAGCTGACGGACGCCCGTAACAAAGCAAATTCTACAAAAATTATTTGTAAAAAGTATATCTCTCTTCACCACATTTGCTACCCGCACGAGTAATCTCAATGATTTTGGCACTGGAAAACTTAAAAGGGAAAGTCCCCTTCCATGCATTCTTAGCATCGGTAATTTCTAATTCACTACCATTCAACGCATACTTAACCATCACCGTGTCATTCAAAACCAAAGGATCAATGTACCAAGCTGAATCGGAAGAAATGGCAGTTGTGTCAAAAAAGAAGGTGAGTTCGCGATAATTAGAAAAAGCATCACAGGAGTATTTTTCCAGTTTCCAAACACCATGAATAGTTCTGTCATTTTCCTTAGTACAAGCCGAAAAAATCAAAATTAAGGAAACGTTAAATAAACTTAATCCTCTTTTTACTGTTAACAACTTCAACATTTTTTTTCGCATCTATTTTAAGGTATTTAATAGTTTAACGCTACTTAAAAGTAGTTTCGACTTACATAACGCAATGTTAGAGAAAGAATTTCAATATTATTTAAAACACGAAAAGGAATTTATAGAAAAATACCCTGACCGTTTTATTATGATTTTGAACGAAACAGTAGTTGGCGTTTACGATACTGAGGAAGCTGCGTATTACGACATGGTAGAAAAAAACATCACGGTACCTGTTTTGGTTCAGCAATGCACCAACAGCAGCGGCAGAACTTCTCTCTTCAATTAAAAATTACTTGTTTTTTATTACATCTTCGTACACCTTCATGTACATTGGCAAGATGTTTTCCAACGAAAATTCTTCAGCTCGCTTTCTTGCATTAATGCGCATCTCGGCGCACAAATCGCCGTTAGTCAAAATTTCCAAGGTAAACTTCGCCATGCCATCTACATCACCAACATTTGTTAAGAAACCAGTTTTACCTTGAATATTAACTTCTGGAAGTCCGCCCGTATTGGTAGAAACAACTGGCACCGACGCAGCCATAGCCTCCAATGCTGCCAAACCAAAACTCTCACTTTCACTTGGCAACAAAAACACATCGGCGAAGCCCAACAATTCTTCTACATCTTTTACTTTTCCTAAAAAGCGAGTGTCGTTATACACTTCCAATTCTCTGCATAAATGCTCTACGTTCATTCTTTCGGGCCCATCGCCCACCAGCACCAACTTAGCATCGATGCTACTTCTCACTCTTCTAAAAATACGCACCACATCTTCCACCCTTTTCACCTTGCGAAAGTTAGAAACATGCATCACAATTTTTTCAGATTCTTTAGCAAAAGCACTTCTAGCGCACCCTTTAGTGGGTTTGTATTTATCTAAACAAATGAAATTGGGAATAACTGAAATATCTTTTTTGGTTTTGAAATGTGTGTAAGTATCTTGCTTCAAACTTTCGGAAACAGCAGTCACTGCATCTGAATGTTGAATTGAAAAACTAATCACTGGTTCAAAAGATGGATCTTTACCCACCAAAGTAATATCGGTTCCGTGCAAAGTAGTAACGATTGGAATATTGATTCCTTTTTCTTTTAGAATTTGTTTGGCTAAATATGCAGCCGATGCATGCGGAATGGCATAATGAACATGCAGCAAATCTAATTTCTCATGTTCCGCAACATCTACCATTTTACTGGTTAAGGTCACTTCATAAGGTTCATATTGAAACAGTGGGTATTCCGACACCACCACCTCATGAAAGAAAATATTTGAGTTGAATTCGCCCAATCTAACGGGCTGACTATACGTAATAAAATGCACCTGATGCCCTTTAGCAGCCAAGGCTATACCTAGCTCTGTAGCTACTACTCCACTACCTCCGTAGGTAGGATAACAAACGATTCCGATTTTCATAGGCCTAAAGATAAGCGAAAAGTTAAAGGTAAAGTATCAAAAAACAGTAACGCGCACTCTATTAACCCTCCTCTGTTAAGAAAATATAAACATTGGAACTGATTTTGCTCACTATGAAGTATATTTTTACTTTATGAAGAAATATTTTGCCCTATCGATTTTTGCTTTTGCTGTTTTCTGTTTGGCTTTTACTGCCGGTAGAAAATCAAAAAACGCAGTGACTAAAAAAGGTCCGGATTTTTTAACAGACACCAACAGCGCATGGGTTGACTCAGTGTTTAACACCCTTACCCTCGACCAAAAAATTGCGCAGCTCATCATGTATCCTGTGTACTCTAAAAAGGATAGCAATCATCTAAAAGAAATAGCGAACCTCGTTACCAAATATGGAATTGGAGGAGTGATTTATATGCAAGGCGGACCGGTTCGTCAGGCCAACATGGACAATTATTTACAAAAAATATCTCGCGTGCCTATTCTTACTTCTATTGATGGAGAATGGGGCTTAGCCATGCGTTTAGACAGCACCACTTCTTTTCCCAGACAAATGCAATTGGGCGCAATTCAAGACAACGATTTGATTTATGCTATGGGACAAGAGATTGGTCGCCAATGCAAAGAATTGAATCTTCATGTTGATTTCGCTCCAGTGGTTGACGTGAATGTGAATCCTAAAAATCCGGTAATTAACTCTCGCTCATTTGGCGAAAATAAATACAACGTTGCTCAAAAAGGTGTGGCATATATGAAAGGCTTGCAAAGTGTTCATGTGTTGGCCTCGGCTAAACATTTTCCTGGTCACGGTGATACCGATGCCGATTCACATCTAGAATTGCCCATGCTGAGTCACGACAAAAAAAGATTAGACTCTATAGAACTATACCCTTTCAAAGCCTTAATTGATAGTGGTATTGGAAGTATCATGGTGGCTCACTTATATATACCAGCTTACGACAACACTAAAAATTTAGCCTCTACCCTTTCTCCTCATGTGGTGAAAGAATTATTGAAAACCGACTTAGGATTTCAAGGTGTTACCTTCACCGATGCTTTGAACATGAAAGGTGTAAGTAAATACTACAAACCAGGAGAAGTAGATGTAAAAGCTCTTTTGGCAGGTAACGATATTTTATTGTTCTCTGAAGATGTAGCTAAGGCCATCGAACAAATTAAATTGGCTATCTCTCAAAAGAAAATCACGGTTGAAGAAATCAACAAAAGATGTAAAAAAGTTTTGGCCCTTAAACAATGGGCTGGTTTAGACCACTACATACCTATCAAAACCGATAGTTTGTATGAAAGATTAAACACGCCTTATGCCGACATGTTGAACAGAAGATTGGTAGAAGCATCGATGACAGTGCTTAAAAACAACAATGATGTTTTACCAATTGCCAACCTAGAAAAAGTAAAAGTGGCTTGTTTGTCGTTCAACGAAAACACCAAAACAAATGAGTTTCAACAAACTTTATTAAACTACCATACCGTTAAAAATTTCAATTTAACCAAAACACCAAACGACAGCGCTAAAGCAAAAACACTAGAAGCGTTAGCCCCTTATGATTATGTGGTTATTGGTATTCATGGAACCAACAGCAAACCCAACAAAAACTTTGGTATCACGCAAGAAACCATTGATTATATTGCCCAAATTGCCCAAACCAAAAAAGTGATTCTAGCGCTATTCGCCAATCCTTATAGCTTGCAATATTTCGAAGGTAAAGTGAATCCCGAAGCATTAATCATGGCTTTCGATGATTCAAAAATTTGCAGAGAATACGCAGCACAATTAATTTTTGGAGGTATAGGAGCATCAGGTAAACTGCCCGTCACAGGATCTGCTTCTTATCCATCTGGCAGCGGTATCGCATTAAAAAAAAAACGCTTTAAGTATTCCATTCCCGAAGATGAGGGAATGAATCAAAACATTTTGCGCAAAATTGATTCTATTGCCTTGGAAGGAATCAACATGAGGGCCTTTCCTGGCTGTCAGATTTTAGTAGCAAGAAATGGCGATGTAGTTTACTGGAAAGCTTTTGGCAAACAGACATACGAGGACAAAGAGCCTGTTAAAAAAACCGACCTATACGACATAGCCTCTATTACCAAAGTTGCAGCTACACTTCCTGTTTTTATGAAATTAGATGAGGTAGATTCTGTGAGTCTCGACATGAATTTATGCGACTACCTTTATGTTCCCGATACCGCAAAATGCCAAAATGTAAATTTGAGGGAGATGCTGGCGCACCAAGCCCGACTCTTTCCTTTTATACCATTTTATAAAAACACAATAAATAATGGCGTGCTTGATTCTAACATTTATTCTAAATATCCTAGTCCCAATTATTCTATTAAGATTACCGATAATCTTTACTTAAAAAACACATTCAGAGACAGCATTCGTTCCATCATTTTTAATTACAAAATGCTGGAAAACAAGCAATATAAATACAGTGATTTAGGATACTATTTCTTGAAAGATATTGATGAAAAATATGGTAATGCTCCACTCAATATTTTAGCCGATAGTTTGTTTTATGCGCGCTTAGGCGCAAGTACTTTGACCTATTTGCCCAAAGAAAAATTTCCTATAGCGAGAATTGTGCCTTCGGAAATAGACAGCACATTTAGAAGACAATTGCTAAGAGGTGAAGTAAACGACCCTAGCGCTGCAATGCTGGGTGGTGTGGCCGGACACGCAGGTTTATTCTCTAATGCCAACGACCTTGCTAAATTGTTTCAAATGTATCTTAACAATGGAGAGTATGGTGGTGTGCAGTACTTAGATTCTGCTGTTATTAAAGAATATACCCGTTGTCAGTTTTGCAAAGAAGGCAACAGAAGAGGCGCTGGTTTTGATAAACCTACGGGAGATAAAGACGGTCCGACTTACACTTATGTAAGTAGAGAAAGTTTTGGACACACAGGATTTACAGGTACCATTGCTTGGGCCGATCCCGACAAACAAATTGTTTACATTTTCCTGGCAAACAGAACGTACCCCAATGCCAACCTAAGCAACA
Organism: Chryseobacterium gleum; assembly: GCA_945871895.1. Lineage (GTDB taxonomy): Bacteria > Bacteroidota > Bacteroidia > Flavobacteriales_C > JAHEZL01. The sequence continues at coordinate 7,545 of CAMBXP010000086.1, read as the reverse complement.
AACTTCTTAAATACAATATTAGAACTCGTATACAAGAAGTAATATATAATAGCATGAAAGAGCAAGTGAATTAACAATAAGCCTTCCCTCAAAGCCATTAAGCCTTAAAATTAATTGTAACTTCCACCGCTCAACTTTGTTTTACCATTAATGAAGAGAATCTTCCAACACATATTACTTCTTATTTTAGCATCGCACATCACCTTGGCTCAAAACACCAAGGGGGGTAATGTTATTCTATCATTGGGTGCTGGCAAAAATTCTTATTTTCATCCTGTGTTCAATGCCACTCCTGCGCCAGCATCTGCCTTCGAATTTCCATTTTCGGCAGAAGTAATGTTGAATCAGTCTTATTCTGTTGGCGGAAGAGCAAGTATAGTAATATTGAACGACCAATCGAATGCCTATATGTCGGCCAACAACTCCACCAAAATAAATCACAATGTAGGTAGTTTACTTTTCGCCCATGGAAATTTCAATTATTACGCCTACAACCAAGACAGATTACTTTGGAAAATCACTGCAGAAGGTGGATATGGTAAAATGGACAAGATAAAATATGTTGACGATGTGCGCAGTCAGATTAAGGGAGAAGGCATGGTTTATTCACTTGGCACTAGTCTTAGATATCACTTAGGAAATGAATACGACGATATTTATCCAAGCTTTTTCGAACTGGGAATAATGGGTTCTAGAATGAATTTCAATATTAATGAAAGTTGGTATGACGGAGAACTATTGTCTAAAACCGACCCCAGTTGGGATGCTTTGCAATTTAATGCAGTAAACATATATTTGTCGGTAGGCGTTAGAATCGGTAAACCCGCAAAATAATATGAACAATCGTCAACTCTTCTTACAATACCAAGCGCAAACATCACCTTTCCCTCTTCAAATAGAAATTGAAAAAGCACAAGGTGTGATCATGTATGCGCCCGATGGCAAAGAATACATCGATTTAATATCGGGCATATCGGTTAGTAATGTGGGCCATTGCCACCCAAAAGTTGTAACAGCCATTAAAGAGCAGGTGGATAAATACATGCACCTCATGGTTTACGGCGAATTGGTGCAAGGTCCGCAAAGTAAACTAGCCCAAAAAATAGCCTCACTTCTGCCCTCTTCTTTAAACAATATTTATTTTGTGAATTCGGGCAGCGAAGCTATTGAAGGTGCTATTAAATTAAGCAAGAGATACACAAACAGAACAGAAATAATTTCTTTTAAAAATGCCTATCATGGCAGCACAACGGGTGCATTGAGCATCATTGGCGACGAAAAATATAAAAACGCATTTCGCCCCTTAATGCCTATGACAAAAGCTATTTCTTTCAATTCTTTTGAAGATTTACAACATATTACAACAAATACAGCAGCTGTTTTTGTTGAACCTGTTCAAGGTGAAGCTGGGGTAATTTTACCAGAAAACGACTATTTAAAAACACTTCGCGAAAAGTGCAATGCTACAGGAACTTTACTGGTTTTCGACGAGGTGCAAAGTGGTTTTGGTAGAACCGGAAAAATGTTTGCCTTTGAGCATTATAATGTTATTCCTGATATCTTGATTTGCGCCAAAGGAATGGGTGGTGGAATGCCTATTGGGGCTTTCATCAGTTCAAAAGAAATCATGAGTTGCTTGATGGAGAGTCCGATTTTAGGACACATCACTACTTTTGGCGGACACCCAGTTTCGTGCGCCTCTAGCTTGGCGTGCATTGAGGTGATTGAAGAAGAAAGATTGCTTGATGCTATTGCCGAAAAAGAAGCCTTATTTAGAAAATTATTGATTCACCCAAAAATAAAATCTATACGAGGTAAAGGACTACTCTTAGCAGTAGAATTTGAATCGAAAGATTTTAATTTCGCCGTGAATCATGAATGTTTGTTGAATGGTGTTTTCGTTGACTGGTTTTTGTTTAACGATAATTCCCTGAGAATTGCACCACCGCTGATAATTAGCAAAAATGAAATAGAAATAGCCTGCAGTAAAATAATAGAAGCTATCGCACGAATTTAATTGCCTTGAATTTTTGCAAAACAAATTTAATCTTCTACATTTGCCACATAACAAGTAATAAAATGAATTTAACTGTACATCATCATCACCATAACAACTCTTGCCAATAGGTGAGCGCGATGATGCTGTAATATAATATACAAAGCAAAACCCGCCCCTATCGGCGGGTTTTTGCTTTATAGCTAACATTGAACTTTGAACATTAAATCGAAGATTCGATAATACAGATGAAGAAAAAAATTAAATTATCAAACATTGAACTAAATAATGGAAACTTTAAAAATTGCAGTACAAAAATCAGGTAGACTACTCGACGACTCTATTCAATTGTTGAAAGAGTGCGGTATTAAAGTAGATAACGGAAAAGATCAATTGAAAGCAGCAGCTACCAACTTCCCCTTAGAAGTGCTATACCTTAGAAACAGCGATATTCCTCAATACTTGGCCGATGGCGTTGCCGATATCTCTATCATTGGTGAAAACACCTTGATTGAAAAAGAAAAAGAATTGGTGAATCTTCGCAAATTGGGTTTCTCGAAATGCCGATTATCGTTGGCTGTTCCAAAAGAAGTGGATTACCCAGGATTACAATGGTTTCAAAACAGAAAAGTCGCTACCTCTTACCCTAATACCGTAAATGCTTTCTTTAAGGAAAAAGGAATCAATGCCGATATACACGTTATTTCTGGTTCGGTGGAAATTGCTCCGAATATCGGATTGGCCGATGGTATTGCCGACTTAGTAAGCAGCGGAAGTACACTTTTCAAAAACGGATTGAAAGAGGTTGAAGTGATGCTGAAAAGCGAAGCTGTGTTGGCGACGAACAAAAATTTGAGCACTGGTAAAAAAGAAATTCTTGATAAATTATTGTTCAGAATAGACGCAGTGATGGCTGCAAAAAACAACAAATATGTGTTGTTAAATGCGCCAAACGATAAGATTGATGAGATCATCAGAATACTTCCAGGTATGAAATCTCCTACGGTGATGCCTTTGGCCGCATCGGGCTGGAGCTCAGTTCATACTGTAATTACTGAAAGTGATTTTTGGAATATTATTGATCAGTTGAAAGCAATTGGCGCGCAGGGAATATTGATTGTGCCTATTGAGAAAATGGTTATCTAACAGAACTTGAATGCGAATTAGCAAATCATATATAACAAGTTTAGAGTCACATTTCAACTCTCCTCCTTCAAAAGGAGGAGAGTTGATTACTTTCCCATTATTGAAATTGCTTAAAGAATTGTTCAAATGAAAACTTACATAAATCCAGCTAAAGAATCCTGGAACGAAATCTTGAAAAGACCTGTTGGTTCTAAAACCAATCTTCAAAATACCGTTTTGGAGGTTTTTGGAAGAATACAAACTGAAGGTGATAAAGCTCTGCTCTATTACACAGAATATTTTGATCGTTGTGAATTATCTTCTATCAAAGTTTCTAAAGCAGAAATTGAAGAAGCTATTGCTTTAGTTCCCGAGAATTTAAAATCATCTATCGAAAAAGCGGCACGCAACATTCGCAAATTTCACGAGAATCAATTGGTAGTTGAAGCTCCAGTTAAAATATCAAACGGTATTGATTGCTGGAGAAAAACTACGGCAATCGAAAAAGTGGGATTGTACATTCCTGGTGGCTCTGCTCCTCTTTTTTCTACTGTATTGATGTTGTCTATTCCAGCTAAAATCGCTGGATGCAAACAAATGGTAATGTGTTCTCCTCCCAACAAGGAAGGGAAAATTCATCCTGCAATTCTGTTCGCTGCCGATTTATGTGGCATCACAGAAATTCACAAATTGGGCGGTACACAAGCGATTGGCGCAATGACTTACGGTACTGAAACAGTGAAACAAGTTTATAAGATATTCGGTCCGGGCAACCAATATGTAACCGCCGCCAAACAATACGCAAGTATGGAAGGTGTGGCGATTGATATGCCAGCCGGACCATCGGAAGTTTTAGTATTTGCAGATGATTCGGGTAATGCGTCTTTCATCGCTGCCGACTTATTATCACAAGCAGAACATGGTGCCGATAGTCAGGTTGTATTTGTCACCACACAAGAAAACATGATTGCTGAAGTGAAAGCCGAAGTGGAGAAGCAATTAAACGATTTACCTCGAAAAGAAATCGCTGCTAAAGCATTAAATAATTCGATTTTAATTTGTGTGGAAGATGTATACCAAGCTTTGGCTTTGATCAACGAATACGCTCCCGAACACTTGATTTTACAAAGCAGAGAAGAAGCTTTCTTCATCGATAGAATTGTAAATGCAGGTTCTGTTTTCTTAGGAAATTACACGCCAGAAAGTGCTGGAGATTATGCCTCGGGTACCAACCACACCTTGCCAACCAACGGCTACGCTCGCGCTTACAGCGGCGTATCGGTAGATTCTTTTGTGAAGAAAATAACCTTCCAAAGAATTACACAAGATGGTTTGAAAGAGTTGGGTAATGTAATTGAAATTATGGCCGAAGCAGAAGAATTAATAGCACACAAAAATGCAGTGAGTATTAGATTAAAAAGAGAATAAACACGAAGTACGTCATTGCGAGGTACCCCGAAGCAAACTCATAACCAGCATAAGGTTGCTTCGGGGTACCTCGCAATGACGAACTAAGTAAAAAACAAAAAATTATGACCTTCGATTTATCCAAAATATTGCGCCCCAACATAGCAGCGCTAACTCCCTACTCCTCTGCCAGAGATGAATTCTCGGGCGAAGCGAGCATTTATTTAGATGCGAATGAAAATCCGTTTAACACAGGGCACAATCGCTATCCCGATCCTATGCAATGGGAAGTAAAAAAGAAATGGGCGGCGATCAAAAATATCGATAAAGAAAACATTCTTTTCGGTAACGGAAGCGATGAAGTAATCGACTTAATTATTCGTGCTTTTTGCGAACCAAAAGAAGACAATGTTATTATTCTTCCCCCTACTTATGGAATGTACGAAGTGTACAGCAACATCAACAATATTGAGATTAAAAAGGTATCGCTTACCCAAGATTTTCAATTGGATGTTCCAGCGATTTTAAATGCTGTGAACGCTAAAACAAAATTGATATTCATATGCTCTCCCAACAATCCAACAGGTAACAGCATCGACCCCGAAGACATCAAAAGAATCAATAAAGGATTCAATGGAATTGTTGTTATCGACGAAGCTTACGCCGATTTCTCAGCTCAAGAAAGTTGGGTGAGTTATTTGGACTTGTACCCTAATTTATTTGTGATGCAAACCTTCTCGAAAGCATGGGGATTGGCTGCTTTGCGCATGGGTATCGCTTATGCCAGCAAAGAAATCATTAAGGTTTTAAACAAGATTAAACCTCCTTACAACATCAACGAACTTACGCAACAAGCAGTGTTGAAAAAGTTAGAAGAAAGAGAAAAAGTACAAAAGGAAATTGATTTATTGAATCAAGAAAGAGCAGCATTGGCCGAAGAAATAGCAAAGTTAAGTATCACTCAAAAAGTTTATCCAAGCGACGCCAACTTCATTTTAGCCAAAGTAAATGATGCCAACGCAACGTATAATTATTTAGTGAAAAAAGGTATCATTGTGCGCAACAGAAACACGGTGACTTTGTGTGAAGGATGTATTAGAATTTCTGTTGGTACACCTGAGGAAAATAAAGAAGTGATTAACACTTTGAAAGATTTAAAATAACCGTAGGGGCGTATTGAATACGCCCACACAATATGAATAACAGGCGAATTCAATTCGCCCCTACAATACAAAAAATGAAAAAAGTACTATTCATCGATCGCGACGGAGTGTTGGTTAAAGAACCAAACGATTACCAAGTCGACGATTTAAATAAATTGGAATTCTACCCAGGAGTATTTCAAAACCTAAGTAAAATTGCCGAAAAATTAGATTTCGTTTTGGTGATGGTAACCAATCAAGATGGATTGGGCACCGACTCTTTCCCAGAAGACACCTTCTGGCCTTGTCAGAATATGATCATCAATTCTTTGAAAGGCGAAGGCATTGAATTCACCGATATTTTCGTTGATCGTACTTTCGCTAAAGACAACGCTCCTACTCGCAAACCGGGTACTGGAATGTTAGGAAAATACTTGTCGGGAGAATACGATTTAGCCAACTCTTTTGTGATTGGCGATAGAATTACCGACATGCAGCTTGCCGCCAATTTAGGCGCAAAAGGTATTTGGTTAAACAACAACGAAGCGCTTGGAGCGGCAGAAATAACTTCAAAAGAAAACGACCTCGCTTCTACCATCGCAATTAAAACTACTTCTTGGAAAGAGATTTGGGAGTTCTTGCGAAAAGCCGATAGAACAGCTGTTGTAGAAAGAAACACCAAAGAAACCAAAATCAAAATTGAAGTGGATTTAGATGGTTCTGGTAAAACTTCTATTTCTACTGGCTTGCCATTTTTCGATCATATGTTAGATCAAATCGGACGCCATTCAGGAATGGATTTAACTGTTCTTACCAAAGGTGATTTAGAAATTGATGAACACCACACCATTGAAGATACAGCCTTGGCTTTAGGCGAATGCATCAACAAAGCTTTGGGCAATAAATTAGGAGTTGAACGTTACGGCTATTGCTTGCCAATGGACGATTGTTTGGCGCAAGTTGCCATTGATTTTGGTGGGCGTCCGTGGATTGAATGGAGCGCAGAATTCAAACGTGAAAAAGTGGGCGACATGCCAACAGAAATGTTTTACCATTTCTTCAAATCGTTTAGCGATACTGCCCGTTGCAACCTAAACATCAAAGCCGAAGGCACTAACGAACACCACAAAATTGAAGGCATCTTCAAGGCTTTAGCAAAAGCTATTAAAATGGCGATTAAGCGCGATGCAGATAGCAATAGTCTGCCATCAACAAAAGGAGTTTTATAAAATGAAATTGGTCATCATAAATTACGGAGCAGGAAATACACAATCGGTGAAATACGCATTTCAGCGCTTGGGTGTAACACCTATTCTATCGAACAACGCGGAGGAAATATTAGCAGCAGACAAAGTTATTTTTCCAGGTGTTGGTCACGCACAAGCTGCCATGAATGAATTGAAAGCTCAAGGTTTAGATACACTTATTCCTCAATTAAAACAACCTGTTTTGGGAATTTGTTTGGGTATGCAATTGTTGTGTAAGTTTTCTGAAGAAGGGGGCACACCGTGCCTTGGTATTATTGAGGAGACTGTTAAACTTTTTAATCCTACGATGAAAGTTCCGCACATGGGTTGGAATGGTAATTCTGGAAAAAACGCTGTGTTTAACAATGGTGAAAATCAAGTGTATTACGTGCACAGTTATTATGTTCCTGTGAATCAATATACCGTTGAAACTTGCGATTACATCACTCCTTTCAGCGCATCTATTCAGAAAGATAATTTTTATGCTTGTCAGTATCACCCTGAGAAAAGTGGAAAAGTTGGCGAGCAAATTTTGAAAAACTTTTTATCGTTATGAAAATTAAATCTAGTTCGTCATTGCGAGGAACGAAGCAAACTAATCAAGTATATCATAAGGTTGCTTCGTTCC
>CAMBXP010000085.1 GCA_945871895.1 Chryseobacterium gleum | reverse complement strand
TCCCAACAAAAACCTATTTTTGCCCCATGAATTACCTCAGTGTAGAAAATATATCGAAAGCCTTCGATGAGAAAGTGTTGTTTGAAGGCGTGTCTTTCGGTTTAGCGAAAGGCGATAGAGTGGCGCTGGTGGCTAAGAATGGCGCAGGTAAAAGTACCATCTTTAAAATGTTGATGGGACAAATTTTGCACGACGATGGTAATATCGTTTTTCGTGAGGGTATTAAGATGGGGTGGTTGGAGCAGGATCCTCAGTTTGTAAGCGGACAAACCATTCAGGAATATATTTACGATTCTAAGAATCCGAAAATTATATTGATTAAGAAGTATCAAAAGATGTTGGATGAAGGCCTTAGCGATAATGCCACCATGCAAAAGGTACTTGATGAAATTGAAAAAACTCATGCTTGGGATACGGAGGCGAAGATTCAAGAGGTACTTACAAGTTTGCAGCTCAATATGCCCAATCATGTTACTACCAATATGAGTGGTGGTGAAAAACGCAGGTTGGCTTTGGCTAAAGTCTTGATTGAAGAACCCGAGTTTTTGTTGTTAGATGAGCCTACCAATCACCTCGATTTAGAAATGGTGGAGTGGTTGGAGAAATACATGACTCGACCAGAAATCACTTTGTTGGTGATTACCCACGATAGATTTTTCTTAGATAATGTTTGTACCAGTATCATCGAACTTGATCAAGGTACGATGTGGCATTATGCTGGAAATTACGAGTATTTTTTATCGAAGAGAGAAGAGCGTATTCATAACGCCAAAACGGTAGCCGATAAAGCAAAAAACACCTTGCGTAAAGAGGTAGAGTGGTTGCGAAAAATGCCTAAAGCACGCACCACCAAAGCGAAATACAGAATTGATGCGGTAGATGAAATTCGTGAGAAGGCTTCTTCCTTTAAAGAAGAAAGAAAGATTTCTATTGAAAGTCATGTAAGCAGAATAGGTAAGAAAGTGTTGGAGTTGCACCATGTGAGCAAATCGTACGGTGAAAGAACAATTATTAAAGATTTTTCATACGTCTTTAAGAAAGAAGAAAAGGTAGGCATTATTGGTAGAAACGGGTCGGGTAAAAGTACTTTACTCAACATGATTAAATCGTTGGAAGAACCTAGTGGTGGTAGAGTAGAAGTAGGGCACACCGTGAAGATTGGTTATTATTCGCAGAAATTAGAAGATGTAAAACCCGGACAGCGCGTTATCGACGTGTTGCGCGATTATGCCGATGAGGTGAAGATGGGTGGAGGAAGAACGATGTCGATTTCGCAATTGCTAACTCAGTTTCAGTTCGATATGCGCAAGCAAACAGCTTTTGTAGATAGCTTGAGCGGTGGGGAAAGAAAACGCTTGCAGTTGGTTTCTATCTTGATTCAGAATCCAAATTTCTTAATTTTAGATGAGCCTACCAACGATTTAGATTTATCTACTTTATCGGCTCTAGAAGCCTTTTTACAAGATTTTGAAGGTTGTGTTATTGTGGTGTCGCACGATAGATATTTCTTAGATAATGTAGTGGATCATTTGTTTGTTTTTAGAGGCAATGGAGAAATTCAAGATTTCCCTGGTAATTATTCTCAGTTCCGCGAAAACAAAAGCATGAAGGCGGCGCTTGCAGAAGAAGGGAAAAGTGAAAAGGAAAAGGCCAAAAAAGAAGAACCTGAAGTTCCAAAAGAAAAGAAAAAACTGACCTACAAAGAACGTCAGGAATACGAGCTCTTAGAGAAAGAAATTGGTGCGCTAGAGAAAAAGCAATTGAGCATTAGTGAAGAATTTTCATTGGGTAAACTGAGCGGAGACGAATTCAATCAACGTTCTGTTGAATTGGCTAAAATTTCCACAACCTTAGAAGAAAAGACTTTGCGTTGGATGGAACTTGCTGAACATGCGTAGTTTATCCTGTTCAAAAACTTTACGCTTTATACTTTAATCCTTAGACTTAATTCGCTATTTTCGCCCCTCATTTATTTTATGGCCGAGAATTGTAAATATGTTTTCGATTTCGATAGCACGCTAACACAGGTGGAAGCGCTGGATGTGCTTGCCGAAATTTCATTGAAAGGAAATCCTAAACAAGCCGAAATCATTGAGAAAATAAAGCACATCACCGATATGGGTATTGATGGCACCATTTCTTTTACCGAAGGTTTGAAACAAAGATTGGCCATTTTAGAAGCCCGAGAAGAGCATTTGCCACTTCTGGTAAGTAGGTTGAAGAAAGAGATTTCTAGGTCGATTGCCCGCAACAAATCATTTTTTAAAACCCACGCCAAAGATATTTATGTGATGTCGGCAGGTTTTAAAGAGTTTATTGAACCTATCGTTAAAGAATACCACATTCCTCCCGAAAGAGTTTACGCCAATACCTTCAAGTTTAAAGAGGGTAAAATCGTAGGCTTCGACACCAAAAATCCTTTGTCGAAACACAACGGAAAGATTGAGTGCATGAAGAAAATGAATCTTACAGGTAAAGTGTACATGATTGGCGATGGCTTTAGCGATTATGTTACCCGCAGAGATGGTGTTGCCAATAAGTTTTTTGCTTACACCGAAAATGTGAAAAGGAATAACATTATAGATGTTGCCGACCATATCACCCCGAGTTTTGAAGAATTTTTATACTTAAATAAATTGCCCATGGCTATTTCTTATCCTAAAAACAGAATTAAAGTATTGTTGTTGGAGAATATCCACCCTAATGCTTACAAAATTTTTACCGACGAAGGCTACACTGTAGAGACAATGAAAGGTGCGCTGGATGAAGCTGAGTTGTGCAAAAAAATAAAAGATGTACATATTTTGGGTATCCGTTCGAAAACCAATGTAACTGCAAAGGTTTTAGAACATGCTAATAAATTAATGTCGGTAGGTGCTTTTTGTATTGGTACCAAACAAATCAACTTAGAAGCTTGTAAAGAAAAAGGGGTGATTGTTTTCAATGCACCTTATAGTAACACACGTTCTGTGGTGGAATTGGCGATAGGTGAAATCATTATGTTGATGCGTCGCGTTTTCGAAAGAAGCACCGAATTGCACAAGGGTAAATGGAATAAGACAGCTAACGGCAGCTATGAAGTAAGAAACAAAACATTGGGTATCGTTGGTTACGGTAATATTGGTTCTCAACTTTCTGTTGTTGCCGAGGCTTTGGGGATGAAGGTTTTGTTCTACGATTCTGTCGAAAAATTAGCTTTAGGAAATGCTGTGAAATGCAATACTTTAAATGAGTTGTTGAAAAAATCAGATGTTGTTTCTTTGCACATCGACGATAGTTCTGAAAACAAGAATTTCTTTGGTGACAAAGAGTTTAAAGCGATGAAAGATGGTGCTGCGTTCGTTAATTTGAGTCGCGGATTTGTAGTAGACATACCGGCTTTGGTGAAACACTTAAAAAGCGGAAAAATTGCTGGTGCCGGAGTGGACGTTTTTCCAAAAGAACCTAAAAACAACGACGAAGCTTTTGTATCTGAATTGATTGGTTTGCCTAATGTTATCCTTACGCCACACGTTGGTGGAAGTACGCAAGAGGCGCAAGTAAATATTGCTGAGTTTGTTCCTGCAAGAATCATCGCTTATGTAAATAAAGGTGTTTCTTATAAAGCAGTTAACTTCCCTAATATTCGTTTACAAGAACAAGGCAGCTCTCATCGTTTCTTACATGTGCATGAGAATGTTCCTGGTATCATGGCGAAGGTGAATGGAATTCTTTCTAAACAAGGATTAAACATCGTCGCGCAATCGTTGGCAACCGACCAAAAAATTGGTTATTTGATTACCGATGTAGATAAAACATACAAGAAGGAATTGATTGAGGAGTTGAAAAATATTAAACACACAATTAAGTTTAGAGTGCTTTACTAGTTCAATGTTTAAAGTTCAATGTTTAAAGTGAGCTAACATTGAACATTAAACATTGAACATTAAACGTGTTTCAATGTCAGACGATCGCTACGAATATCTTAAGAAACAGTTGGAAACTCAAATGAGTTTCCCTTCAAAGTACATGTTTAAATTTATCGTTCCTAAAGATAAAGTAGAGCAAGTAAAACCTCATTTTGAAACGGCCGAAATCACTGAAAAACATTCTACAAAAGGCAATTATGTGAGTGTTACCGTTTTGGTAATAGTGTTCTCGGCCGAAGATGTGTTGCAAGGTTATAAAAGAGTGTCGCATATAGAAGGTTTGGTGGCTTTATGATGATATGGCAAGGCAAGCTAGAGAAGATGCCGGTGGAATTGTACAATCCGGTAAAGTATTATCTCGAGGATAATCAATCTAAAATCTGCATCAACGATTATGTTGGCAAAAATATCCGACTCACTTTCCTTAATGAAATTCGTTGCGTGGCCTGTGATAAGAAGACGAATAAGTCTTTCGGACAAGGTTTTTGTTATCCTTGTTTTTTAAAATCTCCACAGAATTCAGAGTGCATTGTTAGACCAGAATTATGCATGGCGCATGAGCATCAAGGGAGAGATATAGATTGGGAAGAGAAAAATCACAACGTTCCACACTATGTATATATCGCCCAAACCAGCGATGTTAAAGTGGGCGTAACGCGTGCGAGTAATTTATACCATCGATGGATTGATCAGGGGGCGCGCAGAGGAATTAAATTGGCGTTGGTGCCTTATCGACAGTTGGCCGGACTCATAGAAATTGAGCTCAAGCAATACATCTCTGATAAAACGAATTGGCAAAAAATGCTCAAGGATGAAAGAGGAGAAGAAGTTGATTTGGTCAAACTTAAAAATTCTTTAATCGATAAACTTCCCGAGGACTTGATGGAGTATGCCGACGATGATGATAAGATTTTAGAAATTCATTATCCTGTTGAGTCTTATCTCGAAAAAATAAAAAGCGTAGGCTTCGAAAAAGAAGCAATTGTAGAAGGAAAATTACAAGGTGTACGCGGACAGTATTTAATGTTTAGTAATGGTAATGTGATTAATCTTCGCAGGCACAGTGGTTATGTGATTAGCTTTGAGTTGTTGGAAGTGGAGGAGGAGAAGTTTTTGGTGCAGGGTAGTTTGTTTTGATGTCTTTTCTTTATCTACTTTCTCGAAGCGACGTAACCAAATATCCAAATCATTAGGATTGCGAAACTTATCGCTCCCCAAAAGTTAAAATACACTTCTTCGGCAGTGAGAAAAATAAATGTGTTGGGGTCTTCGGGTAAGTACAGAAGTTTTTGTTTTTCGCCAAATGTGTATTCGTGAAATTGATCGGTGAAAATCACTTTTTCTTTTTCCCCCGATGGATGAATTACTTCGTATTCTAAAAAGCTGTATCCACCTAAAGCATTGAAGTGTTCGCCAATACAAATAGCAACAGAGGATTTGCTGTTGATGAATTTGCCTAAATTGGCTACCAATGGAGTGAATAGGATAATGATAGAAACAACAATGAATCGAGTGGTGGTGAAAAACTTGAAGTCGGAATCTTTAATAGAAAAATCTTTGTCGAAAAAACTTTGTCGTTTTTTTTTAGGATAGCCTCTTTGGGCCAAAGAATCTTTAGGCTTGAGTTTGAAGAATATTTTGAGTTTATCCCACATTATTTTCGCTTTGCTAACCATTTGTTGGCGAAGTGACAAACATAAGCCGAACCAGCGCCTACAATTGCGCCTACCAAAACATCGCTTGGATAGTGAACGCCCAAATGCATTCGTGAATATCCTACGCCGCTAGCCCAAATAAATGATGGCGCAATAACATACCATTTTGGAAATGCCAATGAGAGGGAGGTTGCTGCAGCGAAAGCGCTTGAAGTATGGCCAGATGGAAAGGACGGACTCCCGCCATCGGTCATTTTTTCAATAAAAGGATAGGTGACGAAGGGTCGCTCTCTGCTGATGCTATATTTCATCACTACGCTAATGCCCGATGCTACCACAAAAGTAGCGCTCATGTATAATCCTTTGCGAGTTAAAATAGAGTCTTTTTTGAGTAAGCCAATACCTGTTGTAATTAAGGGTGCACCAATACAAACAGGAATATCTGAATGGGTGAAAAATAAAAAAGTGCCATCAAGATTTTTATTTCTATTTACATTTAATTCTTTGAGCAGGTTGATGTCGATGTTTTGACTCATTCCCTGAAAGAATAAAAAGATGATGATTAGACTTGATAGTAATTTTTTCATTCCCGAAACTACAAAATAGTGTAAGAGTTTACGTAAAATTAATATGAATAATTTCGTTTAGCCATTAACTAGGTTACTTTTGCAAAACAATTATGGGAAAGAAAATACCAAACATAAACAGAGAAGTAAGTTGGCTGTCTTTTAATGAAAGAGTTTTACAAGAGGCACAAGACATTAAAAATCCTTTGTTAGAAAGAATGCGTTTTTTAGGTATTTTTTCTAATAATATGGATGAATTCTATCGTGTTCGTGTGGGTTCTTTATTTCGTAAAATACACGTAGAGCATAACAAGCAAGATAAACGCTTGTTGATTCAAATACATAAAACTGTTTTGCGTTTGCAACAAGAAGCCGAAAAAACTTTGGCAGCACTTAGAGTTGAATTAGAGAAAAAAGGAGTTGATTTTGTTGATGAGAAAAAGTTAAGCAAGGAGCAAGGTGAATTCGTGAAAGATTATTTCACCAGAAAGGTTCGTCCGTTTTTAGTGCCCATCATGATAAATTCGGCTCCTCAATTTCCCGATTTACATGATGATACCATTTATCTTTCTGTAGTGCTTAAAGATTCTTCAAAAGGCGAAGATGATGAGTTCGCTATTATAGAAATCCCCGATGCTATCGACAGGTTTGTGGTGATTCCTGGCACTAAGAATAAGCAGGCAATTATGTTTGTTGATGATGTTATTCGCTATAACTTAAATGAGATATTCACCTTGTTTGAAGAATACGACACCTTCGAATCGTACACTATAAAAGTTACGCGTGATGCCGAGTTAGATATTGAGGCCGATGCATCAAAAAGTCTTACCGATCAGTTGTCGTATAGCATAAAACAAAGAAAAAAAGGCAATCCAGTTCGTTTTGTTTACGACGTTAAGATTTCCGATAAGTTACTTAATCTCATCTTGAAAAAGGCCAAAATTGTAGAGACAGAGATTTTGATACCTGGTGGTAAATACCACAACGTTAGAGATTTTATTGATTTTCCTTCTTTAGGTATTCCTGGAGTTGAATTTACTTCACAACCTCCTTTGGTGCATCCCGATTTTTCTAAAGGCGGAAATTTATTCAAGGTCATCAAACAGAAAGATGTTTTGTTGCAATATCCCTATCACTCATTTACTCATTTTTTAGATTTATTGCGCGATGCAGCCATCGATCCTAAGGTAAGAACCATTAGAATGACTATTTATCGTTTGGCGAAAGAATCGGCAGTGATTAATGCCTTGGTGAATGCTGCTCAAAATGGCAAGAAAGTAACGGTGTTAATGGAGATTCAGGCGCGTTTTGATGAGAAAGCAAATATCAAGTGGGCACAAATATTACAAGAGGCGGGTGTTAAAGTTTTGTATGGCTTAAAAGGTTTGAAAGTTCACAGTAAGTTGGTGCTTATTTCACGTCGTGAAAGAAATAAAACTGTGCGATACGCCAATATAGGCACAGGTAATTTTAATAAAGATACGGCCAAAATTTTCTCAGATGTTTCATTGTTTACAGCAGACCCTAGAATTACCGTTGATGTGCACAACATGTTTAAGTTTTTTGAAGATGTTTACAAACCATACAAATACAAGCATTTAATTCTTTCTCCTTTCCATAGCAGAAAAAAAATAAATGCCTTAATTAACGTTGAGATAAAAAATGCGAAACTGGGCAAACGCGCCGAAATTTTCTTAAAAATGAATAGCTTAAATGACGAAGCTATGGTAAAGAAAATATATGCAGCCGCTGCTGCAGGGGTGCATGTTCGATTGATGGTTAGAGGTATTTGCAGTGTGGTGGAAGGTGCCGAGGGTATGGAGAATTTACAAGTAAGAAGCATTGTAGGAAGGTATTTAGAGCACTCAAGAGTGTTCACTTTTCATAATGGAGGAAAGCCCTTGTGCTACATATCTTCTGCTGATTTCTTAACTAGAAATTTCGACAACAGGGTAGAGGTTATTTGTCCGATTTTAGACAGTAAAATAAAAGCCGAGCTTAAAGAGTTCATGGAAATGCAATGGAACGACAATGTAAAGGCCCGAGTTTTAGATGTCACTTTATCAAATTCTTACCATGTTGAAGTGAAATCTAAAAAAACTCAGGCGCATATAGATTATTACAATTATCTTAGAAGCCAAAAATCGGCTCAATGAATATTTTAAAGTTTGCTGCTATTGATATTGGTTCAAATGCCATCAGGCTCATTATCTATTATGTGGTAGAAGATGCTAAAGGAACTATTTTCAATAAAAATGAGTCGTACCGTGTGCCCTTAAGGTTGGGGAAGGAATCTTTTGAGAACGGACAAATTTCTGAAGACACCATTAAGAATTTAGTTTATACTATGACTGCCTTCGATAGATTGATGAAGGTGCATGAAGTTATTTCATACAGAGCTTGCGCCACATCGGCTATGCGTGATGCTAAAAATAACTTGGAAATTGTTGATGAGGTTAAGGAAAAAACCGGTATTAAGATTGAAATTATTTCCGGACAAGAAGAAGCTGATTTTATTTATGCCAATCATCTTTTTCAATCGCTGGCCATCGAGCGACCGTTTTTGTATACCGATGTTGGTGGTGGAAGCACAGAGCTTACTTTGTTTCACCACAATAAAGCCGAAGCATCTACTTCTTTTAAAATTGGTACCATTCGTTTGCTGCAAAATAAAGTGAGTGAAGAAACGTGGGAGGAGATGAAGAAGTGGATTAAAGACAATTGCAAGGGCAAAAAGAATTTAGAGATTATCGGTTCGGGAGGAAACATTAATCAGTTAAGTAAAATGACCAAATCACGCAAAACATCTGAGCTAGATTACGATGTTTTGAAGGATATCTATCAAGATATTAAAAAACGCAGTTACGAAGAAAGAATTAGCGAATTGGGCTTGAAACCCGATAGAGCTGATGTGATAGAACCAGCTGCTGAGATATTTTTAAATGTAATGCGCTGGTCGGGGGCCGAGGTGGTAAACGTGCCAAAAACGGGCATGGGCGATGGGGTGATTAGAAAGCTTTATCAAGAGTATAAAATGAAATAAATTAACTTCAAATGAAACTTCTAAAGCGCCTGATTTTCAGGCGCTTTTTTTGCTTTGAAATCACGCCTTAACTTTTTATCTTCGCCCTTGTAACAAAAGGCCTGTTTATTTGTTCTACTGAGGCTAATGTACTACTAATGATTTACGATTTTAAAATGGGTAAAAAAATACTATCGCTATTGTTGGCGCTTTCTGCTCAATATGCATTCGCTCAATGTACCAATGTGCCTGTGAAGGAGGCTGTGCGTAACGGGGATTTTGAAGCTGGCTATTTAGGTGGTTCAGGAACAAAGCATGCCGCCACCGCTGGAAGTGATTTCGATTTTTACAGTGACATGGATTTTAAGGGGCAGAATATAAGTTCTGCTGGTAATGGATGTCACTATGGTATTGGAGATGGGTATGCAGTTGCTAGAGCGGAAAACTTTACTTGTGCCTCAACAAATTGGACCAACAACACCTACTGGGGTATGTCATACGGTGGCGATGCTAATTTTAAAGATCATACTCCTGGAAAAGCAGGTAAAGGCTATGCCTTATTAGTAGATTTAAATAATCGCCAAACGAGTCCAAAAACAGGTGGAAAACCTATCGCTTGGGAACAAAAGGTTGATATTTATCCAAGTCAGAATTATTGGTTTTCAGCCTACATTGCAAATTTCTCTACTGGTACAGCACCTCAAATGCAGGTTGTTGTTATCCCTGAATTGGGCGGGGTGCAAGATTTAGCGAATAAGGTTACACTGCCTGCGGCAGGTACTACAACCGGACTAATGCAATGGACGCAAATGAATGCAAAATGGACTCCGGTTGGTATTTATGATAAGGTAACTATCCGCTTTGAATTTGTGAATTCAAGCGGTGGTTCTGGTGGGTTAGACGTGGCGATGGATGATATTTCGTTCATTAACTCTTGTCAGAATTTAGCCGCAGGTAATGCTTATACTGCCGATTTTCAATTGCCCGATACTATTAATTTGTGTACTTACCCTGGAACCAATATTACCTTAGATCCTCATGTTTCTGCAGGTCAGCAAGGAAATGCTTCTATTTATTGGTTCTCTGGAACAGGCAATCCGCAAACACAAACCAACACAGGGGTGTGGTCGAAAACAGTTAGTACAACTGGGGTTTATCGTGTTTGTATAGATGATCCAGATAATGATTGTTCTGTGAATGATAATGTGGTATTGGTAGAGAATTTAGCTGTTAATATTGCTGATTTGGAGCTTTGCAGTCCCAGCTCGTACACCGTTGATTGCGGAATAACGACACCAACAATTGGTGTTAGTTCTGTTGCATGGAGCGGGCCTTCGGGCGCTGCTACAACGAAAACTTATACTGTAAATAAAGCAGGTAATCATACTTTAACGGTTAATAGCACTGCTGGTCATTCTTGTAATGTTGTTGAGGTATTTAATGTAACTTCAAAATTGCCCACTGCGCCAACCAATCTTGAGTACTGCGATGGTGGAGGAACTTCTACTGATCTTATTGTTGGTGATGGTAAATCATATAAGTGGTCAACTTCTCAAACTATGACACCTATTATTGGTACGGGCGTTTCTGTGCCGTGGACTCCAGCAGGAGGTACCACTGGTGATCAAACTTTGTGGATTCAAAATGCTACGACGAGTAATGCAGGTACAATGGCTGGCCCTTCGGTTACCAGCTCTCAAGGTGCTGGAGCTTATACAACAAATATCACCACTTACCAGGCTATCAATATCAAGTCGGCTAAAATGGGAATTGAAAATTGGACTGGCTCTTGCGCTGGTGGCGGCGGAACAAGTAATGTTACAGTTCAACTTTTAGATGCTAGTAATGCTGTTGTAACTACTAAGACTGTTGCGGTTCCTTGCGGTGCTGCAGGTACTGTAACTTTAGATATTAATGTGCCTGCGGGCAACTATAAATTGAAAGCAACTGGAGGTGGTAACTTGTTTACAACTGCTGTATGGTCGGGTACAGCAAGCACCTATTCTTTACCTGGCTATATTGATATTACAAGTTACAGTTCTCATTATGGGGCTTTCGGACAAATGGTGATTGAAAAATCAGAAGCATGCGATCCTATTCCAGTTGTGATAAAGGCAAAATCTTGTTGCACTGCCCCAACCGATATTCCTAAAATTGATTATGTCGCAAGCACTCTAAATGTTTGTGACCCAAACAAAGCAACTATTGTTGCAAAGTCGTTAAGTAATGGTTTGGATTATAAATGGCAGGTAAGCCATAACAACGGAGGTTTATGGAAAGATACTTTGGCTGCAGGTGTTGTTAGTGGAACAACTAATACTTTATCCAATGTTTCTAAAACTGCCTGGTATAGAATTGTTGTTGCCAACACAGGTAATCTAGCTAAATCATGTGTAAAAACCTCCGATTCAGCGATAGTAGTAATTAAGCCTTTGCCAACAGCAATAACGGTAACGGTTAACCCAAATCAAACGAGTTTTTGTAAAGGGGTGCCGCATACATTAACTGGTTCGGCAACAGTAACAGGAGGTGGGGCAATAACCTATCAGTGGAAGTATGCAGGAACAGGAGCGGCAACTACAACGCCAGGATTAACGACGGTTGGGACTCATAATTATAAAGTGATAGCTACGGCGAATGGTTGTGTAGATTCCTCGGCGATGAAAACGATAACGATAAATGCTTTACCCGATTCTTCGATTAACGCCTTAGGTTCTTATTGCGGAGATGTATCCACAGCAGTAAATTTAACAGCAGTAACAGCTGGTGGTTCATGGAAAGTTGATAATGTTGCTTTGGGCGGAAGTAGTTTTGTACCTAAGAATTATTCAACAGGGATGCATGTTGTGGAATACGATGTAACGGCTAATGGTTGTAGTTCAGATGATACAGTGCAGTTTCATATTATAAAGAAAGATACGGCAGATATAACTCCAGTTGGCCCGTTTTGTAAGAACGCAGCAGCGGTAACGTTAAAGGCGGTTAATACAGGAGGCACATGGAGTGGAGCAGGTATCACAAGTGCAACCTTAGGGACTTTTAATCCGAAGAACGCAGCAGTTGGTGCGAACACTATAACATACAGCATCACTGGAACATGTGGGGACATCAAAACAGCATCTATCACGGTAAACGCAACAGATAGCGCGAAGATAAATACGGTTGGCGCGATGTGTAGTTCATCACCAGCCATTACTTTAAATACCTACTTAACAGGAGGCAGCACGCCAGGTGGAACATGGAGTGGAACGGGAATTACGAATGCAGCAACAGGTGCTTTTGATCCATCATCATTGGCACAAAACACCTACAAAATTAAATATGTAACAGGTGGAGCATGTCCAACGGCCGATTCTGTGAATATCTCGATTACCAATGGCGTGAGTCTAAGCTTTTTAACTACACAGAAGTCAACTTATTGTCAGAA
>CAMBXP010000084.1 GCA_945871895.1 Chryseobacterium gleum | reverse complement strand
CGTCAGCTGACGGATCGTGCTCTACCAACTGAGCTACTTTCGCATACTTATCAATTAACAACTCGACTGGCCTACCCCGATCCGTCAGCTGACGGATCGTGCTCTACCAACTGAGCTACTTTCGCATAATTGTAATAAAAGAACTTATTGGGTTGCAAATATAGGACTTCAATTGAATTATACAAAAAGTTGTGAAAAATTTACACCATAAAGTAAAAGGCCAAAACACATTTGCGTTTTGGCCTTTCATCACTAGGTTAGGTTTTAGGTGATTTATATTTCAACCAAGCGGTTTTTAATAGCATAACGAACCAACTCTGCCACATTTTTTACTTTTACTTTTTGCATAATGTTGGTTCTGTGTGTATCTACGGTGCGGTGACTAATGCAAAGTAAATCGGCAATCTTTTGATTGTTTAAACCTTCGGCTACCAATTTCACAATTTCTAATTCGCGTTTGGTTAAGATTTCATCTTTATGGTAACGAGAATCGGTGTTTTTTTCCGACATTAAATAATTCTGCGCCATAATTTTAGATACTTCTTGCGCAAAGTACTGTCCGCCATTCGCCACCTCAAATACAGCTTTAATTAAATCTTCATGAGGTGAATTCTTTAAAATATAGCCTTTGGCACCTGCTTTAACACTTTGTTTAATATAATTTTCTTCAAGGTGCATAGATAAAATAATCACTTTTAAATCGGGCTGCTTTTGAATGAGTTCTCTCGTGATACTAATTCCATCTACGCCATCTAGGGAAATATCCATTAACACAATATCAGGTTTTGCCATTTCCATGAGCTGAAAACATTCGTTAGAATTACTGGCTTCCCAAACCGTGTGAATCTCATCTTCGTTGCTCAATAAAGTAGATATCGCCTTTCTTATTAAGCGATGATCATCCACCAACAATACTTTTAAACTTGTCATAATTAACCCCTTTAATTTTTAGTAAGTACCTGTAACTGTGCAGATAAATTCCCCTGATGTGATTGAAATATACGACTTTATTTAGGCGAAAACAATAGATGCAGGTGGTTTGCTGAATAAATTAGACTAAAACCCGTAATTTTTCGACGAAACACAAAAAAGATTCGACAAAACTTGCATTTGGGAAATTATGCTGTATATTTGCAGTACTAAAATATACTCCCATTCAGTTTAAAAGCTGTAAGTAGTTTAGTTAAGTTTAGTTAGGTTAGGTTAAGAAAAGTTGGATGCCCGTCCAACTTTTCTTTTTTTAGTGTATTACCTTATAAAAGTTCTCGGGAGCAAACTTTACTGCATTTTTTTTAGCCTCTTCATTCAAATGGTTTATTCCTTCTTTGTCTTTCGTGAAACCAATTAAAATTTCTTTTAAATGATCGTATGATTTAAATGAAACGGTTGAACTTTTCACTTCGTCCATCACTTGGTAAGCTGATGGCAGCAGGCCTGGTTTGGCAACTCTAATCATTGCGAAGGCAGTACCGCTTTCTTTTGTTTTTCCATAGGTGCTGTATTTATTTACAGCTACATTTAAATTACCTAAAATTAAATCGGCTTGCGCTAATTTATGGTCGTATTCTTCTAATGGAATGTATTTCTCAGGGTATGAAATTACCGTTAATCCCTGTTGATTTAGTTGAGCTATTTTTTGAATAATCTTAGCGTTGTTTTCTGTTTTTTTAAGCGGACCCAACAATTCCAATTCGTAAAAATTTTTGAAGAGTTCTTTTTCTTCATCGAAAATTCTCAATACCGATGCGTAGTCTCTCCTGTTATTGTCAACTATTCCTGGAATGGTGATGCGTATTTTTGATTTTATGATTTGTTGCTCTGCCAACTTGGAATAATGCACCGAGAATGGAAGAGAAATTACTTTTTTAGTTCTATTTTTTTTGAGCACTTCATCACGTAAGAAATCATTCAACAAAACAAAAGTGCCATTGTTCGCTAGTAGTTTTTTGATGAATTTTTTCTTCTGCAAAGGATAAATGAAGTTGCTTTTCAAAAGGTAGGCAATGTTTCGCCCTTTGCTTATTCCTTCAAAGAAATTATTGATAGAGTTCGCTATGCTCAATGAA
This sequence comes from Chryseobacterium gleum, assembly GCA_945871895.1. Lineage (GTDB taxonomy): Bacteria > Bacteroidota > Bacteroidia > Flavobacteriales_C > JAHEZL01. Next base: position 10,714 of record CAMBXP010000084.1, on the reverse strand, counting down.
AACCAAGATTCTACGTTGTGCACAACAAAGTAGAGAGGATAAGTGAATTTGGTTTTGTTGAATTCTGTGAAATATCTTTCAAGCGTTACAATGTAGGCGGCATCTAGTTTTTCGTTGGCAATTTGCTGCAAAAATGCTCTTACATCTTCATGCGCTTTTTTGGTTTTTACAATTAATCTTTCACCAAAATCTTTTTGCAAAGCGCTTACATTTTTGCTTCCTTTTTCATTGAGGTAAAGTATTACAGTGTTGCTTGTGTTAGAAAGATAAATGCGGGTGATGCTATCAACTAGAGTATAGTGCCCTAACGGCATTATTTCTATCAAACCAATAATCATAAATATCTTTTGTGGATGTAGATACTGTCCCATTCTACCAGCTGACCTTTGTTTTTTGTAGATGGTAAAATATCGTAAATAACGAAGTCGTGGTGACGAAGAAATTCATCGATATCGTGGTATTGCGGACTCCCAACATAAGCGTTGTGCGTTCCCGTTTCCAATACGATACAAGCGGTGCGGTTTAATGAAAGCATAGCGCCTTTCAATACTTCTAGTTCAAAACCCTGGACATCTAATTTCAAAATCAAAATGTTTTTGTCTTTAGGTATTTCGGCATCTAGCGTATTAATTTCAATTTCTTCTGTAGATTTTTGCTCCATAAAGCCCGAAAAAATTTCGGGAGAGGTAGTGTTGTTCAATTCCAATAAGGATGAGGAACTTACTCTACCTGCTATATTAATCGTTGATTTCCCGCTGCTATTGCCCAAGGCTTTTTTGAATGCTTTTATGTTTTTAAAAGCCGCAGTATTTTTTTGAATTTCGGTGAAGTTTTGTTGAATGGGCTCGTACAAAAAGATATCTAAATGAGGAAAAGCTTTGCTGTACATCACGGCAGTTTTACCAATTAATCCACCCACATCTACAATCACTGCATTGTTCACTTTAGGCGCTAGTTTTTTACCTAAAGTGATCGTTTTGTTGATGTGCTCAAAGGCTCTAAAATATTCGTTTTCAATAAAATTATCGGTCTCCTTTTTCAAGGCATGTGTGAAAAGATACCACTGTAAATCTTTACTTTTTTTGATGAAGAAAGCAAAGATGTCGAGTAGGCGCTTGATAATATTTCCGAATAATTTTTTCATTGCTTTCAAATTTAAGGAAATAAATTAAACTAAAGGATCTTCTACATTGGCGGTTCTTTTCAGCCATTTAGGGAAAATCAATATGCCAATAAATATATAAGGATAATAGGTGATAAAGCGCCACAACAAAATGGCAACTGTAATGATTCCTTCGTCGCCCACATCTTTCATGATACCCGAGAAAGTTCCTTCTACAACTCCACTAGCGCCGGGGGTTGAAGGAATTAGCATTAACAACCAAGCTAACAGCTGTCGCAGGTATATCAACACATGATCAAATTGTGGAACCAATGCCATTAAAATTAGGTTGAGTACTAAAAATCTTACGGCCCACGATAAACTTGTTGCGATAAAAGCTTCGAAGAAATACGAGAAAGGTTTTGTTTTTAGTTCTACCGAAGCTGTTAAAATTTCATTGCCAGTTTTCACTGCTTTTTTTCTAAATCTTTTAAGAAAAGGAAGAAAAAATAATGTTTTTACAATGAGGTTTTTGAGTAGGGTAGGGTTGCGGAAAACGCCGTAGTACAGAGCTGTAGTGGCTATTACAATAATTATGTATCCACCCCAAATGTAGTATTCTAAGCTGTTTACAAAGCGCATGTTTTCGGGAAAAATATGAATGGTGCCTACCATTATTACCAGAGCTGGTACAGCCAAAATGTAAAACAATTTATCTAGTAGGAGAGTGAGCATTAAAATGGAAGTGCTTTTGCCTAAATTGATGCCTTCACGGTTGATGATGAACATAGCAATACCTGTTCCGCCTGCACTTGATGGAGCAATGGCCGAGGCTGTTTCCCACATCATAATCACATCAAAACATTTGCGCCACGATATTTTTTTATCGGTTAAAATTCTAAATCGCCACATATACGCTACATCGCGTAAAGCATGAACTACAATGGCGATGAAAATCCATAAGAAGGTATTGAAACTCCAATCTATTTCTTCTAGTGATGCAACAATTCCTTTTTCTCCTCCTTTAAAATAAATTAATAAAGCTGTAACAACAACACCAATTAGCAGAGGAATAAACAAACGTTTATAGCTGAACGAATCATTTATTTCTTGGGGAGTTGAACTCATTTTTTGGTGGGTTCTGTAGAGTAATCTAAACTAAAATGTAAGCCTACGCTTTCTTTGCGCATGGATGCCCATTTGATGATGAGGTAGGCTATATTAATCACGTTACGCAATTCGCACAATTCGCGAGAAGCGGTGGTTTTTTTATAGAGTGCTTCTGTTTCTTGGTAAATAATTTCCAAACGGTCTAAAGCTCTTTTCATTCTTATGTTCGAGCGCACAATACCAAGGTAAGTGCTCATCATCATTTTTACTTCTTTAAGGCTTTGCGTAATCAAAACCATTTCTTCTGCAGCTTCTGTTCCTTCGTCATTCCACTCGGGAATATTCATGTTGAATGAAGTGTTTTTTGCAGCTTCTGCCGAGTGCATGGCAGCACGATGTGCAAACACCACTGCTTCTAAAAGCGAGTTAGATGCTAAGCGATTGGCACCATGCAAACCAGTGCAAGAACATTCACCAATGGCGTATAAATTTTTGGCCGACGACAATCCGTTTTCATCTACTTCCACGCCGCCACAAGTATAGTGCTGAGCAGGAACAACTGGAATGAAATTCTTTTCGGGATGAATGCCTATCGAAACGCACTTGTTGTAAATGTTGGGGAAATGTTCTTTGAATTTATCCATGTCGAGATGCGTACAATCTAAGTAAACAAAGTCGTCGCCGTGAATTTTCATTTCTTTATCTATCGAACGGGCAACGATATCACGCGGAGCAAGGTCTTCGCGAGAATCGTACTTTTTCATGAAATATTCTCCTTTTCTGTTCACCAATCTTGCGCCAAATCCGCGCACGGCCTCAGAGACCAAGAATGAAGGATTTTCTCCCGGATTGTACAATGAAGTTGGGTGAAACTGAACGAACTCCATGTCTTTCACCGTAATTTTAGCGCGATAAGCCATGGCAATTCCGTCGCCTGTGGCCACTAAAGGATTGGTGGTAGAAAGATAAACGTGTCCGGCACCACCAGTGGCCATCAAAGTTGTTTTCGCTAAATAAGTATCAATACTTCCTGTTTTGTTGTTCATCACATAAGCGCCAAAACATTCAATATCTGTTGTTTTACGTGTCACTTCAACCCCTAAATGATGTTGCGTAATTACTTCTAAAGCGAAGTGATGATCGAGAACAGTAATGTTTTTATGCTGATGTACTTTTTTAAGTAGAGTTCTTTCAATCTCCCAGCCTGTAATATCTTTATGATGCAGAACGCGGTGTTCTGAGTGTCCGCCTTCCTTAGCTAAATCGTATTCTCCTTCTTCGTTTTTATCGAATTTTGTTCCCCACTCAATCAACTCGTTAATTCTTTCTGTTGATTCGCGCACTACAATTTCTACTACTTTTTCATTGCACAATCCGCCGCCACATTCTAAGGTGTCTTTAATGTGTTTTTCAAAATTGTCGCCTTCATTCCAAACAGCGGCAATGCCGCCTTGGGCGTATTTTGTATTTGATTCTTCGGGATTTTCTTTGGTAATAATAACCACCTTTCCGTGCTGCGCTACTTTAAGAGCATAGGTGAGTCCGGCAATGCCCGAACCTAAAACTAAGAAATCGCTAGTGTGCTTCATCGAAAAAATTGATAAGCAAATCTATTAAATTTTAACGGCTCTTCCTTAATTTCACTTAACTTTAGCTCAAGAACCAAAAAATTAAAATTATGACTGCAGTACCAATCACTATATATGCTGAAATGACGCCGAATCCCCACGTTATGAAGTACGTTGCCAACAAGCTATTGAACACAGGAACTCCTTTGGATTTTGCCAAAACGAGTGATGCCAGCAATTCGCCTTTGGCCAAAAAATTATTGAATTTTCCTTTTGTTGATGGTGTTTTTATTGCCAACAATTATGTTTCGGTGACCAAATCGAGCTTAGTGGAGTGGGAAGATGTTACTATGGAATTGCGCGAGTTTATTCGCGATTTCATTATGGAAGGCGGAGTGGTGATTGCGCAAATGGTGCAACGCGACGAGGCGCAAGAAGTAGCAGCCGATGTAGTGAAAGAAGAGTACAATGTTGCATCTACTGAAATAGACAAAAAGATCATCAGTGCCTTGGATGAGTATATTCGTCCGGCTGTGGAGAGTGATGGGGGCTCTATCGACTTCAAGAAATTTGAAGCAGGTAAAGTGCATGTTGTTTTGCGCGGTGCGTGTAGCGGCTGTCCGTCATCTACAGTAACCTTAAAAAATGGTATTGAAAGCTTATTGAAACGTATGGTGCCAGAGGTAGAAGAGGTTGTTTCGGAGGCGATGTAATTGTAGGGGCGAAAAATTTTTCGCCCGTACCAAATAGTAAAGCTAGAGGAGAAATCTTCTAGCTTTTTCGTTTTCAAGTCAGTGTTTTTCTTTGCCTAGTGCGTCTTTGCGAGAATCCGTCAGCTGACGGATGAAGCAATCTCATTTACAAATACTTTGTTTTTAATCGAGAAAAAGAAGCTGAAAGCTTCAAGAAAAGATTCAGCAAAGTTACGCTGCGCTAAACTTAGCAGAGGTGGGGATCAGTTTACAGTATATAGAAAAAGTTAGAGGAGAAATCTTCTAACTTTTTTCTTTTCCCCTCGCAATATCCACAATCCCTATCACACTCGCCACATTCAGCGGAAACTCCAACAATACATGCATAAAGCTCAACAAGAAAAGTACAATTAAGCCAACGTGATAATCGTAGTAGTACAATCCTACCGAGCCCACCCACACAGCACCAATAAATACCAATTGTTTTTTCTCCACCTTATGCCATTTAATAATAGAAGTTTTAGAAAACCAATTGAGGTAGTGGTAGGTGTAAGCAAAGGCAACAAAAGATTGCAGACGAATGAAGGTGATGTTTAAACTGGCGGCATATTGTATTTTAAGTTGAAAGGCCTCTATTATACTTTCTATCACGCCCGAGAAAGAGCTTTCGTTAAAGGCTTGTGTAGTAGCATCGCCCGGAATAGAGAATTTTTTAAAGGAGTAATTCAGTATTACAAATGCGCAAGCTATAAGACAGCCAACAGAGATTAGTCCGGGAGTGCTTTTCGTTTTCAAAGCACCGTACAGCATAAACAAACCAGTGAAAATGTACACGTGAATTAAGGTGGGTAAGAAGGTGCCTAGTAAAACAATGTACGCATTTTGTTCTTGAATGAAATAACCTAAGATGGCTGCTAGTGCTGAAATGGCCAGCGTAATCCATGTTTTTTGAAAAAACACAAAGCTAATTCCCGCTACTAAGGAAATGAATATCACGGTGGGAGTCCAATCACCTAAAAATTTTCTCAGTCCCGATTCGGGCCAAAATGAAAATAAGTCTGCTGTTAGATCCCATTTTGATAAAGAGTTTATTACCGGACCAATAGAAACCACTGCGGCCAGCACCAACATCACCCAAAACACATTTTTATTTTTGGCGAAATAGTTTCGCTCTTTTAACCAATTGATTTCGGTGAGGTAGTGCAGCGGACCCAACACGGCATAAGAAAACAAGAAAAGTTCAAATGGGATTTTTAGAGCTAAAACCAAGGCTAAAAACATCAACCCGATATTTAAATAATCTATTTGAGTGCTTTTCATTTATCAACTTTTTTGATGGTATCTGGATTTCTGCTGGTATGAATGATGTCGAGGATAAGAACTTCGTTTTTAGTTACGAGATAAACCACCTTGTAATGCCATTTGCTAACCGAACGGTAGTTTTTCTTTTTATCTGCTAATAGTTCTTCTTTGGGAAATTTCTCTGGGTTAGTTTTTAAACTTTTAATTAAAGCGATTAAAGTTTTTCTAACATGATTTGCTGCCGAAACTGAGTCAAGTGAAATATATTTTACGATGTCTTTAAGAGCACTTTGAGCTTGCTTAGAAACAATGACATTGAAAGATTTCACTGCTACCAATTTTCAGATTCTTTTTCAAGGTCTTCAATGCTAGTAAAGTTTCCTTTTTTGATATCGGCTTCTGCTTTTTCAATTCTTTTGATGAAGGCTTTTTTTGTGATGGGTTTACCATTTGGCTCATAGCCTACAATATCGTCGCTTGTTTGCTTTTTTAGCAGCAGATGAATGGCTTTCAAAACAGCATTGTCATTTATCTTATCGATAAGATGATGTAAATCGGCTTTTAATTCTATTGTGCTCATAAAATTGAATTGTAAACTAAATTACAAAAAATACTACATTTACGCCTCAAATAAATTTAAAATGAAGTTTGCAACGAAAGCCATTCATGCCGGACAAGAGCCGGATCCTACAACAGGAGCCATCATGACTCCTATTTATCAAACTTCCACGTATGTGCAAGAACGTCCTGGCGTGCACAAAGGATATGAGTATTCACGCTCACACAATCCTACTCGTACTGCCTTAGAACAAAATCTTGCCGCCTTGGAAAATGGTAAACACGGATTGTGTTTTGGTAGTGGACTAGCGGCAATGGACGTTTTACTGAAGACTTTCTCACCTGGTGACGAAATTATTTCTTCTAACGATTTATATGGTGGTTCTTACAGAATCTTCACTAAGGTATATGCCAACTACGGATTGAAATTTCACTTTGTAGACATGGAAGATGCTCATAACATTAGCAAATACATTACGGCAAACACTAAGATGATTTGGGTGGAAACTCCTACCAATCCAATGATGAATATTATTGATATTGCTGCGGTTGCTGCGATTTCTAAGAAGAACAATATTTTATTAGGCGTTGACAATACCTTCGCGTCACCTTACTTGCAAAATCCTTTGGATTTAGGTGCTGATGTGGTAGTTCATTCGTTAACGAAATATATAGCCGGACACAGCGATGTGATTATGGGGGCTATTATTTTGAACGATGATGCATTGGCAGAAAGATTAAGATTTTTAGAGAATGCAACAGGTCCGGTACCTGGTCCGCAAGACTGTTTCTTAGCCTTAAGAGGTATTAAAACCTTACATGTAAGAATGGATCGCCATTCTGAAAATGGTAAAAAAGTAGCCGAATTTTTAGTGCAGCATCCTGCTGTAAGCAAAGTGTATTGGCCAGGTTTTTCAACGCATCCAAATCATGATGTGGCAGCTAAACAAATGAAAACTTTTGGTGGAATGATTTCTTTCTCTTTGAAAAACGATCATTTGGAAGTAGCAAGAGAAGTTTTATCGAAAGTGAAAATATTTGCTTGTGCCGAATCATTGGGTGGAGTAGAATCTTTGATTGGTCACCCTGCAACGATGACGCATGCCTCTATTCCGAAAGAAGAAAGAGAGAAGGTAGGTGTTACCGATTCTTTAATTCGTTTGAGCGTGGGTATTGAAGATGCAGATGATTTAATTGCCGATTTGAAACAAGCGATTGAAAGTGTGGTGAAATAGTACTTTTTTAATGAGTATCGAAGCGCTAACTCCAATCCCTCTTAGAGAAGAGGGGTGTGGTTTTGGCCTTGAGCGATGTAGGGAGATGGACTTAATTTTATTTACTGTTTGTTCCATCTCCCGCCACTACACAGGCCATTCGCTCGCCCTCTTCTCTAAGAGGGATTTGGGAGAGATTAGTGATCACATTCTTAATAAGATCTAGCATCTATGACCTACCAAGAAACCATTCAATATCTCTACGCCCAGTTGCCCATGTTTCAGCGTGTGGGACAAGCTGCTTACAAAGCCGATTTATCTAACATCACACGCATTTGCAATTTGCTGGGCAATCCACAAAATCAATTTAAATCTATTCATGTTGCGGGCACCAATGGCAAAGGTTCTGTAACGCATATGCTCGCTTCGGTTTTACAAGAAGCTGGCTATAAAGTGGGTATTTATTGCAGTCCGCATTTGGTAGATTTTCGTGAAAGGGTGAAGGTGAACGGACAAATGATTTCCAAACAAGAAGTGATCGATTTTGTTGCGCAGTGCAAAGATTTGTTTGATGAAATTCAACCATCATTTTTTGAATACACCACCGCCTTGGCTTTTCAATGTTTTGCGCAGCAAAAGGTTGATGTGGCTGTAGTAGAGGTAGGATTGGGCGGAAGATTAGACTCCACCAATGTGATTACGCCCGAGCTTTCTGTGATTACCAATATCGGCTTAGATCACACCAATATTTTAGGAGATACCATAGGAAAAATTGCTGTTGAAAAAGCAGGAATAATTAAAATAGGAATCCCCGTTTTAATAGGAGAAAAGCAACTTGAAACCGAAAAAGTATTTGAAGAAATAGCTTCAAAAAACAGCTCAAAATTAAGCTATGCAAAATCGGTGGATATTCTTTGCGACCTAAATGGTATCTATCAGAAAAAAAATATCGCTACTGCTTTTAGTGCGATTCAACTCTTAAAAGAACAAGGATGGAAGATAGAAGACAAGGCCGTTGAAGATGGTTTTTTAAAAGTAGCCAAAAACACGGCATTCATGGGCAGGTGGCAGGTGTTGGGCTCTAAGCCTATGATTGTTTGCGATACCGGGCACAATAAAGAGGGAGTAGAATATGTTGTAAAACAATTGGCGCAGGAGAAGTACAATAGACTTCATATTGTGTGGGGTGCTGTTAAAGACAAAGACCAAAGTAAAGTATTAGAGCTACTGCCTAAAAATGCTATTTATTATTTCTGCGCGCCCAATTTAGAAAGAGCAATGGCGGCCAATGAATTGAAAGAATTGGCCCAACAAAAATCATTGAGAGGACAATCATATCCAAGCGTAAATGATGCATTCTTAGAAGCAAAAAAGGCTGCAAATGCAGCCGATTTTGTGTTTGTAGGAGGAAGTACTTTTGTGGTGGCCGAGGTGTTGTCGGCTCTTATTTCTGAATAGCAGCCAGCGATTTAACTCCCGTTTTACTGGTGATGGCCAACATATCTACAAAAATTTGGTATTCAATGGTTTTATCCATTCTAATCATCACCACCGTTTCGCCAGCAGGCTTACTATTTTTTTCTTGTAAGATGGCTGCTTCAAGTTGTTCTACAGCAACAGGTTGATCTTTAAAATAATATTGAATTGCGCCTGTGGCGTCTTTGGTAACAGATAGCGTAACCTCGTTTTTAGAAGGTGTTTCAATTTTACCTTGCGAAGCTTTTGGTACACTTACCTTAATTACACTATCGCTCTTCATTAAAGCCGCGAAGATGAAAAAGAGCATCAAGAAAAACATGATGTCGTTGAGTGCCTCGGTGTAAACGTGCACATCGTCTTTTTCTTTTTTTCTTAGGTTAATCATTATCTAGTAGGTTCTTTAAGTAAATCCATAAAGATCATTGTGTTCCACTCCATTTCTTGTACAGCTTTATTAATTAGAGTGTTAATCCAGTTGTAAAAAACAAAGGCAGAAATACCCACAATCAATCCCGCTACAGAGGTTACCAATTTCACATACATACCATTAGAAACCACATCCATTTTTAAGTCGCCACCTGCCTGTGAAATATCGTAAAACAATTGAATAACGCCTAACAAAGTACCTAAGAAACCAAGCATGGGTGCTATACCCGAAATCAAACGAAGAACATTGATGTTTTTTTCTAATTTATATACCTCGAATTTACCAGCAATTTCAATAGAATCTTCAATTTCTTTGATTGGCATACCAATTCTAGAAATACCTTTCTCTATCATGCGCGCAACTGGTTTTTGAGAGCTTTTGCAAAAAGTTTGCGCAGATTCCACATTTCCATTTCTAATGAAGCCTTCGATGGTATTCATGAAAGTGGCATCAGAAGAAATTTGTTTTTTAATGAAGAGCAATCTTTCCACAAAGATGTAGATAGCTAAAACTGATAAAAGTGCGATGGGAATCATGATGATACCGCCTTTTAAAACCAAATCGAAAATGTTTAACTGCGTGGCGTGTGCCTCGGGTGCCACTGCTGTGGTAGCTGCTACTGCTGCCGGAGTTTGAAGAAGAGTAAAAAGCATATTGATGAGTGTTTCTTATGTTAACGTGAACAGTTGTGAAATAATTATTACTAAAATATATTAATCGCAGAAGCAGAAAGTAGAGAAGTGCAATAAATTCTTAAAAGTGGATTGTTGATAGAGTGGTTTTTTTTGTAGGGGCGAGCTGCTGCTCGCCAGCATTAGTGATTTTGTAAAAGGGGAGCAGCAGCTTGGTCATGGTGGGAAGAAAATAATATGCAGTAAAAAATCACGCTTATCTTGATTCATAATTTCACGAATGGGTCACTAACTCCACTTCTCTCCGTCAGCTGACGGAGAGAGTGCGTAAGGCTTTAAGGGTAAAGGCAAGAGGGATTTCCTTTCTCTTAATTTTCTTGATTATGAATTATTACTGGGGGGGGTAAGCTTACACGCTGATAGCCGCAGTTTGCTTCAGTTTATAATAATTCAATTTCAAACGTCAATTCTGATGAGTCATTTTCAAATTCCTTTTCTAACTTAATATCTAATCTATCAAATGAACCTTTAAATGGTTCATCAAACGCCTTCGACATTTTAATAATATCAAATTTGTCTTGTTGATTAGCATATGCTTCGGAAATTGGAATTGAAAAGATTCCTCCAAAA
>CAMBXP010000083.1 GCA_945871895.1 Chryseobacterium gleum | reverse complement strand
CCGATATCATTTATATTACAGCTTCAGATTTGTTGCAAGCCAATGTGGCAAACGGAGTTTCTATCTGTAGAAATGATGAAGTGAAGATAGGGGGTGCATTTATACCCGGACAAACATACTTATGGACTCCCGCTTTTGGGCTGAATGATAGTACTTCTGCCAATCCAATAGCTACGCCCGACTCTACTATGTATTATCACTTAACAGTTGCTGGATTTGGTTGTGCTCCAGTGAGTGATTCAATATTGCTTGAAGTACATCAATTGCCTAAAATTTATTTGGGAAATAACGATACCATAGCCAAAGGGAAATCATATCCTTTAGAAGCAGGCGGTGCAGTATCTTACAGCTGGTCGCCATCTTATGCCTTGAGTAACTCAGGTATATTTAATCCAATTGCAAACCCAGAGGTTACAACCACTTACACCGTTTCGGCTACCGATATTTTTGGTTGTACAGATACTAGTTCGATCACCATTTTTGTGCAAAGCAATGAGTATTGGATACCCAAAGCTTTTTCGCCCGATGCTAATGGTAAAAACGATGTTTTGTTTGTTAGAGGCGATGAAATTGAAGATTTTGAATTTGTAATTTTTAACAACTCAGGAGAACTACTTTATTTATCGAATAACATACTTGAAGGCTGGGATGGAATAAAACAAAGCACAGGAGAATTAGTGCCCGAAGGTGCTTACGTTTATTTCATCAAAGGGAAGAAAGTAGATGGAACAATCATCAACGATAACGGATTAGTTAATTTAGTAAGATGAAAAATTTACTGCTCAATATTTTATTTTTATTGGTGCTCATGACCAATGTTTTTGCACAGCAAGATGCTGGTTTAACGCAAGCTTATGCGAATCCATTGAATTTGAATCCGGCCATCATGGGGGCCAACAACTTTTTAAAAGTGATGGTAAATCATAAGAGTCAGTTGGCCTTGATTGATGGTGGTTATTCTTCATCTTCATTGGGTGTAATTTATCCAATTTCTTTAAAACGCAGTAAGAAGATCGATGTGGGAATTAACATTCAAAACGATAAAGGAGGCGCTTTTCAAAAGTTTGATGCGTCCTTGGCTTTAGGTTACGATGTAAAATTATCGAAAGCTGGTAATTTAAGTTTTGCTTTAATAGGTGGTTTCGGACAAAAAACCTTAAACGCTGCCATTTTAACTTTCGATGAGCAATATATCAATGGCGAGTTTTCTGCAGCAAATGCCATCACCGAAGACTATTCATTTACCAAAAGAGAATATGGTGATATTGGTTTTGGATTGATGTGGTATTATAATCCATATATTTTTGAATCGGCGGGCAAAGTAAATTGCTTTGTAGGACTTTCAGGCTATCATTTGAATTCACCAAGCAAATCTTTTCTAGCAACTGATTATCGCATTCCAAGAAGATTTGGTGTGCAAGCAGGAATTAAAATTGTTGGTGGTAAAAAGATGGATATTTCACCAAATATTCGTTTGAATTTGCAAGGAGGAATGCAAGAAATCATGCCAGGGTTATGCGTAGATTATAGAGTAGTGCAAGGGATGAAATTATCCTTAGGAAGTTATTACAGATTGAAAGGCGCTACTGCTTTTTTGGTAGGTGTTGAGTACAGAGGCATGACCTTTGGTTATAGCCACGACTTATACTCTAAAACAGGAATAGGAAAATACATGCCTACTGCCGCTGCCGATCAAATTACATTTACCTATAAATACGATTTGGCTAAAAAAGATGGAAGTTATACCGATGACAATTCACCTTTTTCTTCTTTTTAATTTCTTCACATGTTTTTAACTCTTTTCTTGCAGTTTCTCAATGTAAAATTTATGCTCCTTTTTGCGTGTTTTAAATTAACGCAAGGCTAACCAAACGATAATACCATCTATAGCTAAAGGAAACTTATGATGCGCAATTTTGCGCTCGTTGCGAATCAGCGCGCAACCTTAAGTTATGAAACTGAATTTGTTTGTCGCACAACTGCTTTGCATTTTGTGCAGCACATTATTTGCTCAAGATTTGTCTACGCTTAGTGCCGAGGATAAATCGGCTTTAGAGGGCATTATTGTAGAGAAATATTATACTGCAGATGCTTTAGATTCAATAGACGCTAAGTTGCCAAAAGGCAGTGTTACCTATAGAATTTATGCCGATTTAAAACCCAATTATTCTTTACAATTGATTTATGGTGATACTAGGCATCCACTAAGTATTAAAACAACTACTAAGTTTTACAACAATCCCCTGTGTGGTGCAGTAATAGGATACAATGTTCACTATTTGGCCTTGAATGAAGATAATTTCGCTTTTGATTCTTGGATAACCATTAATTCTGCTTCTAGTCAGTACGCAGGTGTTCTGCTTACTGAAGATACCGATGGTTCAGTTTTAAAAAGAAGAACTTTTGAAAAAGCAGATGGTCTTACTCAAGGTAATTTGCCCATGATTAAGCCATTTAATTTGGATATTAATTTTTTCGACAACGACACTAGCGCTGCTGCCTTTGCTGTTAATGATGGTGGTTGGGCTGCCATTAGCGGTGTAAAAAGTGGTTCTGTTGGTCCAACGGCAGAAAACAAAATATTGATTGCTCAACTTACTACCGATGGTGTGATTTCTTTCGATTTAAATATGCAATTGGGAACCCCAGATGGTAATTTTTTAAAGTTTGTTTATAAAGATGCAGAGCCTTTGGAAGCAGAATTTCTATTTGCTCCACTGACTTTAGCAGAAAAGAAAGTTGATGCAAAGTCTGAGAAAAAAAATAAAAAATCAAGAAATAAAAAATAACAATTATGAAAAAAATAGTACTCGGTTTAGGTTTGTTCTTATGCGGTATTTCTGCACAAGCACAAAACGGTTTAGAAAGAATTATTGTAGAGAAGTTTTATATCTCTGATGCAACAGATGAAGCAAACAGTGTTGGCCGACTCCCTGTGGGTTCGGTTACATATAGAGTCTATGTAGATATGTTGCCAGGTTATAATTTTCAAATGGTTTATGGAGATAAAAATCATGATTTAAATATCTATTCTGATTCAACTTTTTACAACGATGAAGACAGAGGAAAAACATCGGGAAGCAATACCTTGGCTAACGTTAGAAAAGCAACATTGATGTTGGATTCTTATTTTTCTGTAGGTGGTGTTTGTACTGGTAAAATGGGCGTTTTAAAAACAGATGATACCGACGGTGCTTTATCTAATACCGATGGAAATTTAACAAACAACGATCCTGAAGCTGGTGACGCTTTAACCGTGAAAGATGGTATGGTTACAGGTACTCCTAAAGTGGTAGGTTTTATTGGTTTTGATCCAACTGGTGGAATTTTTGATGCCACTAGTGACGCAGGAAATTCATTTACAACTAGTGATGGTGCATGGTATATTTTAGGTGGTTCAACTGGAGTTGATCCAAATACAAATATTGTGTTGGTAGGTCAGTTCACTTGCAAAGGTGATTTTGGATTCGATTTTAATGTGCAAATTGGAACGCCAGGTGGCGGACAAGAAAATTATGTTCATGAAAATACAAATTTACAAGTTGGTGAAATTTACGAACCAACATGTAGTTATTTAGAATCTACCGTTAGCGTTAAGGAAGTAGCAAAAGACATATCTGCTTTTGTAGCTTATCCTAATCCTACCAACGAAGTGCTTACAGTGGAATTTAGCAAAGCTGGTTCTGCTAATTATTCTATTTATTCTGTTGAAGGTAAAATGATTTTACATAAAGAATTGAATGTAGTTAATCAAAATCATCAAGAAGTGATTGATATGTCTACATTGTCGAGCGGACAATATTTTCTTCAGTTGACTACAAATGGTATTTCTGAAACGAAGAAAATTACTAAGATTCAATAATTCATCTTATATCTCTACGGAGCAGTAAATGCGCCTTAGAGATATATTTTTTTATTCCAATGAAAAAGATAATTGTAGCTGCAGTATTTACTTTTCTTTTTAGTGCGTTTTCTTTTTCACAAGGAACCTTAAAAGGAACTATTAAAAGTGAAAATGGTGATACTCTTCAAGGGGCAAACATCTCACTAAAAGACAATCCTTTTGCTTTTTCTACTGCAGATGTAGATGGTAATTATTTATTGCGATTTCCCGATTCTCTTGCTCATATTGTAACCATTACTTTTATTGGGTACAAGACCTTAGAGGATACTATTAAGCTAAAGAAAGGACAAGTTCTTCAGCGCAATTATAAAATGTTAGTGAAGCCCTACATCAATGGTGGTGTTGGTATCACGAAAACAAAGAATAAAGCGAAGGATACTTATATGGATGAACAGAAGCAGAAGTCATCTGTATCTCTCGATTTTATTACTTCAGAAACTTTAAAGAAAACTGGTGATGCCAACTTAACGGCTGGCGTGGCTCGTGTTTCAGGCGTATCTACCAGTGGTGCTTTTATCACTGTTAGAGGTATTGGCGACCGTTATGTGAAAACCACTTTCAATGGTATGCGCATTCCTACCTTAGACCCTTTCACCAACAATATTAAACTCGATATGTTTCCTGCCAGTTTGGTAGACAACGTGATTATTTCTAAAACTGCAAGTGCCGATTTACCAGGCGATTGGGCAGGAGCCTATATTTCTGTGCAAACAAAAGATTATCCCGATAAACTATCGGTGAATGTAGAAACATCTGCAGGTTACAACAACCAAACAACATTTAAAGATATTGTAAGTTCACAGCGCAGTTCTACCGATTGGATGGGTTACGACAATGGATTTAGAAATAAGGACATGTCGCAATTTATTTATACTGTTACTGAACCTACTAAGTACGATGAATTGTTGGCTTTAGGTAAAGGTGAGTACTTAAAATCTATAGGTGTTACCAGTGCCGATATATTTGCTAAGGATGCCGATAATTATTTCAAGTTGGGTTTGGTAGAGTTAGGTTTATTGGGTAAAACAGACTTTAACGACCCGCTGGCTGTTGCGCAAGCAAAAGAGAAGTACAACCAAGGACCTTATCAAGCTGAGGCCTTTAGAAAAATAAATGCCGATGCAGCAAAATTTAATCAGTCTTTGCCCAACAATTGGCGAACCAACCTGATGAAGGCGCCATTGAATTTTTCTCAAAGTTTTACTTTTGGCAATCAATTTAAATTGTTTAAAAAACCTTTGGGACTAATCACTGGTTTTCGTTACTCTTCGGCAACACAATACGACCCTAATTCTGTGTACCACAGAATTGTTGAACCAGCCGATAATGATGGAACATTTTCAAATGTTGATACGCTAGATCAAAAAATTAGCAAACAAACCAACGAATGGAGCGCTTTAATAAATCTTGCCTATAAATACCACAAAAACCACAGTATCACTTTGCTTTTTATGCCCAATATGAATGGCGTAAATAATGTGGCAGTTGCAGATTTTCCAGCAGCGCTCGTTAATGCGACTGATTTACACCGTCAGTTTTACGAATCGCGCAAACAGTTTATATATCAGGTAAAAACAGAACATCTGTTACCCAGAAATATTAAGATAGTAGGCAATGCATCCTACACTAAAGGAAGAAGCATTGTGCCCGATTTTAAGGTGGTGGAAGTGCCAAGCGATACTCTAAATCAAAATGGACCTGTAGTTACTGCGGCAAGATATTTTAGATATTTGAAAGAGAATCTTTTTGATTCAAAATTATCTATTGAGATTCCTTTGCGAGGAGATGAGGTGGAAGGTGCCACCAAAAAAATTAAATTGGGTGGTGCTTTTCAACACTTAGAGAGAGAATATGATCAGTACGGCTTGTCTTTGATAGCTAATATTTTGGGTTCGGACAAAATTGTTGCTAACAATCCTCATAGCGATCCATTTAGTATAGATAAATTTGATTTTAGTGATGTTACTTTAGTTGAAGGACCAACATCACGATTATTGCGCACTTATTTTATGGATTCTCGACCTTACAACAGTATGATGGGCTATAGCAACATTTCTGCAGCGTACGCTATGGCTGATTACAATCTAAATTCTCGTTTAAGAATGGTGGGTGGTTTAAGAGTTGAGCACGCATTTATGTACACCGATGTTCAATTGTTTGATTCTCTTCACTTGGCAGTTGATGACCCAAGAAGGTTTATTACCGATGCCGGATTAATTAACCCTGGTAAGTTAGATGAAATTAGTTTTTTACCAAGTGCAACTGCAATTTACAAATTAAGAAAAGATGCAAAACAACCCATTAATTTAAGAGCTAATTTTAGTCAAACTGTTGCCCGACCAAGCTTGCGTGAACTAGCACCAGTTCCTGTTTTCGATTTTGAATTAAACACTTTAGTGCAAGGAAATACAGCACTAAAAATGGTAAAAATTAACAATTACGATTTGCGATTGGAATCGTATTTTAAGAAGGGAGACAATGTATCAATTAGTTTATTTTACAAAGATTTTATAGATTATATCGAGTTTTATGACGGACCAATAGGTTTTTCGTGGACGAATAACCCCAATAGATCTTGGTTGAGAGGTGTTGAATTGGAAGGCAAAAAATTATTAGGTAAGTATTTTGAATTTAGAACGAATATCACTTTTGTGAATTCACGTTCTGTTTTCCAGCAGAAGCTGTCAGATGGTAAGGGAGGTTTGATTGATGGAGAAAAGGTCACACGTCCTTTGTTTGGTCAGGCCCCTTATTTGATCAATGGAATTCTTACGTATAGTGCAGATTCCATTGGTTTACAAATGACGCTTAGCTATAATGTGCAGGGTTCTCGCTTGGTTATACAAGGCGATCAGATTATTCCTTCTGTTTTTGAGCGCGAAAGACATTTAGTAGATTTTAAAGTATCTAAAAAATTAGGCAAATTTTTTAGTGTTAGTTTAAAAGCAAACGACATACTTAATTCACCACGAGTAAGAACTTACAGAACAGATGATGGGGTGTACCGCCAAGATTACGATAGGTTTAGATACGGAACCAATTTTACTTTAAGTGTTGCCTATAAATTGTAATAAAGAAATCGCATGAAAGCTCGTTTTTGTATAAGCATTATTTTCTTTTTCTTATTTTTCATTTCTGTAAATGCTCAGTTGGAAAATGTAATTATTGAGAAGTATTATGTTTCTAACAGCAGTGATGCTACCGATACAAACGGTTCTGCGGTAAGCGCCAATTCTACAACGTATCGAATTTATATCGATATGGCAAAAGGATGTAAGCTAAAAAAAATATACAGTGATGCCAATCATGAATTGAAAATTTCGGGTGATTCTACTTTTTACAATCACACCACTGAAGGACAAAGTTTTGGTAGAAATTTCAATATCAATCGTTATGGTGAAGGTGTAACGGCTTTAGATTCTTGGCTTACTTTAGGACAGGTTTCTCTTTCTAAGCCTAGTGGAAAAACATATTTCGGTGTTCTTAAAAGTCAAGACAGAAATGGTTCATTGGTAGGTGGTGCAAATAACGATGGTGGGAGTGAAATGATTGCTGATGGATTGCTTATTAATAACGATGCTTTGGCAGGTATTCCATTAACTTCTTTCGATGGATTAGATACCATGGCCGTACTTCCCAACACTTGGATAGAAAATGGTTTCGATGATGGTTTTGGTAACGACACTACTATTTTTGGTTCTCTAAAAAAGGGAAATGAATTTAAGAGTAATGATGCTTTTATTTATAATTCGGGAGTAATGGGGGTGAATAGAGATAGCAACCAAGTGTTGATTGCTCAATTGACCACTAAAGGAAAAATTTATTTCTCATTGAATGTCGAGATAGAAGATGCCAATGGTAACACACTTTTATACGTTGCAAAGAATGGTGCTGATTCCTTAGTGTCAAATGTTTTTCAAAAAGCATTTTTAAATTATCCTATTCCTTGCGGATGTTTGGATAAAAATTATTTAGAATACAGTTCTTCTTACGGATGCTCGATGCCTTCGGCTTGCAAAACACCTCTTGTTTTGGGTTGTATGGATACCAAAGCATGTAATTTCGATTATAATGCTAATTTAAATGTGCCTAGTTTTTGCTGTTACCCGGGCTTTTGTGCCAATAGAGATATCAGCGTGGTTTGTCCGAGTTTAGATATTGAGGAATTGAATACTTTGTCGTTTGAATTGTATCCAAACCCTGCTCACGAAACAATCACCCTAGATGGTATTGAAAGTGAAGATGAATTGAAGTCATATAGTATTTTCGATTCATTTGGACGTTTGGTGTTCAATAAAAACGTTGAGAATAATGCTGCTACTCATAAATTGCAAATTGATATTTCTTCATTAGCCAGCGGTTTTTACACCATTCAATTGTCTTCTGAAAGCAAGCACAACATTAAAAAGTTT
Organism: Chryseobacterium gleum; assembly: GCA_945871895.1. GTDB lineage: Bacteria > Bacteroidota > Bacteroidia > Flavobacteriales_C > JAHEZL01. Next base: position 4,686 of record CAMBXP010000083.1, on the reverse strand, counting down.
ATCAAGAATTAAGATTGTACAAAATGAGAAATATTTTGAAAATAAAAAGTTTTGCTGTTGCTGTGGTTGCGCTATTGTTTTCGATTTTTTTTATGCAGGCAAGCTGCAAACCAAAGCAGGTTGATCCAGTTTCAAAGAATGAAACAGGCACCCTTACCGATAGAGAAGGCAATGTTTATGCAACGGTAAAAATTGGCGACCAATGGTGGATGGCCGAAGACTTGCGTGTTAAAACGTATTTGAATGGTGATTCTCTACTTTATCATCCAACTTCTGGTGATTGGTTAAAAGACACTGCTGCTTATTGCAAATTTAGCACTTCAGGTGATTTTGGTTTTTTATACAATTGGTTTGCTGCAAGTGATTCGCGTAAAATAGCTCCAGAAGGATGGCATATCCCAAGTGATGAAGAATGGAAAATACTAGAAATGAATTTAGGGATGGAAAGAATTTCTGCAGATAGTATTTCTTGGAGAGGAACAACACAAGGATCCAGACTTAAAATTGCACAGTCGGCTAACGCCAATTCTACTAAATTTTGGGAAATTGTTGTGCCGGCAAAATATACCAATTGGCCTACCAATGAAAGTGGTTTTACTGCATTGCCAGCAGGCTGCAGAATATTTAATGGTACTTTTGGCTTAGGACCTAAGTATACTGGTTTTTGGTGGTCGTCTTCTTTAAACAACAACGACGCATGGTATAGATATCTTGATTATCAAAAAACAAATGTCTTTAGATTTTATGGTGACAAACACCATGGTTTCAGCGTTCGTTGTGTAAAGGATTAGGTGAGCATTTGCTTAAAACATTTCTGCTGAAGAATTATAGCAGCGTTTTGAAATTTTATTGCCACCGCCGCTCTAAGTGTTACTTCCTACTGGGGCCATTTCATTGACTATTTATTTGAACAAAGATGTAATAAGGGTCCGCTTTATAAGTTCAAATCTCACACAATTAAACACACAGTATATTTGCAGTTAACATTTCTGCGCATTTGGTGCCCATCCGTTAATTTAATGTTCTAAAAGTCGCTCTCCGCTTAACATTACAACCCTCTCGAATTATTCATTTGATAATTTCAATTTAATCAAGAAGAGAGGATATTGATGCAACTTTGCCTCGTTCGAAAAACTAAAACGCGAACAAACTAAAATTTTCTAAAAACTAAAAAAAGATGAAAATGAAAAACTTTACAAAATTAGCTGCTACTGCCCTTTTTGCGGTTGGCACTATGGCAACGAGCTTTGCTCAAGCCAATGAAACAACTATTGGGTCGAAATGTGGCTGCCCTACAGTTCCTACAAGAACTGTAACTAGCGTAAACACTTTTTTCACAACTACTAATGCAAGAGTTGTAACTGAGTTTACAGGTGATGTGCATTTAACTTGCGACAGATTGTGGACTATCACTGGTCAGCTTTATGTTCCTGCTCCTTACACGCTTACAATTGACCCAGGTACTGTTGTTCAAGGTGTTTTCAATGCAGATCCACTTTTAACTGGTGCTATCATCGTTGAGAGAGGTGCTAAAATTATGGCAGAAGGTACTAAAGATTGTAACATCGTGTTCACTACAAATTTAGATGACATGACTGGTGCTTACTCTTTAACAAACGTTTCTAAATGGGGTGGTATCATTATTTTAGGTACTGCAAAAAACAATTTAACTCAAGCTGCTAACGGTACTTCAGGTAGATTGTCTTTTGGTACTGGTGTTGACGGTGTAGGTAACGCTGAAGGTTTGGTTGCTAACCATACTTATGGTTACACTCGTTTTGGTGCTGGTGATGCTGCTTTCCCAACTGCTAACGACGCTGACAACTCTGGTGTATTAACTTATGTTTCTTTGAGACATTGTGGTGCATTATTAGGTGGTGCTTCTGCAGGTAATGAAATCAATTCACTTTCATTATACTCTGTAGGTAGTGGAACTAAAATAGAGCATATTGAAGTTGTTGCTGCTGGTGATGATGAAATTGAATATTTCGGTGGAACTGTAAACGTAAAATATGTGTCTTCATTCTTTGGTGATGATGATAAATTCGATTACGATTTAGGTTACAGAGGAAAAGCTCAATTCCTTTTTTCAGTTGCTGCCGATTCATTAAACACAGGTAACTTAGGTGCTTCTGACAATGGTTTTGAAGGTGATGGTGATGACAATCAAGGAATTAGACAAGCTTCTTTCCCTTTCCAATCTAATCCACAAATTTGGAATGCAACTATGATTTCTAATGGTAAAGTTGTTAACCGTTACGATAACGTAGGTCACGCTGGTATCATGGCTAAAGAAAATGCAGCTGGTTCTATTCGTAACTCTATCTTTGCTAACTTCCGTTCTGGTGTTCACTTCTCTGAGGCTCGTAGCAACGCAACTACAAAAGGTGATGCTTATGACCAATGGACAAACGGTACTACTGCTTACCAAGAACAATGGACTGGTGCAGGTGGTACTAAATACCCTGCAAAACAATCTTTAATCATTAAAGACAACGTGATCATCAAACCAGCTGGTGCTCAGTACTTCGGTTTCACAAGAGGTAACTTGGTTCCAACAACTACTGCTACTTCTGGTTCATTCATTAAAGATTTAACTGGTGCTACACCAATCAACGCAAACCCAACTGCTCCATCTGCTGCTGATTCATTACAATTCTTAACTACAGATGGTAACTCAATTGTTTCTTCAGTTGCTGGTATCACTACAGCTTTGGTTTTTGGTGCTGGTAATACTTCTATGACTACTGAAGTTCATGCTATCCCTTCTTCTAACTTGATTTCTCCAAACACGCCTCCAAATGATGGTTTCTTCACTATCGTTAACTACAAAGGTGCTTTCTCTTCAACTGAAGCTAACAGCAGCTGGTTATCTGATTTCGGTTTAATCACAATGGAAAGTTTAACTAACGCGAATCCTACTGACATCAACAAAGATGGTATCACTAACGTGTCTGACTTCTCTTTGTTATTAGGTAAATACGGACAATTGAACAAATAATTTAAACTAAATAGCTAACAAAAAAAAACTAAAATGAAAACAACTAATTTAAAACTTGCTATAGGCTTGTTTTTAGGCTCGCTTGGGTACGCTCAAGCACAAAACGGGCTTGAGAACGTGACTGTAGAAAAGTACTATGTAGCTAATGCAGCAGATACAACTGCTTCAATAGGAAAAGGAGCACTTCCAATAGGATCTGTGACTTACAGAGTTTATGCAGACATGTTACCTGGTTATAACCTTCAAATGGTTTATGGTGACTTAAACCACGCTTTGAAAATTACTTCTTCTACTACGTTTTTTAACAACGAAGACAGAGGTACAACAACTGGTACAAACACTGTTGCTAACACTAGAATCAACACTGTTGGTTTAGATTCTTACTTCTCTTTAGGAGGTACTGCTGTTGGTAAAGTAGGTGTACTTAGATCTGAAGATGGTGATGGTACCATGTTTACTTCTTCTACTGTTTTGGTAAATGATGGTGCTGATTTCGATCCAATTTCTGGTGCAGGTGCTAAAGATGGTAACATCGCTGGTACTCCTGTAGCTGTTGGTTTTATCGGTTTCGATCCAGCTGGCGGTATCTTTGATAACGAGAGCCAAAAAGGTGGTACTTTTACTACCAATGATGGTGCATGGTATATCTTAGGTGGTGTTACTGGTCCAACTGCAGCAAACAGAGTTTTAATCGGACAATTCACTACTGATGGTGATTTTGGTTTCGAATTAAACATTCAAGTTGGTACACCTTCTGGTGGTCAACAAAACTTCGTTGCTTTGAATCCTACAGGTGTTGAGATTTCAATCCCAACTTTAAGATTGGCTCCTAACTTAGCTCCATCTGTAACGGTTTCTTCTCCAGCAAATGCTATCACTGGTGATGTAGTAGCTTTATCTGCTACTGCTGCCGATTCTGATGGTTCAGTTGCTCAAGTTGAGTTCTTCGTTGATGGTATTTCTGTAGGTGTTGATGCAACATCTCCATACACTGCTAACTACACTGCTGTTTTGGGTAACCATTCAGTTACTGCTGTAGCTACTGATAACCAAGCTGCTACTAAACTTTCTACTGCTGTTGCTTTAGCTGTTGCTAACAACGTTGCTCCTACAGTTTCTGTAAGCAACGCTGCTAATGCTGTAGTTGGTGATGTTGTTACTGTAACTGCTACTGCTGCTGATGCTGATGGATCAGTTTCTACTGTAGAGTTCTTTGTAGACAACGTTTCAGTTGGTACTGATAATAGTTCTCCATTCACTTATGCTTACACTGCAGTTGTTGGTTCTCATACCTTCAAAGCAATTGCTACGGATAACAGAGGTTTAGCGACTACGTCTGCTAACTCTTCTATTTCTGTTGCAAACAATATCCCTGCTACTGTAAGCTTAACTTCTCCAGCAAGCAACGCTACTTTTACAGCTCCTGCTGTAGTAACTATCGATGCAACTGCTGCTGATGCTGATGGTTCTGTATCTCAAGTTGAGTTCTTCGTTAACAACGTATCTGTTGGTGTAGATAATACAGCTCCTTACTCTGTTAACTGGACTTCAGTAATTGGTGCTGCTAGCTTCACTGCTAAAGCAACTGATAACAAAGGTGCAATTACTACTTCAGCTGCAATTAACTTAACTATTGCTGATCCAAATGCATTGCCTTACGGTGTTGGTACTGTAACTGCTACATG
>CAMBXP010000082.1 GCA_945871895.1 Chryseobacterium gleum | reverse complement strand
AACAATAATTAAGTCGCAGAAAAGCAAAGGCTTCTTACTTACGTTATTTTTATGGAGTGCCATTTCTTATGGGCAAAGTGATTCTTCTAGGGTTGGTGTTAATGATTCATTAAAAGTACAAAAGATTCATGGTGGCAGCATAAGTCGAGTTCTAGTTTTCCCCCCAACAGACACAACACCAACCAATTTAAATGTCTCTTTAGAATACCGTCCGCGCCTTGAATTGCGCAATGGTTTTCGTCAACTTAGAAGCGACACCAGTTTAGCAGCCTTATTTACATCTCATCGTGCGCGATTGAATTTCGATGTCAAAAAGAAAAAATTTGCCGCCGCTTTATCTATTCAAGATATTCGCACATTTGGTGCGGCCGACCCTAGATCAAATGCGGGAAGTATTCAGGTTTTTGAGGCTTGGGCAGAGCCTTTCTTTACAGAGCATTTCTCCATAAGAATTGGTAAACAAAGATTTATGCTTGATAATAACCGTTTGTTTGCGCAAAACGATTGGCGAAACAATGGTGGTACACATGATGCAGCTAAACTAATTTTTAAGAAAGGTAAAGTTGAATCTCAATTGCTCTTTGCTTGGAATCAAAGCAGCGAATCAAATTATTTTACCGATTTTTCCCCTGCAGGCTTCACTAATTACAAATCAATGTTGGTGAGTTATTTTAAAGTGTCGACCAAAAACGACCGTTTAACTTTTAGTGCCACCAATTTTTATGAAGGTTTTCAGTACGGAAAAGATAAGAATGCACATCAGAATTTTAGATATACCAATGGCGGCCGATTGAACTACCGCAAAGAAAAATTGAATTTGTATGCTATGGCATTTGTGCAGTGGGGGCACAATCAGGTTGGTAAAAGGTTATCTGCATTCTACTATCAAGCCGAAGCAAATTATTATGCTCGTGTATTAAATGTTCAGTTGGGCATTGAATACAAAAGTGGCAGCAGTGCCAATCAGCAGCAATTCGACAATTCGTTTCAATATCCTTACGGGGTAGCCCATGCTTTTAACGGTACTATGGAGTATTTTGCCAACGGTTTTACTGGTTCTGCGAGCGATTTCGGATTGATTGATCCCTATTTAGAATTTAGTAAATTGATAAAAAATAAAATAAAAATTGCCCTAAAAAATCACGTGTTTTATTCTCAACACTTAGCCTTTAGTGCATTGAAAAACAGCTATGCTCCAAGCAAGTATTTAGGCTTCGAAAGCGATTTAAATTTAACGTATTACCCTAACGGTTACACCAAAATTGATTTGGGTGTATCGGCTTTGAAAGCTACTAAATCTATGGAATATGTGAGTGCAGGTAGCGCTAATTATTTATCGTACTGGACTTACCTGCAAGCTACCTTTACACCACAATTATTTTCTAGTAAAAAGTAAAATGAAGACTATTGTTCGTCATATATTAATCGTTTTTGTAGCAGCATTGGTTGTGTTTTCTTCTGCGTGCTCTTTTGGTGAAGAAAAGGAAAATGATCCTTCTGGTTTAGAAGGTTCAATCACTGTTTCTGGTGCCTTTGCTTTATATCCTTTAATGGTGAAGTGGGGTGAAGAGTTTAGAAAAATTCACCCTAACGTAAAGTTTAATATTTCTGCTGGTGGTGCTGGTAGAGGTATATCAGATGTAATTGGAAATTTAGGCGATTTAGCGTTGGTTTCTCGTGATTTAAAAAAGCCCGAAAAAGAGAGAGGTGCTTTTCCCATTGCAGTTACCAAAGATGCGGTGCTGCCTACCATCAATGCTTCAAATCCTAACATCAACGAAATTTTACAACGTGGAATTTCTAAAGAATCTTTCTACAAATTGTTTATCGAAAATTCGGTGAGTGATTGGCAGCAATTGGGATTTGCCATTTCTTCAAAAACACACGTTTACACTCGTTCTGATGCGGCTGGCGCTGCTGAGTCGTGGGCTAAATATTTGGGCAAAAAACAAGAGGATTTAGAAGGTGTTGGCGTATTTGGCGACCCTGGTTTGTTGCAGGCCGTGCTTAAAGATGCCAATGCCGTGGGTTACAATAATATTGGTTATGTATTCGATTTAAAAACAAAGCAGCCTTTGCAAGGTGTGAAAATTATTCCTATCGACATCAACGGCAATGGAGTGCTGGATGCTGAAGAGAATTTTTATTCTAATCTTGATTCTTTGTTGAGTGCCATAAGTGTAGGTAAATATCCTTCGCCACCTGCACGCGATTTGTTTTTTGTTACACACCATAAACCAACGAACAAATTATTGGTAGAGTTTATTAAATGGGTTTTAACTAGCGGACAGCAATATGTGGCGTCGAGTGGTTATGTTGCTTTTTCTAAAGAAAAGTTAAAAGAAGAGTTAGAGAAATTAAAATGATTTTTGCTTCATGAATGTTAGATTATTAAAAGATAAATTGGCTGGAAGAACGATGCTTGTGCTGACTCTTCTCTCCATTCTCATCGCTGTTTTAGTGGCTTGGGGCTTGTTTTATCGTTCACTTCCTTTGCTCGAAAGTTATTCTTTAAGCGATTTGCTTACTTCCTCGGCATGGAAGCCCGAAAAAGGGGAGTTCGGTTTTTTAGGTTTCATCATGGGCACCCTTTGGGTAACAGGTATTGCTATCATTTTGGCCTTGCCACTTTGTCTTTTAGTTTCTATTTATTTAAGTGAATATGCACATCCTCGCTTAAGAAAATTTATAGTGCCTGTGGTCGATTTGTTATCTGGAATTCCACCTGTTTTGTTTGGGGTGTGGGGCGTGTTATTTATCATTCCTTTAATTCAAGATCATATCGCTCCTAACTTTGTAGAAAACTCAGCAGGATACAGCGTTTTAGCTGGAGGAATTGTTTTGGCTATCATGATTTTCCCTTTGCTCATCACTTTGTTTTTAGAAGTTTTTTCTGCTGTGCCACGCGATATGTTGAATGCGTCTTTATCATTAGGTGCAACGCCTTGGCAAACTGTAAAAAAAGTTTTGCTGAAAAAAGCAATGCCGGGTATGATAGCGTCAACGGTGTTGGCTATTTCAAGAGCCTTTGGAGAAACCATTGCGGTGTTGATGGTGTGCGGTGGAAATGTACCAGGTATTCCTCATTCGGTGTTCGATTCGGGTTATCCTTTGCCAGTGTTAATTGCCAATAATTTTGGCGAAACTTTTTCAATACCATTGTACGACTCGGCTTTGCTTTTTGCAGCGTTGTTGTTGTTTGTTATTATTTTCATTTTTAATGCTGTATCTCGAATCATTTTGGTGAGAGTGAAGCGCAAAATAGAGTAGAATGAAGGCTAAAAATATAGAAGAAAGTTTCTTCAAAATCTTAATGATTATTTCTGCCTTTATAGTGGTGGGAAGTTTCTTTTTGATTGTAGGCACCATTGTGGTAAAAGGTGCGCCGGCGATGAGTTGGGACTTAATAACTAAAGTGCCTTCGGGCGGATTTTTCCTAGGCGGTGAAGGGGGGGTGTTGAATGCAATTATAGGGTCTTTTTACATTGCTGCAGGTTCTTCATTATTGGCTTTGTTGATTAGTTTACCGGTTGTAATTTACATCAACGCCTATCTTCCAAAACGTTCGTGGTTGGGCAATTTAACGCGAATGGGCTACGATTTTTTATTTGGTATTCCATCAATTGTTTATGGTGCCTTTGGCTTTACCTTAATGATGTATTTAGGTATGCGCGCTTCTTTGTTGGGTGGTATCATCGCCGTGACTTTATTGGTGATTCCTATTATGATTAGAACGATGGATGAAGTAATTCGCACTGTGCCTAACGAATTGTATGAAGCGACTTTTTCTTTGGGTGCAACGCGTTTAGAAACAGCTTGGGTAATATTGAAACAAGTGGCGCCGGGTATCATGACCGCCATCTTATTGGCTTTTGGAAGAGGGATAGGTGATGTGGCTTCGGTGATGTTCACAGCAGGTTTCAGTGATAACATTCCAACCTCCATGCAAGACCCAACCGCAACTTTGCCTTTGGCTATTTTCAATCAGTTGAGCAGTCCGTATGAAGACGTTCGTTCTAAAGCCTACGCTTCTGCATTAATACTCACCATCTTCGTTTTAATCATTAGTGTTTTAGCAAGAATGTTAAGCAAAAGATTTTCAAAAAATAAAGTATGACACCAGTACAACCTCATATCAGCGTTCAAAATTTGAACTTGTATTATGGCGCTAATCATGCGTTGAAAAATATTAGTATCGATATTCCCGATAAAAAAGTGACGTCTTTCATTGGCCCGTCGGGTTGCGGTAAAACTACGCTTTTGAAAACTTTAAACCGTTTACACGATTCTTCTTTGGAGGTAAAAGTTGAGGGTAAAGTTTTGTTAGATGGTGAAGATATTTATGCCAAAGGAGTGGATGTAACGGCTATTCGTAAAAAAATGGGCTTGTTGTCTCAACGTCCTTTTCCTTTGCCGATGTCGATTTACGATAACATTGCTTACGGTCCGAGAATTCACGGCGAAAAAGACAAACACAAACTCGACCACATGGTAGAGCAGTATCTAAAAGATGTGGCTTTATGGGATGAAGTGAAAGATAGATTGAAAGCTCCAGCTTCTCGCTTGTCTATCGGACAACAACAGCGATTATGTTTAGCGCGCGGCTTGGCCGTTGAACCCGAAATCATTTTAGGTGATGAGCCAACATCTGCCTTAGATCCTGTTTCTACTCAAAAAATTGAAGAACTTTTTATTCAACTAAAAGAGAAATACACTATCGTTTTGGTAACGCATATTTTGCGTCAGGCTAGAAGGGTATCCGATTATTGTGCTTTTATTTATATGGGTGAAATTATTGAGTTTGCGCCAACAGAACAATTGTTGTTAGATCCTAAAGAGAAGTTGACAAAGGATTATGTAAGAGGATTCTTGAGTTAGATGTAACTCGCGTTAAAAAAAGAAAAGGATTATCCTCAATTGTGCCTATAAACTTAATTAGGCCTCATCCCCAGCCCTTCTCCAAAAGAGAAGGGTGACTGAGTGTGAAAAGCATTTTTAAATAGTGGTCCGTCAGCTGACGGAAAGGACCGAGGATGAGGCCACTTTTTGAAGTGATTTAACTGGTACAATTACCGACAATTATTTAAAAAAATAGAAAAGACTAATACTTTGGTATTAGCCTTTTCTATTTTTTTGTGAACTTTACTTATTCTTCATCGTCCATTCCTGGTTTACCTGCGGGCGGACCTTGTGGTTTTCCGCCTTGTTGGTTGTGGTGCTGCTCTCTGGCTTTCTTTAAAATCTCTCTTCTAAATTCATGCTCGGCTTGATACAACAACGCCACTTTTTTTACAGGAAGTACACTTTTGAATTTAGTGTGGTACTCTTTTTTTAAAGCCAACTCCCTTTCTTCAAAAACCAACTCTTGGTCAATGATTTTTTCAGCATCAGCGTTGGTTAAACTATCAACACCTTTTTTGAGTTTTTTATGGTTCACCTTTCTTTCTTCGTGAAGCTTCTCCATTTTAGCATGAAACTCATTGTACACTGGCCAAAATTTAGTGGCTTCATCTGAGGTGAGTTTTAGCTTTTCGGTGATGAAACCAATTTTCATCGCTTTAATTTCTTCTCTCTTTTGTTCTCTTTTTTCTTCTTTATTAGGTTTTTGTGCTTGTGCCGTAATCATGATACCCATCACCATCATCAGCGTTAACATTACTTTTTTCATGGTTTTACATTTTAGTTTATAATTCATCTAACAACACTTCTTCGTCAACTCCTTCGTCAAGGAGGTATTCGTCTAAAGCTTCAGTTTTTTCTATTTTCTTTTGTTCTACTTCACTCACTTCAATGCTTGCCGTGGGAGTGTAAGTTTCGTAAATTATTTCATCGTCGAATTCATCAATATTCTCATTTACATAGCTCACATAATCAATTGCTGCTGGTGCAACAGCTGTTGGAACAACATCGTTTTTACTGCTTAACCAAATAGAAAAAGCAATGAAGCTGGCTGCGAACGCTATACTTGGATATCTAAATCTGAACAGTAAACTTTTCTCTTTTTTAGTGTGAATTCTTTCTTGAATGGTATTTTCTAAAGAATCGAAATAATTCGGCGGGACTCTAAATCCGTTCTCTTTTTTTAATTCTTCTATGTTTATTTTTTGGCTCATTTGCTTCTATGACTTTTATAATTTCAAATGGTTTAATCCTTAGTTAAAAATTCTTCAATTTTTTTGGTGGCTAGGTGGTACGATGCTTTTAATGCACCCACCGAAGTGCCCGTTATTTCTGCTATTTCCTCGTATTTCAATTCATCGTAGTATTTCATGTTGAATACCAATCTTTGTTTTTCGGGAAGGATAAGAATAGCTTTCTGCAATTTCTTTTGAATCTCATCACCGCTGAAATTTTCGTTGCTATCTATATGTGCCGATAGCTGTTCTTCAATATTAACGATAGGAATGAAGAACATTTTTTTCTTCTTATTTAAAAAGGTAATGCACTCGTTGGAAGCAATTCTATATATCCAAGTGTATAATTTCGATTCTTCATTAAAAGAATCCAATCCATTCCATATTTTAATAAAGATGTCTTGGGTGATGTCGTTGGCGTCTTCGTGATCGATCACCATTCGTCTAACATGCCAGTACACGCGCTGCTTGTACTCTTGCATTAAAAGATTAAATCCGTAATTCTTCGTTTCAGAATTACGGAATTTATCTAGTATTTCATTATCCGACCAATTCCCCATATTTCAAGTGTTTGGGGTAGCCGCTGAATTATTTTCTTTTGATTACCTTTTGAACGGCTTCAACGATGTTAGCTGTGTTGATGCCATATTTGGTCATCAATTGCTCTTCAGTTCCGCTTTCGCCAAACTTGTCGTTAACCGCTACAAATTCCATTGGAGTAGGAAGTTGTGTTGCCAACAACTGAGCTATGCTATCACCCAATCCGCCATTCATCTGATGTTCTTCAGCTGTTACCACGCATTTGGTTTTCTTTGCTGAAGCTATGACTGCTTGTGCGTCTAAAGGTTTAATCGTGTGAATATTTATTATTTCGGCAGAGATGCCTTGTTGTGCTAAAATTTCTCCTGCTTCAATGGCTTTCCATACCAAATGGCCTGTTGCGAAGATGGTAACATCTGTTCCTTCGTTCAATAAAACTGCTTCACCAATCACAAATTTTTGATCTACTGGAGTGAAGTTAGGTACTTTCGGACGGCCGAAACGCAAATAAACCGGACCTTCATATTCCGCCGCTGCGATAGTTGCTGCTTTCGTTTGGTTGAAATCGCAAGGATTGATCACCACCATACCCGGCAACATTTTCATTAAACCTATATCTTCTAATATTTGATGCGTTGCGCCATCTTCACCCAAAGTTAATCCGGCGTGCGAAGCGGCAATCTTTACGTTTTTACCTGAGTAGGCGATAGACTGACGAATTTGATCGTAAACTCTACCTGTTGCGAAATTCGCGAAAGTTCCAGCGAAAGGAATTTTACCACCAATGGTTAAACCAGCAGCAATACCCATCATGTTGGCCTCAGCAATTCCTATTTGAAAGAATCTTTCTGGATTCTCTTTAATGAACTGATCCATCTTCAAAGAACCAATTAAGTCGGCGCACAAAGCAACAACATTAGGGTTAGTTCTTCCTAGTTCTGTTAATCCCGCTCCAAATCCCGAGCGAGTGTCTTGATGATTTTGTATTTCGTATTTTTTCATATCTGGTTTTCGTGGCGCTAAAATAGCAACATTATTCTGTTATTAAATACTATTGTGAAGCTTTAGTATTTCTTGTTTTAAAATATTTTCAGAAATGATTTTCGGAGTGTTAAAGGCTTGAGGTCTGGGTGTCCCTTACCCAGTGCGTCATTGCGAAAATTTTGTACCCAAAATTAAAGCAATCTCATTGTAATGAAAATTCTAGTACTTTTGGAGTTCGTTTAGACATAAATTATTTCTCCTTCGATTTCACGAAAATATCGCTCTTTAATACCTTTTTTAGATACCAAGTCAATTTTCCTTTTAAATACTTTTTCTAGATAATTAGCCAAATCAATAAATTCAATTCCTATTGGCTTTGAAAAATCAACAATAACATCAATATCACTGTTTTCATTAAAATCACTTCTAACCACAGAGCCAAATAAGCCAATAGAGTTAACAGAATATTTAGCTGTTAATTCGGGCTTCATTTTTTTTAAAGTGCTTTGTATCTGAGATAAATATGACATGCGATAAAGTTAGTAAATTATTACAAGTAGCGCAACCGCTGCTCTGATTCACATGCATCCGTCGGTGGCCGGACAGGTTTTCTTTTCCCTAAGCTGTTTTTCTACTCAAGTGGCTTTGCCACGAATTGTAAAAGAAGCCGCAGATTTCTATGTTTAAAACAAAAAACTCTATCAGGCGCGCGCTTCCAAGCGCGTGCCTATTGTAATGGCACTTGTAGTGCCTCTTTATACTGCTAGCAAACAATAGATAAGCCATCATTTCAATCTGTTTGCATCTTAAGAATCATTGAAATGACGATTTTAGTTGGAGTAATCTAAATTTGTCGATAGTTGTGTGAGTGGGTAGGCACTGGAAGTGCCATTACAATAGGCACGCGCTTGGAAGCGCGCGCCTGGTATGGTGCCGCGATTAAAAATCGCTAAAATGGGGATTTCAGATTCGCTTCGCAAAATTACGGGGAATGGCTACCAAAACTTCCACCAAGGCTTTATTTGATTTGATTTTTTCCATTCTTTAAATCTTCTTGAAATAACTGGAGCTATTTTATCATAATTATTCCACGTATTTTCCACGTGATAAAGTGTTTCTTCATTATTGTCTAGATAATTAGAGTAATCTTCAATAAACTTTGCCGTGTCCTTATTTGAATAATAATACTCTGTAAAAGATTTCCCTTCCTCATTTAAATCTTCTTCCCAAAATTTTTCATCGCATTGCTCAATTAGAAAATCGCGACCAGTTCTTTCTCTACGTATTACTTGATTGACTGCCTTTATACTGTGCTCATTATCACGGTGAATATCTCCATGAAGATTGTTGTGTAAAATCCAGGCTAGATATATCCCGATATGAGTTCCTCCATTTTCATGTGGAAGGTCTTCTGGGAAATCACCTCCACTGTGCCAGTCAATTCTATCTATTGCCATTTACTTTGTATTTTGGTTGTTGTTTAGCAAATGTATGTTTATCTGTTACTTATTGAAATTAAGTTATAGCGTCTTCTAAAACAACTCCACCTTCACCGTCTTCCCCGATTCAACCTTAAACTTCTTTTCAATTGTATAAATACTTCTTTTCGCTGTTTTACTGCGGTACACAATGGTATAAGTGCCGGGAAGCATGTTGATGGATTGGTTAATGTTGTCAACATTCAATTCATAGATCAACTCTAATTTACCATTGGTCAATTGATAAATAGAACCAAAGCCATTGTTGGTTAAAGAATGAAATCCAACTGCGCCGGGCTGAGGGATTTCAATTTTTTTGGTTTCACTTTGCGCTATTTGAATGGTGTCTTTAATTCTTGGAATAGTGAGCAATTCTATTTCGTATTCGCCTACAATATATTTCTCTGTTCTTTCAAAAGATTGAACATTAAGCAATTTATTATCGTCGATTTTTTTGATGATGTATTGATAATTGTAAATGTTATTCGCGTTACCATAAGCTTTTACAAACAATGAACCTTGCGGTGCATCGATAGAAATAGTGGTGTGTTCTCCTGGTTTGAATTTTACATTTTCAATAGATACTTCGGGCTTGGTGTGCACCACAATTTTATAGGTAGTTAAGGGGTCGATAGAGATGGTATCTGGATTCCCTTTGTAGTTCAACGCATGCACTATATTGTATTTCACTTCGCCACTGCGTTGGTCATAGAAAGTCATGTTTACATTGGTTTCTATGGGCTTTTGGTTAACATTTAAAAGGCTAACCTGACAAGTGGTGGTGCTCAAAGCCTCGGCAATAACGATAGATAATATTTGTTTGAAAGAGTTCTTGTTGCTCGCATCGTAATATTCACCCATGCAACGGAAATATTCAGAGTAATCTTGGTCCATGCCCAAACCAATCACAAAAGGTTTTAATATCACTCCGTTTTGCTGCAAGGCTCTCGATACCGCGCAAGGATCGCCGTTACAAGCTTCAATTCCATCGGTAATTAAAATGATGATGTTTCGGCAGTTTTCGCAAGGAGGGAAGTCGGTTTCTGATGCTTCTAAAGATCTCGCTATTAAAGTAGTACCTGTTGGTCGCGTAGCCTTGATTACATGTTTTATTCTCTCAATATTGTCTTTTCCGAAAGGCACTTCCAGGTGCGTGTCTTCACAATCTTGAGCATCTTTGGTTATTGGTTTTCTATTGCCGTAAACACGAAGGGCTACTTCAACATTTTCTAAGTTTTTTAAAGAATCTATTGCAGCAGAAAGTAAACGTTGCGCAATGGCAATTTTTGTTTCGCCATCCATCAATCCCCACATACTTTGTGAGGCGTCGAAAATAAATAAGATGCGTGTTTTTAAAACAGAATCTTTAGGCGCCAGTTTCTTTTGGGCGAAAGAAGTAAGAGAGACTAATAAGAGTAAAATTATTCCTGCGTACTTCTTCATGCGATTTTTTAATAATCACCCAAAGTCTCCGGATTTTGCGCCAGTGCCGATTTCAATTGCTCATCATTAGGTGCAACGCCATGCCATTTGTGGGTTCCCATCATGAAATCAACGCCATTACCCATTTGGGTATTCATCATAATCATGATTGGAGAACCTTTTCCAGTTAAGCTTTTTGCCTTTGCTAGAGTTGCTACAACTTCTTCCATCTTGTTGCCATTCATCTCTAAAACAGTCCAGCCAAATGCTTCCCATTTTCCTTTTAAGTCGCCTAATGAAAGAACTTCGTCTGTGCTTCCGTCGATTTGAGCTTTGTTTTGATCTATCGTTGCTATTATATTATCTACTTTTTTTGCTGAGGCGTACATGGCTGCTTCCCAAACCTGACCTTCTTGCTGCTCGCCATCGCCCATTAAACAGTAAACCAATGTATTGTCTTTGTTGAGTTTTTTAGCTTGCGCTGCACCTAATGCAACAGATAAGCCTTGACCCAATGAACCAGAAGCAACTCTAATGCCAGGTAATCCTTCGTGAGGTGTTGGGTGTCCTTGTAATCTTGAATTTAAACTTCTAAATGTCGACATCTCTTTCACCGGAAAATATCCTGCTCTTCCTAAAACGCTGTAGAATACAGGAGAAATATGGCCGTTCGATAAGAAGAACATGTCTTCATTCGTGCCATCCATATTCCAGTTTTTAGGTTCGTGTTTCATTGCATTATTGTATAGTGCAACCAAATATTCTGTGCAACCTAAAGAACCTCCAGGGTGACCCGAGTTGTTTTGGTGAACCATTCTTACTATATCACGACGAACTTGTGAAACTATTTTTTCTAATTGTTGGATGTCGGCCATTGTTGTAAATTTTTTTACGAAAATAGTATTTAGAAAGCGAATAGCCAATAAGTAATCGGTATTTACTATTTTTGCCTCCTTAAATTTTTTATCATGGGATTAAAATGTGGAATTGTTGGTTTGCCAAACGTAGGAAAATCAACGCTTTTCAACTGTTTATCAAGTGCGAAAGCACAGGCGGCTAACTTTCCGTTTTGTACTATCGAACCAAATATTGGTACTATCGTGGTGCCCGATGCTCGCTTAAATAAATTAGAAGAGTTGGTAAAACCAGAACGTGTGCAAGCCAACGTAATGGAGATTGTAGATATTGCCGGATTGGTGAAAGGTGCCAGCACAGGTGAAGGTTTGGGTAACATGTTTTTGGGTAACATTCGCGAGACCGATGCTATTTTACATGTTATTCGTTGTTTCGATGACGATAATGTTATACACGTTGATGGTTCTATCAATCCTATTCGCGATAAAGAAACTATCGATTTCGAATTACAATTAAAAGATTTAGATACTATTGATAAGCGCTTGGAGAAAGCAAGCAAGATGACCAAGCATGGCGATAAAGACGCTATTAAGTTGGCGGCTATTCTCGATCAAGTTAAACAAACTTTGTTGCAAGGTAAATCGGCTCGTTCGGTAAAATTATCTGAAGAAGATGCATTGGTTTTAGCAGAATTGAATTTGATTACAGCTAAACCAGTATTGTATGTATGTAACGTTGATGAGAAAAGCTTGCCGAAAAATGGTAACGCTTATGTTGATTCAATTAGAAAGGTAGCTGCTGAAGAAGGGGCAGAGGTGATGGTGATTTGCGCGCAATTGGAATCGGATATCGCTGAGTTGGAAAGCTACGAAGAGCGTCAAATGTTCTTGCAAGACGCTGGTTTAACAGAACCTGGCGTAAATAAATTAATTGCTTCGGCTTATAAATTATTAAAGTTAAGTACTTATTTCACTGCGGGAGTAAAAGAGGTTAGAGCTTGGACGATTAAAGTTGGATTCAAGGCGCCGCAAGCAGCCGGAGTAATTCATACCGATTTTGAGAAAGGATTTATTCGTGCTGAGGTTATTAAGTACGAAGATTTCGTGAAATACGGATCTGAAGCGGCTTGTAGAGATGCAGGTAAACTTTCTGTGGAAGGAAAAGAGTATGTTGTGGGTGACGGTGATGTAATGCATTTTAGGTTTAATGTTTAAAAAACTTGGCAGTAAGAAAAATTATTATAAATTTGCCCTCCCGTTTGGGAATGTTCTTTAAATATCGGGGCGTAGCGTAGTCCGGTCATCGCGCATGGTTTGGGACCATGAGGTCGCAGGTTCGAATCCTGCCGCCCCGACACTTTAAAACAAAAAAGCCTGTAAACGAAAGTTTACAGGCTTTTTTGTTTTAAAACCCACTTATTTCATTAGTTCAATACTATTTGTTTTTTCTTCTTCAAGCATCAATGTCTGCTTTTTTACAGATTTCGTTGTGTTTCTAACCGTATCTATTTTTGCTTCTTCTTTCTTTTTTACGGCTGGTTTTTTGGGTGCTGCGCTATCCATCGTTGGCATGGGGGAGGGCTCTAAAGAACTGGTATCTACTTTAGTAGAATCAACAGATGGAACTTCAATACGAGGCGTTGTTTCTGCTTTTTCCTCTTTATTGTCGTAGGTTAAAACCGCTATAGCTGTTGCAATAGCAACTACCGATAAGGCAATGGCAATAGTCCACAATTTTTTAAGCAGCTTAAATTTTTTGTAAGATGCTTGTGCCGCTTCTTTAAAAGCTTTTTTGCGAATGCCTTTCAATAGAATTTTTTGTTGCTGCACTTTTTGTTGCAGAGAAATGTTGTTTTTCAATTCTTCTTCAAAGGCTACTAATTCCGATGGGTTTAGTTCCTTCGAAAGATATTGTTCAATGCGCTGTATTTCTTCTAATTCGTTTCTCATAATTATAATAATTGGCCTCATCCCCGGCCCTTCTCCAAAAGAGAAGGGGGCCAGCACTTGATAAGCATTTTTTTACACAGTCACCCTTC
>CAMBXP010000081.1 GCA_945871895.1 Chryseobacterium gleum | reverse complement strand
CTGAAAACCATTATTCAATTTAGTACTTCAAAGCTAGCCTCACTAACTGTCATCCTGAGGTACCCCGAAGGAACTATTGCCCTACACATCACTTCTGCACCTCCAAAATATCAATCCTTTGTCCGCCCATACAAATCGACATTTGCTGTTTCGCAACATGATATTTTATGCAAAATGTTTTTCCTTCCACTTTCAAACTATCGGGAAAATTGTTCACTTCAAAAGCAGAGCTGTCGGCACGTTGTAACATATAGCCACAACCATCTAAACCTGTTTTATTGACCACAGTTACTTTTTCGAAACCTTCTTTACAAGACACAGAATTCGATTTTTGTTTTTGTGTATTTATGCATGCAAACATCAAACAACAAAAAAGGAGAGCAACAATTACTCTCCTTTTTTTATGAAAATTTCTCATCATATTATTGCATGAAAATCAATACCGGATTCTCAATATATTTTTTCAAAGTTTGCAAGAAAGCTGCACCTGTTGCACCATCAACTACTCTGTGATCGCAACTTAAAGTTACTTTCATCATGTTGCCTGGAACCACTGCACCATTTTTCACAACTGGTACCTGACGAATTCCGCCGACTGCTAAAATACAAGCATCTGGCGGATTGATAATCGCTGTGAATTCTTCGATACCAAACATTCCTAAATTGGAAATGGTGAAGGTATTACCAGCCCAATCGGCCGGAGTTAATTTTTTTGCTTTAGAACGAGCTGCAAAATCTTTTACTTCTGCAGAAATATCTTGAATAGATTTAGTGTTCGCAAATTTTACTACTGGTACGATTAATCCGTCTTCAATCGCCATAGCCACACCAATATGAACGTGCTCGTTGTAGCGAATTCTGTCGCCCAACCAAGAAGAGTTGATGGCAGGGTGTTTAGGCAGCGCTGCAGCAACTGCTTTTAGCACGATATCATTGAACGATACTTTATCTCCAGTTTCTTCAATAATGGCCTTACGCGTTCTCATTGCTTCGTCCATATCGATATCCATCGTTAAGTAGAAGTGAGGGGCAGTAAACAACGATTCGCTCAAACGTTTTGCAATGATTCCTCTCATGCTGCTAACCGCAACTTCTGAGAAACCTTCAATTTGTGCTACAGATGAGCCTGGTAAGAAATTATCTATATCTCTTTTTACTATTCTTCCGCCATCACCACTTCCTCTAATTTTTCCTAGAGGTAAGTTTCTTTCTTCAGCTAATTTTTTAGCCAAAGGAGAGATGACCATTCTTCCGTTACTTTCTATTGGAGCAGGAGCAGGTTTAGAAGTTTTGAGAGCGGGAGCGGGACTTGCAGCAACGGGAGCAGCAACAATTGGAGTGGGAGCGGGAGCGGGTTTTGAGGTTGCTTCCGCAACAGCAACTGGCATAGCAGCTTTATCTGCTTCAATAATTGCTTTCACATCTTCGCCAGCTTTTCCAAGAATAGCTAAGATAGAATCAACAGGAGCTTTAGTTCCTGCTTCAATACCAATATGCAATAAAACACCTTCTTGGAATGATTCAAATTCCATTGTTGCTTTATCCGATTCAATTTCTGCCAATAGGTCGCCAGTTTTAACTGTGTCACCCACTTTTTTATGCCATACTGCTACCACACCGTCGGTCATGGTATCACTCAATTTGGGCATTCTAACTATTTCCGCCATGTTATTTAGTTTAATGTTCAATGTTCAATGTTTAAAGTTAGCTAACATTGAACTTTAAACATTGAACATTGAACGTGTTTTAATCCATTATGTATGGATAGTCTTTTTGGTGATAAACGTCCTTGTATAATTCGTCGAGAGTAGGAATTGGCGAATCTTCAGCAAATTGAACCGCCTCTTCTACAATCGCTTTATTTTTTGCATCAATGGCTTCTATCTCTTTATCTGTTGCAAATTTCTTCGCTTTGATAGTTGATAAAACATCATTGATTGGGTCTTGGTCTTTGTAGTTCTCTAACTCTTCCTTCGTTCTGTATTTAGCTGGATCACTCATAGAGTGCCCTTTGTATCTGTAGGTTCTAATCTCCAATAAAGTCGGACCATCACCTTTTCTCGCTCTAGCAGTTGCTTCTTCAACAGCGTCAGCCACATCTTCGCATTTCATACCATTCACTGGGAAAGATGGCATATCGTAAGCCAATCCTAATTTCCACAATTCAGTAACGTTAGAGGTTCTTTCTACTGAAGTTCCCATAGCGTATTGATTGTTTTCAATCACGAAAATTACAGGTAGTTTCCAGGTCATGGCCATGTTCAATGCTTCGTGGAAAGCGCCTTGGCGAATAGCACCATCACCCATAAAACAACTGGTTACTGCTTTGTTGCCATTGTATTTATCAGCGAAGGCAATACCAGCGCCCATTGGAATATGAGCTCCAACGATTCCGTGTCCGCCAAAGAAATTGTGCGACTTATCAAACATGTGCATTGATCCACCTTTTCCTTTCGATACGCCGGTAATTTTACCGTACAACTCGGCCATAATAAATTTAGGCTCAGTTCCTCTTCCTATTGGATGTGCATGGTCACGATAGGTCGTAATCATTTTATCTTCTGGTCTAAGCACAGCCTCACATCCAGCAACAATTGCTTCTTGTCCGATGTAAAGGTGACAAAAACCTCTAATTTTTTGTTGAATGTATAAGTGGCCAGCTCTTTCCTCAAATTTTCTGATGAGTGTCATTAGCTCGTACCACTTAAGGTAAGTTTCTTTACCGTATTTTTCTTTTGTTTCTTTTTTCGCCATGGTTTTAGTCGTTGCCATAATGTGTTGTAAGAGTAGCAAAAATATAAATCTTTGCGAGAAAAAAGAGGGCTTTGCCCTCAAAATTACTTGAGGGAGGAAAAGGTCAGTAAAAAGTGTTGATTATGATTTGTAAATCAGAGCTACTGCATAGGCGTTTACACCTTGTTCATTCCCTACGTAGCCAAGCTTTTCGTTGGTTGTTGCTTTGATGGAAACCTGAGATTCTTCTATTTTCATCACCTTAGCTAAAGTAGATAACATTAAGGGTAGGTGAGGGGCGATTTTTGGTTTTTCGAGGGTGAGGGTAGCATCGATGTTGCCAATTTGGTAATTTTCTTTCTCCAAAAGAGCTACTACTTGAGCCAATAAAATTTTGCTGTCGATATTTTTAAATTCTGATGAAGTATCTGGAAAATGTTTGCCTATGTCTCCTAGCGCTGCTGCACCTAAAAGTGCATCACAAATTGCATGAATGAGAACATCAGCATCTGAGTGACCTAAGGCACCTTTTGTATGTTCTAATTTAATACCACCCAACCAAAGTTCTCTTCCTTCAATCAATTGGTGAACATCAAAGCCGAAGCCTATTCTAAATGGAGTCATGCTATTCTTCTTCTTTGGCTTTGATATCGTCGAAATTGAACGATAAGGTAAATCGTAAAGTATTGTCTAAAGGATTGTTTCTTGTTGCAGAAATGAGGTAAGAAAAATCTAGATTAAAGATATTGTATTTTAAACCTGCTCCTATTGTAAAATATCTTCTAGCACCTTTGTTTGGTGCCTCATAGAAATAACCAGTTCTTAGAGCAAATTGTTTGGCGTACCAATACTCAATACCTCCGGAAAGATTGATTTCTTGAAGCTCTTCTCTAAAACCACCAGGTGCATCGCGAAAAGATTGAAATACTGCTTGAGCTACAGCAACGTTAGGATCCATTCCTGCTTCAATTATTTTTGTGCCTTCAGAGTTTAGGCTATCACCACCTTTGGTGCTTTGCAAATATGTTGGTAATGTGGGTACCAGTAATTTATTTAAATCAAAAGCAAAAGCAATGCTGTTGTATTCATCGATATCTATTTTAAGAGCAGTTCCCAATTTCATGTTCATGGGAATAAAGTTCCTTTTACCAGAATCTGTGTATTTTACTTTACCCCCAAGATTAGAAATGTTTAAACCAACAGAGAATTCACCTTTTTTGTCGGAAATTTTAATGTTGTTTTTGTAATATCCAGATAAATCGGCGGCCACAGTGCTGGCTGCCTTTGCTTGAGGATCGATTCCACCTGTAAGGTTTGAAAAAATGTATCTTAAAGAGAAAGCGCCAGAGAATTTTTTCGACAATTGGTGCGCGTATCCGATATCGTAAGCCAATTCGTTGGGTGTTCTGGTTCCTAAGGATTGTCCGGTTTCATTGGTGAAATCTATTTTACCCAAACTAAAGTACCTAAGTGAGCTACCAATAGTTCCTTTTTTACTTATTCTATAGAAACCAGATAAGTAAGCCAAGCTAATATCGGGCACTAAAGTTCTAAGCCACGGAGTGTAGGCTACAGCGATTCCAGATTTTTTTTCAATAAAAGCCAGTTTTGAAGCATTCCAATGCATTGATGTAGCATCGGGAGAAGTGGCAACGCCAGCATCACCCATGGCTCCACCTCTTGAGTCGGGTGCAATTAATAGAAAGGGAACTGAGGTAGTGATCGGGTTTAGTCCGATACTTTTCAATTGTTTATCAATTTCTTTTTGCGCAGAAACAGCATTTGATAAAAGCACTACAAGAAATAATACGAGAGAATATTTTGATTTGAAATTACTTTTCATAAGCGATTGATTTGTGCAAATATATTTAAAATATGCATTTACTTCAGTATTACTAATTTTTCCATTTTTTCGGCATACATCCCGGTATCGGTTTTCACCTTAAGTCTATAGATGTAAACCCCTTTTCCGATAGCATCTCCGTAATCATCATTTCCATCCCATGCTATTGGAGTTGGTTTATAACGCTCGCTGCCGTCGATTGTTGTGTTGATGGTTTTTACAATGCGACCATTGATGTTCATAATTTGCACTTGAACATCAAGCATTCCGCTACTATAGTTGTGTTCAAACCAAAATTGGGTAGAAGTGGTGAAAGGATTGGGGTAATTTAATACATGACTCAAAGCTAATTCTGCAGAATTGGCCACCACAAATTCTGTATTGGCAGATGAAGAGTTGTTATTTACGTCCCAAACCTTCATGCTTAATTGATGAGTTCCTTCTTCAAGGTCGTTGAGCTGATATTCCACTTTACCACGCTGATAGCTATTGATTTCGCTCTCGTAATTTGAATTTAGGATGTAGGGTTTAGAGCTAACGTTATCTAAGATGGCTTCTAGGTTATGTCCTATTGCATTACCAGTAGTGTTGATTCCGCTTTCATCGTAAATTAAAGCATAGATTTTAGGATTTTCATCTGTGAGTCCGCCAAAAACAAAAGTGGAATCATTCATGAAAAGCCTGATGCTAGGTTCATTGTTGTCGGTTAAACCCGCAGATGAAGTGCCTCCAACTATAAAATCCTCAAAAAATCCACTTGCATCTTCATTGGCATTGGCTGCATACAAGCTAATTCTTCCTTTGCCGAAGGTGTAATTGATATCCTTAGGGACTATGAATTCGAAACTGAAAATTCCATTGATAATACTAGCCTTTCCTTTATATATTATACTATTTTGTAAGGTGTAAGGTACCGAATCTCTGTTGTTATTGTCCATCGTTTTTGTTTTCTGCACTTTATCATAGATTGTGCAGTATAAGATCCCATTGAAGTTGCTCATGAATTGATTTTTTTTGTCTTGCACCTCACCTTCTATTTTCACTTTCATCAATGCTTTTATGGTGTCGTTCACTGAGGTTATATTCACCTGATTGATGGCATTAATTTTTATTTTGTTGTTAGGGAAAGCCAATTTCATTGCGGGGTCGCCCATTAAATAAAATTTTCTTTTGTTGTTGTTAATTCCTTCAGAAGTAGTTTGCTTTGCTTTCATGATGGCGCTGCCAACTGTTGGTTTTGGGTAGCCATTGTTTACAAGTAAACTATCGTAAAAATTGTCGGTAAAATCGAGATTTGATGATCCGTATACTAATCGTGATGTGGTTAATTGTCCAATAATACCTCCTGTTGTGTTCAATAGGGCGAGTTCGCCAGCGGAAACTCTTTGTGGATCGTCAAAGCGACTGAATTCACAGGTTGCAGTAACAAAAAAGGGTAGTGTATTGAAGTTTTTCCATTGGTTTATGTTGGCTATTGTAAGCACCCGTTCGTCTGCCCATCCTGCTTCACCGCCATGGCCAATATAATGCACAATTAATGCACCTTTATTCATTGTTTCAGCTATTCCATTTTCAATATCGGGATACCTACCGCCAGCGGCCGAGTTTATCTTTTTATAGGCATCGAAATATAGTTTTTGATGGTTTAGATTGCTATCGAGTTTTTTGATTTTAGATAAGCTAGATTCAGAGCCTTGTATATGGTCATCATAATCCGAATATTGATGAGGGTCACTGCCATCGTCGGCGATGAAGACTATTTTATTTCTCCAATCGCCGTAACTTGAATTGATGGTAGGTGTAATTGTTGGATATTCAGATGTTTTTTGCTCACCATAGCCTGAGTAAGCAATAATTTTATTTACTACGCCATCGGCTTCTGCGAGCGTGCTCACGGGAATTCTACCTACGCCGATATCGGCTAAATCATTGGTAAAGGCGTTTCCTTCGTTTAAGTCCAAAAATGAATAATAATCATCTGAGGCATAAGAATTGGCCAGACTTAAAAACTCATATGATTCGAAGGTAGGTACAAAATCACCTCCCAGTTGCGGTCGGCTTTTGTAGTCGTAACTAGCATCTCCAAACAATAAGAGGTATTTGGGAAGTTCGCTATTTGAGCTGGCATTAGCATAAAAATAGCGCATCATATTTCTAATAGCCGTAACGTCCTTGGTACCTGATGAAAACTCATTATATACCTGTTCAGGCGTAACTACCAGAACTGATAAGGCGTTTTTGTCGCGATGGAAATTAGCTAGTTTTTGCGCTGCGCTTATGAATTCGGGTGCGCTAACAATAACATAATCTAGGGGAGAGTAGGAATGAATGTCTTGATTACTAATTTGTTTTACAAAATTTGGATTGGCAAAATTACTTCCAGTAAATAGGAAATATTCTTTGAGTGTATCTGCTTTTTGCTGAAACGAAAGCAATCCGTTTTGGAAGCTGTATTGCTGACTTTTAATCGCAAAAGGATCGGTAATATCCCATAAGATGCAACCATTATTCGCATTAGCTATTTTGTATTTTATTACAGCGTTATTTTGAACTTTTGATTGATCTCTAAAATTTAAACTATTACCCGAGTAAACTAAATTCCTTTTCGCTATTACCTCTACATAGTTTAACCAACATTCAGCTTCATTTGCTGGAAGAGCGTACTTCATTGTAATAGAAAAATTGCTTGCTGACGGTGTAAATGAAAGTTTGCTTATAGTATTTATTCTAGCATAATCACTTTCGGCATTAGATGACACAGCGCTGATGTTGTAAAAATTTTGAATGGTATTTCCAGCTTCTTCAAAATATACATTGTTGCCTGAAGTTTGGTTAGAGCGGGTGGCAAATTCGAAATTTAGCTTTAGAGGAATGCTTGCTACTAGGTTTGGAAATGAAAAACTGTAAGATTTTTCTTGGATGGCTATGTTCAATGGATTATCAAACCATACTCTACCACTTTTATTGAGGTTGATTTGATCGCTATCGTAAAAACTAAAGTCGTCAAAGGTGCTAGTAGAATCTGTCGCATTTGTGCTTTCTTGGTTTTGAAAAGTTATTCTTTTTCCTGTGCCGTTATCAAAAGTTATAAAGTAATAGGCTATATCAGAGTAAATGTTTAACAAGTGCTTGTAGCTTTGTAAGGTGCTGTTGTATTGCCAAGTGTGCGGTCCCTTTGCGTAAAATAACACATAATCATTATCGTCAAAGTTACCATCGTTTTCACCAACTACGTAAATAGCATTTTCGGGCAAATCGTAAAATCTTTGCTCACTTACTTTTTCGGGAAGCACTCCTCCGTTACCAAAAATTCTTATGTTTTGAGGGTTGATATTGGCTGCGTCAACGCCCATGCTTTTTAGAAAGGACTTGTCTATTTTGTACAAGCCTGCATTGTTAATCGATAACTTGTACCATTTGCCTGATGCTAAAACACTTGAATTGGCTGATTTGTATTTTTTTGAAGGAGCAAACGCACTTATTTCAAAAACCACATTGGTAATATCAATATTTACTTTCGTAACTTTCATCCATTGATTGCTGCTGTTCTTAAATATAGCGCTGAAAAACACCTTAGCTACTCCTTTTTCTCTTGCAGCAGAAATTGCTTTTATTTCTTTAATTTGACTAGGTGGATTTAAGTCATTAAAGTATTTCAATTCATTAGAACTGAGTTCGATACTTTCTAGAATTTGGATAGTATATTCGAAATCTTTTAACTTCTTATCATACCATTTGCTAAAGGCATAAAAGGGCATTTTGCCTTCCGATTCAAGAGTAGTTTCGTTTATGAAGTTATAGTTTGATGAAATGTTGTCTTTTTACCATTGCAGCGTAATCACTTCTGCGCGTAGCTGTGTGGAAATCAAAATAAGTAGTAAAATTGACCATTTATTAAACATAAACCACAAACGACCTTTGACAATAATTATTTTAAAATCACTAATTTTTCAAAGTGTTGGGCCGTGCTTCCATCTTCTCCCTTCACTTGAATTTGATAAATATACACTCCTTTTCCGATAGCATCACCATAATCATCTAGGCCATCCCAAGAAATGGGGCCCACTCTTATGTTTTCGCTGTACAAATCTTCATTAAATGATTTAATCAGTTTGCCTGATATAGTGAAAATTTGTAGTGTTATGTCTAAATTTTTTCCAGGTTGATTGTGTTCGAAATAGAAACTGGTATTACTTGTAAATGGGTTTGGATAATTTAAAACGTGAGCCAAGGCAATTTTAGCATCACCTGCCACTATAAACTCTGTATAGGCGCGATTAGAATTGTTGTAAGTGTCGTATGCTTTAACTTC
Source organism: Chryseobacterium gleum (assembly GCA_945871895.1). Lineage (GTDB taxonomy): Bacteria > Bacteroidota > Bacteroidia > Flavobacteriales_C > JAHEZL01. The sequence continues at coordinate 4,609 of CAMBXP010000081.1, read as the reverse complement.
TACCGAGTGCCTGCCTACTGAAACATCAGAAAGTCGATATTTTATTTTCCCTTCCTGGTAAGAATCAAGTTTAGGCTCAAAATAAGGACTCAATTTAATGCTTTGAGTGCTTTTTTCATCTAAAATGGCTTCCATGGAGTGTGCAATATTTTCACTGGTTATATTGATGCCGCTAGAGTCTTTAAGCATCACTAAAATTAGTGGTGAGTTGTCTGTGGCATTGCCAAATATAAATGAAGAGTCGTTCATATATAGTTTTAGTTCAGGTCCTTCATTGTCGTTGTATGCATTCATTTCCGATCCTCCAATCAATACCGATTGATAGCCATTGCATTCCAATCGATTGCTGCTAACCGCATAAAAGCTCATTTTACCGAAATCTATTTGATAGGCTATATCTTTTGGCACTACGAAATCAATCGAAAACGCACCATTTTTAACAGAGTTTTTCCCTTCAAACAATAAGTTGTGTCGAAAAGTATAGCTAAATGGCATATTTCCTCCGTCGTTGAGCAGAGTGGTGTAAGGTATTTTCTTGTCGAAAAGTTTCGTGAAAATGTAGCCGCTGAAGTCACTTAATTTAACTCCCGAAGGATCGATTAATTCTCCTGTTACACGAACTTTCATTAATGACTTTAGGGTGTCTGTTGCTTCGTTTTGCGTAAGGTTTACAATACTGTTTATCTTTGTCTTCAATTTTGTTGAGGGCAGAGCTAATCGAAGAGCGGGATCTCCCAGTAGAGTGAAATTTCTATCGTTTAGTCCCCCATTGTTAAGCACTTTAGTATTTCTAAAAACATCGCCTATGCAAGTGTGTTCTGCTTCTTTTTTAGAAAATACGATGTTGTAAAAATTGTTGTTTAGGTTGAAATTCGGACTAGAATACACAATTCTAGTAGTTGTAAAGAGGGCAATGGCTCCTCCGTTCTCGTTCAGCAATAGAGCCTCTCCCGCTGAAGTGGCGTCTACCATATCGAATCTACTAAAATCGCATGTTGCGGTAAAGAACAAAGGCATTTTAATTCCGTTTTTAAGCGAGCGCAAATCTTGGGTGCTTATGATTCTTTCACCACTTAATCCATCTTCACCGCCATGCCCAGTGTAATTAACAATAAATGCACCTTTGTTTATTTTGTCGATAACGGTTCTTTTTGCTTCAGGATACAAGGGTTGCGCGTAGTTTCCTTCTTGTTTATAGCTATCTAAGAATACTTTGTCGACATTGAAAACGGGATAGTTGTTGTCTATTTTATTGGCTAATTGATCCGCTTGTTTCATGTGAATATTGTAATCTTCGTCGTCGGCAATAAACATGATTTCGTTCTTCCAATTGGTTAACAATTCGCTTTGGTTGGTTTCCATATTTGTATTTTGTCCATCGAAATAGTTTGAATAACTAAAAATTTTATCAACAACTTTTTTTGCGTCGACCAATGAACTGACTGGGATTCTTCCCACCGCAATGTCGGGCAATTCGCTACTTGAGATGGTCCACGCTCCTTCATTCTTATCCAGAAGTGCAAAGAAATCATCAGAAGTATAGGAAGCTGTTTCTTTGGTGGAATTGCTTGATTGAAAAGTAGGAATTAGGTTTTTGTTGCCAGGAAGGATGTTTTTGTAATCATATGTTCCATCGCCAAAGAAAAGAAGATATTGTAAAGTGTCGCTACCTGCTGTCGAATTATTGTACAGCATTCTCACGAAATTTCTTACCCCACAAACGTCTTTTACGCCTCCTGAAAATTCATTAAAGATGGCATCAATTAGCACTACTTTAGTGCTGAGGGAATCTTGTTGCTCATGAAAATTGGCAAGCCTTAGTGCCTCGTTGTATAAGCTGGGGTGAGTAATGATAAGCAGTTTGCTGGGTGAAAGAGCGTGTAGGTTTTGGTTGTCAACTTTTCCTGCATATAAAGGTGTTGATGAATTGTGCGGATCGAACAAAATGAATTCCCGCAAAGTGTCTGCATTTACATTAAAATGAATGCTATCGTTAGAAAAAGAGTAATTAATTTCTTTAACATTATCGAATTCACTTATTTCCCAAAGCGTTAAGTTGCTATTGCATTGTGCTATGTGGTAATTGATGACATTGCCGCTTCCTGTGTGCATAGGATTAGAAAAATGCAGGGTAGAATCATTGTAAATTAGTTTTCTAAAAACATTGATGTCGAGATAATCAATCCATCCTTCTGAAAAGCTAAAAGGAGCATTGTAGGTGTAGCTAACTTTTATATCGTCTCCCGTTGGCTTTTTAGTATAAAAGTTAAACCCGTTTTTAGCAATATCATCGCTGCTATTTCCTGATATCGATGCAATACTTAGGTTTTGTGTGCTTCCGTTGTCTATTTGAATGCTAAAAGAGCTGCCGCCCGCAGCTTGATTTTTAGCATATAATTTAGAATACAACAAAGCATTTGCATTAAGATCAGCATTGGGAAAATTAAAATGAAATTCTTTTGTTTCAGGTTCGTTAAAATGATCACCTAGCCATAAATTACCTGAGCGTAATAAGTTCTTTTCTTCCGTCTCGTGATATTTGCGATCTAGAAAGGTATAAACATCAATGGTTTTAGCATTACTAGGCATCTGCTGCAAAATCTCTTTAGATGAGGATGAATGGTAGGTTAAATAGTAAAAAGCTGTATCCGAATAAATATTCAATTTGTGCTTGAACATAGAATAGATGTTGTCGTATATCCATTGAGTTCCGCCTTTCCCAAAAAAAAGAATATAATCTCCTTCATCAAAAAAACCATTGCCATTGTCTACTCTTTTTATGGCTATTTCGGGTAAGTCATCTTTGTTGTTTATTGCATTGGAGTAAGGCAGCATTTCACCACCGAAGGAATATAATTTAATGTCATTTACCGAAGATATTTCGCTTACTAAAATGCCACTACCTCGCATTGAGCTGTAATCTATTTTGTATATACCCTCATTAATTACTGCATATTTATGCCATTTTCCTGAGGATAAAAGAGATTGGTTGGCCGTTTTATAGTTGCCCAATTTTTTTTTCTCTGTTCTGGTAGCACTCACATTTATGGAAATAGAATTTACTTTAAGAATTTCGCCTGAAGCATTTTTATAAAAAGGGTTGAAATTTACATAGATGACCGTTTTGCCCGAACTAATTCCCCAGGTAAAATTCCAAGTTAGTTTCTCCGTTAATTTATCCTTTGATAGCGGATAAATATCTTTTTCAGTTACTATTTCAGTTTCGCTATCTAGCTTATTTATGGAAATGGAATCATTTATATTCTCAATAAAAAAAACGGCAGTACTTTGATTTTCGCCACTAATTTGCACATCAATATTTTGCTTAAAGCTCTGTGAAAAAAGATTTAACCCGCTAAAAATCAATACTAAAAAAATAACAAAGGCGTTTTTCATTGTGTTGAAGGTATCTATTTTATCGCTTAATGAGAAAAAATATTTTCTTTAAAAAATGCAGTCAACGAAGTTTATTATGAAAATATTTTTGTTACTTTTAGATTTGTATTCATTAAATTAGGGTTCAACATTATTAAAATAATTTGTATAATTGTGCCTGTGGAAATTAAACCTATTGGTATATTAAGTAAGATAGGAACAGCTTTTATGCTAGTTCTACTGCTTGATTTTGTAAATCCAACCCTCATTCGTGCTCAAGATCCTGAGTTTACTCAGTTCTACGCCAATCCACTTTATCTTAATCCTGCTATGGCTGGCACACACCGTTGTCCGCGTATAGCCATGAATTACAGAAATCAGTGGCCAGCTATCGCTGGAACTTACGTTACTTACAGTGCTTCTTACGATCAACATGTTGATTTCATGTCGGGTGGTATCGGACTTTTAGTTACCAATGACCAGGCCGGACAAGGAACTTTGAATACTTTAAATGCGAGTTTGATTTATTCTTACCTTTTGGAGGTGAACAGATCTTTCTCCCTAAAGTTTGGTTTTCAAGGATCTTATCATCAAAAAACAGTTGACTGGAATAAATTAACGTTTGGTGACATGATTGATGCTAAGCTTGGTTTTATATATAAGTCAGCTGATCTTCAGCCGAACAGAACTGTTTCTGCTGTAGATTTTTCAGCAGGTATTTTAGGTTATAGCAAGTCTTTCTTTATTGGTGGTGCAGTGCATCATATACTTCAGCCACAGGAGTCTTTCTATCCGGCTGGCGATAGTCGTTTGCCTATGAAAATCACAGGCCATGCTGGGGCAGTAATTCCTATTGGTAGTGGTGGTGGAAGAAAAAGAAGAGGTGCTCCAGAAAGTTCGATATCACCGAATATTTTATTTCAAAAGCAAAGAGATTTTATCCAACTTAACCTAGGGGTGTATGTAACTAAAGGTCCGATTGTAGGAGGTTTGTGGTACAGAGGGCGTGACGCTTTTATTTTGTTGGTAGGTGTGCAACAAGGGTTCTTTAAATTTGGTTATAGTTACGATGTAACAGTTTCTAAATTAACCAACGCTACTGCAGGTTCTCATGAAATATCAATGCAGTTGTTATTCGATTGTAAACCTAAGAAAAGAAAATTCCGTCCATTAAGTTGTCCGTCGTTTTAAATGAATATAAATATGAATGTTATGAATAAGTTGAAGTTGTTTA
>CAMBXP010000080.1 GCA_945871895.1 Chryseobacterium gleum | reverse complement strand
ATATTCCGGGCTAAGTTGACCCACCCTTAGGGGAGTAATTCCGGGGCAAATTGACCCACCTAAAAGAACTGATTGATAGCGTTTAACCATGTCTTTTAATCTTTGTGATCTAAACCACATATCATCTGTCCCCTGTTTCCCAGGCTTAGTGCTAAATAATGCTAAAATCCTTATCGAATAACGATTTGCAGTCTTTTATGAAGACCTCCTTCGATAATTTTTCTAAGGGTTGCTATCTCTATCTTAAACATATCCGATTCCACTTTAGAAATATAAAATTTATCCGAACCAATTCGCTCAGCAAGTTCTTCTTGAGTTAAACCAGCTTTTTTTCTTTCTTTTTTAATCAATGTTCCCACCGAAAGACTTTCCCTTACTTCATCGGGCTCACTAAATTCATAAAGAGTATCAGCTCCTATTTGATAGGGTAGAACAAGTTTCTTTCCATCAAAACCATCCATTTCAAATTTCACATTCGACCATGTAAGAGTGAAGTTTTCCAATTTCACTTTCTTAAATTCTATAGGGTCGAGCAATTTATACTCACGACTTTTTTTAGAAACTTTAGCTTCACGAAAAACTTTTTCAAAATCAATCACACGGCTATGCCCATCACTAAACAACACCGAAATAACGAACCCCTTGACACTATTTATCTTTAGTATCTTCGGTAATTTTCTTTTTGATTTCCATTTTGTTTTCATATCACTTTAATTTTTCTCCAACTAATTATTTGTTTCTATCCTCTTCTTAATGTAGGATTCATATAATAAAATTTTTCTATCAATGATTCCTTCACTTGCTCATCACTAATCCACTCCTTTACCTTTTAAGTTGCGGCTTGGGTAAATACCCTCTGATAACCTCCCCGCTACTTATTTCTATTAATGCTTCATATTCCGAATAAAGCGCATGAACATGTGGTGGATTATGTTCTATCGTATATAGACAGATTCTGATTCGGTTTAATTCATAAACAGTTCCCATTAAAATTATTAAGTACTTTATTAGTAAGACCTAACTTTATTGTTGTACTTCTACAAAGTTGTAAAATATTACAACATAAAGCAAATTTATTTTCAGTTTTATTTTATCGGGAAAAACTGGTTCATTATATCTCTTTGCTCTCCCAATGGCGTGCAGCGGTAGCGACCTGCGCTATGAAGAGTGACTATAAAGAGTGACAGACGGTTATAAAGAGTGACAGACGGTATTTTCATCTGAACTATTGCAATTGCGCAGACAGTGCGTGCGCAATTAAAATTAAGTTACACTCTCATGATCTTGTTTTAATGACGAGTAAGTACCCCCACTTTTTCTTGCTGCATAAATTGAATTCCAAATATTTTGATTTTTAGCGGTACTTACATTTCACCCCACCCTCCTATATTTCTGCAAACTACTATTTGGTTTATCGGGAATAGTCATTTCAATTAATTTGAGTTCTAGCGCTGGCTTTAGGTAGCTTTCTCTGAAGCTCGGTCTGTGGTTAAGTTTTAATTTTGTCATTATTTCTGCAGCACTTAATGAATTACTATCCATAGCAATTAATAGCTTTCTAACTTGGGCGGTGACTTGGTCGGTAACTTGGTCGGTGACTTGGGGTGTGTTTGGAAGAATCATGCGTAAAAAGTTTTCGGAAAAGGAGAAGCATTTCTTACCGTAAACTTCTAAGATACGCGGTATTCCTGAACCCAAATCAAATTTGGTTTGTTTGTATAAAAACAACAAAGTGCACATCCTAATGTGCAAAAAAGTATTATATTTGCACAAACAGATGTGCAATGAGTTATCTTTTAGAGAAATCGGAAGTTTTGGTAGAAAATGTACAAACGTCTTTTTTTAGAGGTTTGTATTCTTCTATCAATTGGAAAAATAGATTGATTGGTATTAAGGGTGCCAGAGGAACAGGTAAAACTACATTGCTTTTGCAACGATTGAAGGAGCTGGGTAAATCACCCTCGGAAGCTATGTATGTGTCTTTAGATGATTTGTATTTTTCTAATAAATCGTTGATAGAAATTATTACTTCATTTTATAAGCAGGGAGGACGAATTGTTTTTTTAGATGAAGTACATAAATACCCTGATTGGGCCAAGCATATAAAAAATAGCTATGATTATTTTGCCGATTTACAAATTGCGTTTACTGGCTCGTCGATTATCGATATTGCCAGAGAGGAAGCAGATTTGAGCAGAAGGGTGCGCATGTATGAGCTGCCCGGCCTCTCGTACCGCGAGTATTTGGCTTTCGCGCATGGAATTCAAATGGATGTTATTGAATTAAACGATTTATTATCACCAAAAAATCAATGGAAATCTAAACTGCCAAAATCATTTAAACCTTTGCAGCATTTTCAAAGTTATTTAAGTGGGGGGTATTATCCTTTCTTTAAAGAAGATGAAGAGGGTTTTCATGACAGGGTGAAGCAAATGATTAGAATGATTGTAGAGTATGATATGGCGGAATTACATGACTTTGATATTCGTAATGCAAAAAAGATGTTACAATTGCTTTATATACTCTCTGTAAATGTTCCATTCAAACCTAATATTTCTTCTCTTGCTGAAAAGAGTCAGATTCATCGAAACAGCATCATCAATTATTTGCACTTCTTGGAACAGGCTAAGCTTATTAAATTGCTTTATTCCACAGGAATAAGTGTTTCAGTTTTACAGAAACCTGAAAAAATTTATTTAGAAAATACCAACTTGGCTTATGCACTATCGGAAGGTATTCCTGATAAAGGAAATTTGCGAGAAACTTTTTTTATGAACCAATTGAGTATAAACCATAAGGTAAGCCAACATAAAAATGCTGATTTTATTGTTGACGATAAATGGGTAATAGAAATTGGTGGAAAAAATAAAGGCACAAAACAAATTGAAAATTTAAAAAACGCCTATCGAGTTTTAGATGATGTTGATTTTACTTTAGCTGAGAAATCAATTCCTCTTTGGACTTTCGGTTTTTTGTATTAAAATCGTTTTAATAATTCCTCTTCTGCACATGCAAATACAGCTCATTTGCTGTTAATATATTATTGTCAATTTCACATTTAATTTTTTTAGCCCACCAAATCAGAGGCAATGCAATTGCCGGAGTAGGTTAGTCCCCCGTTAGGAAACGGGCGCCATAAAGAAACAGCGTGAGTGTGTGAGGAAGGCTTTGCTTGATTATTTCTCTTCAACAAACTCAAATCTCTTCACCATTTTTCCATCCACTTCCACTTCTTCATTAAACATTTTTTCTGGGCGAATCCATAATTTCTCTTCGCCATAAAGAGGTTGATAAACAACGTGAGTTTCAAGAGTTTCTGAGTGTGTTGCTACATCAATAACTTTGTAAAGTTTGTTTTTGTAGTGACGGTATAGGCCGGGTTTAGTCATGTTAGAGATTTAATGTCGCGCAAATTACGCAGATTTTCGCAAATCTACTTTCTGCGTTTATCTGCGAAATCTAAAATTTTACCCACCCACTATCCTTCCGTCTTCCATGATGATGTTACGTTGGGTTTTTTCGGCAAAATTTTGGTCGTGTGTTACCACCAATAACGTTTTATTGAAGCTGTTTACCAATTCATTGAAGATGTCGAAAACAATATTTGTGTTTTTATTGTCGAGGTTACCTGTAGGCTCGTCGCACATTAGAATAAGCGGGTCGTTAATCATTGCTCGGGCAATGGCTACTCTTTGTTTTTCTCCACCCGAAATTTGATTCGCCATTTTAGTGGCGAGTTGCTCTATTCCTAATTTTTTTAGCAGCTCATAGGCGTTGTGTTCTAGTTCTTTTTCTGAGAGTGTAGCTGCTTTGAAACCTGGAATCATCACATTTCTTAAAACACTGAATTCGTTGAGCAAATAATGAAATTGAAATACGAATCCGATTTTCTTGTTTCTAACCAAGGCCAATTCTGTTTCTGTTTTGTTGCTCATCAATTCATTGTCTATCCATAATTCTCCTTTGTAATCAGAATCCATTGTGGAAAGAATATAGAGCAAAGTAGATTTTCCGCATCCCGATTTACCTGTTATGGATACAAACTCACCTTTATTGATGGTAAACGAAAGATTCTTTAAAACATCAGTGTTTACGGGGTCGTGAAATGACTTAACCAATGATCTTGCTTCCAATATAATTTTATTCTCCATCTTATTTTCCTCTAATGATTTCAACAGGATCTACAACACTTGCTTTTCGCGAAGGAAACCATCCTGCAAAATAGGTGGTAGCCACGGCAAAAATTACAGCAATAGCATAGTAATGTATTCCATAATCTACGGGGTAGGTCTTCACAGTTGGTAAGGCAGCAGAGTGGAAGGGTATATTGTCTATTAGAACTGAAAATAGCAAACCTAATGATACTCCAGCAATGGCTCCAGCAATGCCAATACTTAGTGAAATGGCAATAAAAATTTTCTTTATATCAGCACCAGAATAGCCTGTAGCTTTTAGAATCGCAATGGTGTCCATTTTTTCATAAATCATCATATTTAGAATGTTGTAAATACCAAATCCCGCAACGATTAACAGCACTATGCCAACAGCAAAAGAAATTATTGTTCGGGCGCTACTTCCTGTTTCAAATTGCGCATTTGCTGTTTGTATGTCTTCGGCGTCGATTTTAAAAAGAGAAGCATATTCTTTGGCCATTGCTGGCGCTTGATTCATGTCTTTTAGCTTGATTTGAATATCACTAACATAGGTGCTGGGTTTTTTTAGTAATTTTCGACAAGTAGCGATGCTTACGAAACTTTGTACTTTATCCAGCTCCACTGAACCCGATTGAAAAAAGCCAATTACTTTTAGCGAGAAGTGATCTCCGTTGATGGTGGTTACTTGTATTACATCGCCTTTGTTCGCCAGCATTTTATCTGCAACCCCTCTGCCTAATATAATGCTGTTTGGCCTGTTCTGTAAATCCATGTAATCTCCATCCAGCACATAATTTTTGAAATTGAATAGCTTTGCCTCTTGCATGGGGTCTATTCCATTTATATTTCCATTCAGTTCTATGTTTCCTAAATTGTAAAAGGCTTGTGCCGTTAGTTTAGGTGCTATGCCGTAAACCCTTTTATCTGAATTAAGTTTTTTTAGAATGTTTTCTACATTGTAAATCTCTTTTCTTGTGTTTGCTGGTTTTATTGAATGGATGAAGTGATGGTAGTCTTTGTATTGGCTATCTAGTTCAATGGGTTGTTGTGCAGAAGGGCGAGTATCGTTGTACAATCTAATGTGTGGTGTTCTATTGAGTACTAAACCATCTAACAATGTATTTAAACCTTGCATAAATCCTAACAACGAAATGAAAAATGCTACGCTAAATGTTACACCAATAGCTGCCACCAAGGTTTGTTTAGATCGCGCCAAAAGCAAGGCTTTTGCTATTTCGAAAATGTGTTTAAATTTCATTCTTCTGGCAGTATTATTTTTGTGCTTTCATCTATGCCAGTTAAAATCTCAACGGTGGAATAATCTTTTAAGCCAATTTGTACTTTTTGCACCGAACCATTTTCTAAGATTACCGAAGATTCATTTCGCAAATAGGCGCTTGGTATGGTTAAGGCATTTTTCTTCTCATGTATGATGATGTTGGCTTCTAGCGTAAGGTTTGGATACAGTACTTTGGGTTCTTCTGTGAACAGAGCCTCTACTCTAAAAGACCTTGTTTGTTTATCCATCATGGGAGATATAAAGTTGATTTTCGCTTCAAAAATTTGGTTTTTATAACTGTCCATTCTTATAATTACCTTCTGTCCTTTTTCGATTTTCACAATATCAAATTCGTCAACATTGAACTCTACAATGAAATTTTTCTTACCCACAATCGCTATAGGTTCTATTGCAGTGGCCAATTCTCCTTGTTTTACATTTATTTTGTAGATGTAGCCTTCTACTTCACTTTTAATGATGAGATTGTCTTTTGCCGATTGTGCGATTTGCAGATTGTTCTTGCTTTGGTCGGATGTTAATTTTAACTGTCTTTTCAGGTCTTTGTAGACTACTTCTGATTTTTTTAAATTGACTTTAGCATTTTCAAAACTTAGTTCTTTTTGCTCTAGTTCAACTTTTGATCCTATCTTTTTACTCCACAACTCTTGCTGTCTTGCTAGCGATAACGAATCATTTGTTAACCTGTTTTGCGCCAGCTCAATTGCATTTTTTGCATCAATCAACTTTTCATTGTTTCGTTGGTAGTCGTTGGCTAATGCAGTAATTGCGGCATTGGCTGCCGACAATTTAGTATTCATATTTTCTAGCTGAAATAGAGCTTGACCCTTTTTTACAAAATCGCCCTCTTTTACAAATATCGTTTCAACTTTACCATTAATTTGCGCGAACACTTCATACTGATTTTCACTTTTCACAATACCCGACGCATATACACTTTCTGTAATATTTGATCTGGTTGATGTTGTTGTTTCTTTGTTGTTGTTGTTACAGCCCATAAGAAGCAGGAAACTAGCGACTAGATATGGACCAATTATTCTTTTTGTTTTCATTTTATGGTGTTGCGCTAAAAGGCAAAGAGAAATGACTTCTGCCGGTTTAATTGCCTAAATGTAGCGAAAGCACAATTGTGAGGTACATATCTTTATCAACACGTGGAATGATTTATATCACGTGCAGTGAAATCTTCGCGTGGTATTAAATGTATTTTTTATAATTATTGATCACCACCTTTTCGCCTTTCAAGTCGAACATCAAATTGTACAATCCAAAAAACGTTCTGTTCATGTAGATAAAATGCCTTGAACCTCTGGCTGCATTCATTTTTTTAAGCTCATTGCTTTTCGCATATTTCTGTCCCAGCAAAGTAATCTCCTCAAAGAAACTTTCATCAGAAAAATCAAAAGTTTCTTCATGGAATGGACGCGTAAACAAACTCAATAATTCATGAAATAGAGAAGTGAAATATTCTACATCTTCTGGTTTATCTTGCGGAAATAATATTTCTAGTTCAATTAGTTTTTCGCGAAAAACGGTAGGATTATCAATGTTTTCCTTTTTTGCCAAGTCAAAAAACGGATTGTAAAATTCTTGTGGAATAGATTTAATACATCCAAAGTCAATGGCAATTAATTTATTGTCTGTTGAGATTAAAAAATTTCCTGGATGAGGGTCGGCGTGAAATTGTTTTAAATGATGAATTTGAAACATATAAAAATCCCACAATGCTTGAGAAATGATATTCGATAAATTTTTGTCGTGATTCACCTTTACAAATTCCGATAGATGCAAGCCTTCCATCCAGTCCATAGTAATCACTTTTTGATTGGATAGTTCTTGATAGTAACGAGGGAATTTCAAGTTGAGCAAATGCTGGCAAGATTTTACTATAAAATCACTTTGCTGAATCTCTTTTAGGTAATCGGTTTCTTCCAACAATTTACTTTCTACCTCCTTGAAATAGATCTCTGATTCGCTGGCTTTCATGTTTAACATTCGAAGCGCCACTGGTTTTATCAAACTTAAGTCGGAAGAAATACTTTCGGCCACACCCGGGTATTGAATTTTTACCGCTAAACTTTTTCCATTTAAGGTAGCTTTGTGAACTTGGCCAATACTCGCTGCATTAACGGCATTAAAGTCGAAAGTATCATATACTTCGTTGGGACCTTTTCCGAAATATTTTTTAAAGGTTTTCTCTACCAATGGAGGTGACAATGGAGGAACCGAGAATTGAGCCAATGAAAATTTTTCTACAAAGGCCCTAGGTAGAATGCTTTTGTCCATACTCATCATTTGAGCAGCTTTTAAAGCACTTCCTTTCAGTTGTTTTAGTCCGTTGTATATATCCTCGGCATTCGATTCGTCTAAATTATCTTTTGCTTGTTCAGCACTAGTAGTTACTTTGTCTACATAGAATTTTAAGTAATTAACACCGACTTTAGCGCCAGTTTGTAAAATTTTGGCGGCTCTTTCAATTTTTGAAGTTGGAATACTGTCGATGGTTTTCATTGGCTTAGCATTAGTTGAATGTCATTTTTTCCTTCCATAAAAATTTTCCAAAATCGAGAAGATTTTCAAGTGGCGGATTTTGTATCAATTCAAAACTTGCATTGATAGATTTTTCTATGAATAGATCTGTCTTTTCAAAAGAGGGAGAGTGATCGTCTATCCAAAATTTCAAGCAAGCTAAAAATTGAAACCATGCCATTTCCGACAATCCTTTGGTTTGAAGTTTTTGAATTTTTTCGTCGGGAACTTTAAAGTACTCGATAGGAAGTTCGCTCACCATTTTTTTAAACGCAATGCGCAATGCACTTAACTTCTTTAGGTTGCGCAAGTCAAATTGCTTCGCTTGAAGTAAATGCAAAATCAAACTTCTGTTGGCAGTGAGTTGCTCAAAGTAAGTGAAATAGAAACTTATTAATTTGGTTTTAGCATCGTATTGCTCAAAGTTTTCGCTTTTAGTCATTAAAGCAATGGTACTGTTAAAAATATCGGTAAATACACTCTGTTCAATATGGTCGAAAGAAGCGTAGAAGGTATAAAACTGAGCTTCTTCAATGCCAATTTTTTCACAAAAAGAATAGACATTTCTGGGTCTCTCTCCTGTGGAAAGCAAATAATCAACATAACTTTTAAGAATTGTACTTTGCTCCATAATGGTATATTTTTAGTGAAAATGAACTATTTGAACAGTAGCTAAGGAAGAGAATAAACCGCCTTCTTCCTATTCATCTTCATTGATTTTAACAATGATTGAATAGTTTTTTGTTTAACAAATGTAACTAAAGATTAAACAAAATGGAATACCTTCAACATAAATTAACTGATATGCTTTATCCTTTAAGAACAAAATAGGTGCTTAATCATGGAAAATAATATGGAAAATTATTGCTTTTACAGTGACTTACCTTCTCCAATGGCTTATATGCAAAAAGCTAAAGATTCTGCTATTGCATTAAGCTTAATTGATATTGATAGAGTAATTGAGATGGCATGGGAAGACAGAACCTCTTTTGATGCGATTAAATTGCAATTTGGTTTGAATGAAAGTCAGGTAAAAGCTTTAATGAAAAAGAATTTAAAATTCGGTTCTTACAAATTGTGGCGAAAAAGGGTAGAAAATTGCAAAACCAAACACGATTTAAAGAGAGTTGCAGGTATGAAACGTTTCAAGAGTAAAGCGCAAAAATTGATCACTAACAATACAATCTCTAAAAGAAAATGAGTAAAACTTATTTATTTGCAGGTGCATCTAGCGCAATAGCAGAAGCCTGTGCTAAAAATCTTCAAAAGAACGGTCATAATTTAATTGGATTAAGCACCAAAGATTCTTCTACAATTTATGATGAATTTCACACTGTTGAGTCTTACCAAACGGGCAATTTTCCTTCCATAGAGAGAACCATAGATGGCTTGGTTTATTTTCCTGGAACAATCAACCTAAAACCTTTCAATAGAATTACAGAAGCCGATTTATTAAAAGATTTTCAAATTAACAATCTGGGGGCTGTTGCTTTCATTCAAGCGTATCTAAAAAACATTAAAATGTCGCAAAATGCTTCCGTGGTGTTGATTAGTTCAGTTGCAGGCAGTGTTGGACTTCCCTTTCATGCTTCCATTGCTATGGCTAAAGGTGGAATAGAGTCGTTCACCAGAGCATTAGCTGCAGAGCTTGCTCCTTCCATCAGGGTAAACTGCGTTGCGCCATCGTTAACCAACACACCCTTAGGAGAAAAACTATTAAATACGCCCGAGAAGATGGAGCTCATGAAGAAAAGAAATCCATTGCAAAAAGTTGGCAGCCCAGAAGAAGTTGGCAATGTTATTTCATTTTTACTTTCCGAAGAATCTGCGTGGATAAGCGGACAGATTTTGGCTGTGGATGGAGGTATGGGTTCGCTTAAGATTTAAACTTTATACTAATGGAAAAAACACATTTGAATTTAGCAGCAATTATGTCGCTGGAAAATCGTAAAAGAGCCCATTTAATTAATGCTTGTGGCGGATTTAAAAGTGTTTGTTTAATTGGAACTAAGGATGCTAATCAACAAAGTAATTTGGCCATTTTTAGTTCTGTATTTCATATTGGTTCTGTGCCGCCGCTAATTGCTTTTGTGGTGAGACCCGACTCTGTTGAACGTCACACCTTGCAAAACATCATCGATACTGAATTTTACACCATCAACCACATCAATGAATCAATTTATAGAAAGGCGCATCAAAGCTCCGCTAGATATCCTAAAGAGCTTTCAGAATTTGAAGCTGTAGGCCTAAGCGAAGAATATAAAAATAATTTTTTTGCACCCTATGTTGTAGAAAGCAACATTCAAATGGGTGTTCAGTTTAGAGAACGAATCGATTTAAAAATTAATGGTACCATTATAATCATCGGTGAAATTCAAGAATTGTATTTTCCTTCTGAAAGTTGGTGTGAAGATGGTTTTTTAGACCTAGAGAAAGCTGGTAGTATTACCTGCAGTGGATTAGACAGCTACCATAAAACCATGGGACTTGAGCGACTAAGCTATGCTAAACCAAATATTCCATTGCATTCTATCGTAAACTCTTATAACAAAGAGATGTAATTTTTGCTAGGTTTTTCATTCTTCTTTTGTGCGATTTACTTTGTGGCGAATATAACTTGGTGATTATTGCGCTTCAAAAAATTCAAATGTTCTATTTCAATACACTGTATTTAACATCTGCACACTTCATACATCGAAATTTTAGAGGGAAAGAGGGGTAAGCCTCAATGAATTTACTGTATTTAGAAATGGATGTTTTTTCATCGCTCCATTTAACTTCAATGGCGTATCCTTTTTGGTAAGATGTTTCTATTACAAAATCAACCTCATTGCCATCGGCAGTTCGCCAGTACCGAATGTTTTCAATACCTTCTTTTTCTCTTAAAAACAGATACACCAAATTTTCCAGTAGTGCGCCTTTATCACTTCTATTTTCTGGGTTTTCAAACTGATTGAGCAACACGTTTCGAAGGCCTAAATCGTTAAAATAAACCTTGGGCATTTTGGTGAGTTCTTTCCTAAGATTTTGATAAAAAGGTTTAATCAACTGAATATGAAAGCATTTTTGTAAAACAAATAAATACCGACTCAATGTTTTTTCATTCAACTGTAAAGTATTTTTGAGTTCATTTACATTGAGGGTATTGCCAATTTGAGCAGCCAACAAAGTAAGTAAGCGATAAAATTTTTCTTCGTGTTCTATCGCGCTTTCTAAAATATCTTTTTTGAGAAAAGAATTTTTAATTTCCTTCAGCAGCATGATTTTGTACTCGATGTTTTCTTCTAAAACCACTGCTGGGTAGGCACCATAGGTCATGTATTCTTCTAGTAATAATTCAAAATATTTGTATTTTTTAGAGATGTATTCTTCATCGCTTTTTATCAATGCCAATTCTTTCAACGAAGATGTTTTGCCTTTGAATAATAGGAATTCTTCAAAATCGAGAGAATACAATTCAAAGATGATTTTTCGTCCGGCTAAAGAATCGGTGAATTTTTGGTCGATGTAAAATGCACTGCTACCCGTAGCAATCACTTTTAATGAAGGTGCATAATGATCGAACAAATACTTTAAAAAGTGCGACGGATCTCTGGCGTATTGCACTTCATCAATGAACAAATACACTTTGTTTTTTGATGTGGGTTTGGGTATGTACTTAAAAACATTGTCGGGATGCGCATTGATTTGCGCTTTTATTTCTGGGTCTTCTAAAGATAAAATTACAGCGCTCTGTTTTTCTTTCTTTACTTTTTCATAAAGCTGTTTGAGTAAGGTGGTTTTACCTACTTGTCGCGGACCGATAATTATCGTGAACTCCTTTTTAGAAAGGTGTTTTTCAAGCTTTTGATATAGTTTTCTTTGAACAGCCATATTCGATATTAATTATACTAAAGTATGAAAAATATCGGATAAAATTGGTGGTGTGGTATGAAAAATATTGCAAAAATGGAATTGAAGGAAAACCTGGACGCTGTCTCTCTATTCTCATTTTCATTATATGGTTATTTCTCCAAGGTAACGAAGCTAAAAGTTATCGCGATTAAAAATTGCTAAAATGAAGATTTCAAATTCGCTGCGCAAAATTTGAAATTACTGGATTTGCTTTGGCAAACGAATAAGATGATTGCAATTCTTATTTCGCCTCTCGTGATTCGGTTAAATATTTATACAACTCCTCCTGAGTGCCAAGTCTATATTCTTTCGAACATTTTAAAATATCGGTATCCTTAAAGCCATAAAGTCCTTGAAGCAAAGGTATAGGAAAGATAATCTCTGCTCCGATATTAGTGTGGTATTTTTTATCGACTACAGTTAAATATTCGAATTCGAAGTTAATACTGTATTGTTTGGCAATACATATATAAACGGTTGAACATTTCGCACATGTGTATTCAATATCAACGTTGTAGTCTCCAAGTAAATTTTCAGTGATTCTTTTTGATTCTTTTAGGAAGTTTAAATCTTTTGAACGAGAGGCCGATATTAAATAATTGGAATCGGCACAAAATACTGGACCAGCATTATAGTTCTTATGTTGAAAATTGACAAGGTATTGAAAGCGTGGATAATGACATGGACAAGAGTTCTTAAGCATTTCACTTAAGGCTTTTGATAATGTATCACGCAGTTCATTCGTTGATTCTAGTGTTAGTTGTTTACGTGGAATATTTTGATTTGGAATACTATTTCTTTTTAGAGGATCTTGTAACTGCTTTTTCGTAAAAAAAGATTTAATAAACTTTACTAGTTTAGAACCTAAATAAATCATGGTTAAATAAAATTAATTGTTTTGAAATGATACTGTTGCTAATGTATTCATTTTTACAACGTACTTCTGTATAGCTTTTCAAAATCTAGATTAACTATTGTGCGCAGGCCTGAGCCAAAATGCGGGCGTGTGAAAAGGCAGTGAACCATATTTTTGATTCGGATAAAAGGAGAATTAAAAATATGGAGAGCGGGTTGGCAGTATATTTTGGCTATTGAATTTTTTGCTTCGTTTTTGTTTCAAGACAAAAATGAAGTCTTTGCTTCTTTAGAAAAGAAGATAGTGAGGAAGCTAAAATATTCAAGAAAAGATTCAGTAATCCGTCGACTGAAGTACAAGCTTGTACTATAGATAAACTAACAGCGAGTAAGCATCAAAAATGCCATTACAATCCGTCAGCTGACGGACGAGCTTGGAAGCGCGCACCTGCGGGAAATGATCCTTTTCATCTTTTAATCCTTCGCATCAAGGTTCCGACAATTTTCCTTATTTTCGCACTCCTTGAAATACAAGCAATCAATGGCAACAAAATATAAAGAATATTCAGGCTTAGATTTACCTGCGGTAGGCCGCGAGGTTCAAGCCTTTTGGGAAGCGAACAACATCTTTGAAAAGAGTATTTCTTCGCGCGACGAAAATAAGCCTTTTGTGTTTTTTGAAGGTCCGCCTTCAGCCAATGGTTTGCCAGGTATTCACCACGTAATGGGAAGAACCATCAAAGATATTTTTTGTCGTTACAAAACATTGAAGGGTTATAGAGTAAATCGTAAAGCCGGTTGGGATACGCACGGATTGCCTGTGGAATTGGGTGTGGAGAAGGAGTTAGGCATCACGAAAGAAGATATTGGAAAGAAAATTTCTATTGAAGATTACAACAAAGCTTGTCGCGAGGCGGTGATGAAATACACCGACATTTGGAACAATCTTAC
>CAMBXP010000079.1 GCA_945871895.1 Chryseobacterium gleum | reverse complement strand
TAGTACCTTGCTCACCCACTGCCACAGCATTGTTTCCATCGAAGGCAATAGCTTTTAGCGGTTGTATTTTAGCCTCGTTGGCTGTACTCCACGCCGAACCTACCGTACGATATATTTTACCATTTACACCACCTGCTAAATCTCCATTGAATGTTGCCGATATGGTATTTAAAGCCTGCGGAGTACTGTGTTGTAAATTCCATGTGCCGTTACCAAAGTTTTTGTAAATGTTGCCTGTGTTGGTCACTGCCCATATTTGAGTGGTATTGTTTTCAATTTCGGTGATGCTGCCATTAAATGCGGTAAAGTTTTCTGCCGACAAGCTACTGCCCGAAAGGGTGTACACCTTACCTAAATTGGTGAAGCGAGGTATGTTTACCGATGATACATTTACATCGCTATAACCACTCACCAACCTATTATGCCCTTTATATTCCCATGCCGAACCTGTTAATCGATATACCTCTGCATTCTCTCCAACAGCATAATCATCGGTGGTTGAACTTGCGTATATTCCGCTGAGTGCCTGCATTTCGTTTAGATGAAAAAATCGATTATTCTCTTTCCATCGAAGATAAAAAACATCTGCAAAATCATCACAAAATTTCAATGAACTAACTTTATCTTTTTTTTAATTACCGTCCGTCCCCATTTCTTCCTAATCTATTTTAGATACTTGAACCTCCTATTAATAATGTAAGCTGTATCAAGTCTATTTCCATTCTCTAATAAAGTAATATTTTTTGTCCAATTCCTCTGTTCGTCAAACTCATAAAGAGATTTAAGTGCGCGTCCATTATTACTTTTAATCGAAATAATATTCCCGAGTTCATCACATTCATATTTATCTTTAAAGGAATCGAATTCAAGACTCTCTATTATAAAGCCTTCTATTGAGTATTTCACCTTTAAAGTTGGTGAGTAAATAAGCTTTGAATCTACTCCCCGCTCAACTACACCATCACTATCTATATATCCAAAACAATTGAAACGCGAATACAAATTAACACTAGAATCTCCTTCAAATGGTTTTAGTTTTTCATCTGCATTAGTATAGAATGCACTCTGAGAAAAATCGACAAAAACAACGCTTGTGTCTTTTGCAATACTATCGGACTTTATAATTAGAATTTCTGATTCCTTCTTATTAAAAATACAATTAATGATTCTATCATACCTAAAATATTTAATATATAAACTAGTATCACTATAAGAAACAACCGCTGTTAAAAGCCAGCTATTCGCTGCTTTATCAAATTCATATTTTGATGTTATCCTTTTTTTTTCATCAAAATAAAATTGAGAGTTAAACCATTCCACTTTTTTATTTTCATAATCAATAATATTAATAGTCATATTTTCAACTTCCCCATGAATACTCCTAGCCTCAGTTTCCATTATGCCAAATTCGTGTTCCAAAAAATTTCTAAAATAATAATCGACTAGCCCATTACAATCTTTAATGATACTGTTATCTACGACATCCTTTTTTATGTTCCTCATTACCGAACAACCAACAAAAAAAAGCATTGATATCAACATCAATAGCTCTACTTTTTTAAATTTAATTATACAAACCATTTTATATAGAAACATCAAAATTCGAATACTAATCATTATTAATTTCATTGAAATTTATGTCTGCCAATAATCACTAAAAGAGAAAACGAAAAAAAGACAATTAACAAATATATTTTCCGATAACTAAAATACTGTTTCTCCCAAAATGATTCATCTTTACTAGAATAAAGAAGTTTTATATTTTTATTCTCTTGCATTTTATTCAAATAGCGGCTTAAACATAGAAAAAAAATAAAATAAATAACAATACATATTATTATTACTATTTTGTAATATCGATGAGGAAATAGAATTAAAAAAGGCATCAATATTATCCCCAATATTGTCGAAATATGAGAATGAATATAATTATCATATAAATAACCTACTTTCAAAGCTCTCGCATATAACAATGTAATATAAAACAGCATCATTTGCAGCTAAATTAATTATTAGGTAATCCCTCCGCAGGCCTAAAAAACTTCAAATCTAATGCATCTTTTTGTAAAACGCCTGGGGTCTTTCCAGGATTTACTGCTTGTGGTGTAGGTGCAGGCACCATGATCCGATAGATTAACTCAGAAAGAACCTCCTTTAGCACATCACCTACCATTGCTTTCACAACCATACCAAGAATTGGAGAAGCTGTAACACCTTTCACAATTATATCGAAAAAAGGGGACAGACGGTATTTTTTTCATTTCCAAACATATTTATTTCTTTTTTGGTCTTCCTTTTTTAAAACACGGGACAGACGTAACTTTTCCATTCATTTATTTTCTTTTTTTGGTCTTCCATTTTTTCTAAAAGTAAATTTTTTACCGCTTAGTTTCTCCATCTTCTTAATAAATTTAGCATCTCCTAATGGCTTACCTATTTTAGTTCTTTTTCTGATATTATTGATCAATTCCTCATCACCCTTTTCTCGCAAATATGCTTTCCAATCGTCAATTTGCAAATACTTATCAATAGAATCAAGCAGTAATTTACCTTTTCCATTCAAATGGCATTTCATGCTCGACCAATAATATCCATCAATTCTATTCACTATTCCTGCTCTTAATGGATTTAGCTCTACATATCTAATCGCTTCATATAAATGATCGCTATCTAGCGCACACGAAAAAAATCTACCTTGCCATAAATGTCCCGCTACTGCTCGCTTTTTATTGAAATACTGACTATAACGCATATGTGTATCATTAAACAATTGCGCTAAACCTTTTTCAAATTAATTAGGTCGCTGTCCCGCTACAACCTTATGAAATTCACTTATAATTTCTCGCTCTTCTTGGGTATAAATTTCATACTTCAACACCTTCATCCTTTCATTCATTCTATGCAATCCCTCTAACTCAAATTTCTCCTCTCCCCAACTAAATGAAGAAACATATTTAGAAGGAAAATCTGCTTGAAAAATATTGCAACCTAATCCTATTGATGTTCCTGAATTGAGTTTTGTGGAGATGGCTGTTTTGGTATAATCGCCCATAAATACACCACAAAATTGCTGTCTGCTATTGATAAAATCTTTTGCTTTATAGTTCCACACTTTTATTTCGCCCATGGTGTTTTTCATGTTTGAGCAATTGGTATCGGCACCCAAATTACACCATTCACCAATGACTGAATTGCCTAAATAACCATCGTGCGCTTTGTTAGAATAACCTTGTAAAATAGAATTTTTAATTTCTCCGCCAACGGTGCATTTTACGCCAACTGTAGTTCCTCCGTAAATCTTGGCGCCCATTTTTACTGCAGCTCCATCGCAAAGTGCTATTGGTCCGCGTAAAAGTGCGCCATCCATAATGGTGACATTGTTGCCAATGTAAATCGGACCGTCTTCTTCGTTAAAAACCACGGCTTGTCCGATTTTCACATTTTTAGATTCTTCTTTAATCAACAGAATATCTTTCTTAATCTCTGTTGCATTTTGCAGAAACAAATCCCACAAATGATTGATTTTACAAACCTCAACAACCTGAATTCTTTTAGAGAATAAGTTCGATTTAAAAGCGATTAAAACATCATTGAAATACAACGCTTCATCTTCTTTTAAATCTTTGATTTTCTGCACCAATTGTGCGTCGGGCAAAAACGAAGAATTGATAGTAACACTTAAATCATTTAAATACTTATTCCACTTTTCTTCTATGGTAAAAATGCCGATTCGCAAATCGCTCACCGACTTATTCAAAGTAAGCGGTTTAAGGTTTTCCAGCGTTTCGTCGTCGAATAAAATGATGCCCATATTATTTCAATTCTTTATTAGCTCTAATCATTTCTGGATAAGACATTCCCTTCAGCATTGCTTCCATAGTCAAAGCAATTCTCTTCGCTTTTGTTGCCGATGTTTTGGCACTTTCAATATACTTTGAAAAATAATTTTGATGTGAATTAGTCAAGGCATTAAATGCTTTCAATGCATCTTTATCTTCATTTAAACACGCCACCAAATCAGCATCTAAAACATAAACATCTTTATCAAACGCCAACTTCACTTTTAATACACCACATTCTTTCTTTCCCGTTCCTTTGCGCATTTCAGCATTTATTGGCAATATAAATTCACCATCACCCATAGGCAAAACGGCTACACCTTTTATTTTGTGCTCATCGAGTGTTCCTTTAAATCTAAAAGACTTCTTATTATTGGGAAATAAAATTTGTGCTTGTTCTTGCTTGATTTCAATGTAGGTCCAACCGGTTTTGTCACCCATTTTACCAAACTTCAATATTTCTGCACTAAAGCTAATCATACATTTACATCGGCAAACTGATAATCGTACAACTTTTTGTAATAGCCACTGCGGGTAATCAACTCATCGTGCGTGCCACTTTCAACAATCAACCCTTTGTCTAACACAATAATATTATCACATTTTTTGATGGTACTCAAGCGATGCGCAATAATAATTGATGTTCTTCCTTCAGTTAATTTTGTAATCGCTTTTTGAATCAATATTTCCGATTCTGTATCGATTGACGAAGTTGCTTCATCTAAAATTAACACTTTCGGATTGTACACATAAGCGCGAAGAAAGGCCAGCAATTGGCGCTGTCCCACAGATAACATCGCTCCTCTTTCTCTCACGCGATAATCATAATCTCCAGGCAATTTCGAAATAAATTCATGAACCCCAATAAGCTTGGCTGCTTCAATCACTTGTTCTTTTGTGATGGCAGTATTTCCTAAAGATATGTTTCCATAAATGGTATCGTTAAACAAAAACACATCTTGCAATACTACAGCGATATTCTTGCGCAATAAATCCAATTGAAATTCTTTAATGTTCACTCCTTCCAACAACACTTCTCCGCTTTCAATTTCGTAGAATCGGCCCAACACATTAATGATAGATGTTTTACCCGCACCCGTTGCTCCCACGAAGGCAACACTTTGTCCTTGCTTCACGTCAAAACTAATTCCGCGCAGCACAGCATGATCGGCAACATAAGAGAAATGCACATCTTTAAACTGAATATTTCCTTTAAAATCTACCTTATTATTTTTACCAGTATCGCTTATATTTTCGTCTCTATCTAAAATTTTAAAAACTCTGTCGCTAGCCACCATGCCCATTTGCAAAGAGTTGAAACGATCGGCCAATTGGCGTATCGGACGGTATATCATGTATGTGTACATGATGAATGCCTCTATAGGCACATTCACGTTGTTGTAATCAACCGCTTCCACCACGCCGTACCACACAATCAGCGACAAAGAACAAGCTGAAAGCACCTCCACCAAAGGAAAAAAGATGGAGTTGGCCCAAATGGTTTTGATCCATCCTTTTGAATGTGCTTTATTGATATCATCAAATTTATTCATCTCCACCTTCTCGCGATTGAACATTTGCACAATGCTCATTCCCGTTACATGCTCTTGAATAAAAGTGTTGATGCGCGCCACCTCGCCGCGCACTTCGGTAAATGCTTTTTTTATGATTTTAGAAAATAGGCTGGTGCACCACAATAAAATCGGAATGGGAATCAGAGTAAAAAGGGCCATATACGGATCCATGGCAAACATAAAAACCAAGGCCACTATCAATTGAATAATATCGCTTGTGATCATTAAAACGCCATCTGAAAAAATTTCGGCGATGGCTTGAATATCCGACGTAACCCTAGTCACCAAAGCGCCAACCGGAGTGTTATCGAAAAATTTGGTTTTAAAATTCAGCACCTTAGCAAACAACTCTTTTCTAATATCTAACACCACATGCTGGCCCAACCAAGTGGTGAAATACGATTGAAAAAACTGAATTACGGCATGCAATAAAACCAAGGCAATCGTCACATACATCAAATGCTGTAAGCCCGATGCATCGCCTTTTTTAACAAATTCATCTAAACCCTGCTGAATCAAGATAATTCTGTAAGGAGCCAAGAAAGCCAGCACAATGGTGATTACCGCTGTAAAAATAAATACACCACGATAAGGGCGCGAATACTTCAATACTCTCTTGAGTAATCTAAAATCTATGGCTTTTCCGGTAACTTCCGACATTGCGCAAATATAATTAAAAGTTCAAAGTTTCTGGTTCAATGTTCAATGTTAGCTCACCTTAAACATTGAACTTTGAACTTTGAACTCTATATTTGCATTATGGCTCGAATAGTTGTAGGAATGTCGGGAGGCGTAGACTCTAGTGTAGCAGCGTATCTTCTCAAAAAAGAAGGTCACGAGGTGATTGGTATGTTCATGAAAAACTGGCACGACGAATCGGTAACGATAAGCAATGACTGTCCGTGGTTAGAAGACAGCACCGATGCCCTTTTAGTAGCCAACAAACTTGGCATTCCCTTTCACACCATAGATTTCAGCAAAGAATACTTTGAGCGCATTGTAGATTACATGTTCAAAGAATATGAATCAGGCAGAACACCCAATCCCGATGTGTTGTGCAACCGCGAAATCAAATTCGATGTTTTTTTGAAAAAGGCATTGGAGTTGAATGCCGACTTCGTAGCAACCGGACACTACTGTCAGCGCGAAGAATATATTGAAAACGGAGTTACACATTATAAATTAGTTGCTGGCGCCGACCCCAACAAAGACCAAAGTTATTTCTTGTGTCAGATTAGTGAAGAGCAATTGTCGAAAGCATTGTTTCCTATCGGACACCTTCTTAAACCAGAAGTGCGCAAGATCGCCGAAGAACAAGATTTAATCACTGCCAATAAAAAAGATTCGCAAGGATTGTGTTTCATCGGTAAAGTGAAATTGCCTGAATTTTTACAACAAAAGCTAAAAGCGAAAAAAGGAAAAGCTTACGAAATACCGGCAGATTTTGCAGGATATAGTTCTATCGACGATTTAAGATTTGAGAATTACGACTACAACGAAAAAGATGGAATCTATAAAGGTGAACACGATGGAGCACATTTCTATACCATCGGACAGCGCAAAGGAATTGGTATAGGAGGTTCTATTTTGCCTTTGTTTGTGATTAAAACCGACACCGAAAAAAACATCATTTATCTCGGGCAGGGCGAAAATCACCCAGGCTTGTTTCGATCAAATTTAAAAATTGAGAACAACGATATTCATTGGATTAATTCTTCTCAAAAAATGAACAGCGGCGAAGAAAGAAAATACATGGTGCGCATTCGTTACCGCCAAGACCTTACTCCTGCCACACTTCAACAAAAAGAAGATGGCTTGTACATTCACTTTGAAGAAGCGCAACGCGCAGTGGCATCCGGACAATTTGCTGCGTGGTATGAGGGGAATGTGCTGGTGGGAAGTGGAGTGATTGGGTAGAACAAACCTCAATGTCTTCGTAGAGTCAGATAGAATCTGACTTAAAATAGAAAATATTCCGCTAAAAGGAAATGGAAATAATCTTTTTGAAGTCAGATTCTATCTGACTCTACAGAGAAATCCTTAGTTTTAATTTTTCAAATCTCTATACATGCAGCACAAAATTATCGCCCAACAAACCCACCTCAGCGAAAAACAAGTCGCTTCTGTTATTCAATTGTTAGAAGGCGGAGCTACAATTCCTTTTATTGCTCGATACCGTAAAGAGTCAACAGGAAGTTTAGATGAAGTGAAAATTGCAGAAATTAAAAACCAGTATGATGCTTCCATCGAATTGGAAAAACGAAGAGCAAACATCATCAAAACCATAGAACAACAAGGTCAGCTAACACCCGAATTACAAGCTCAATTAAATAGTGTTTCAAATGCACACGCTTTAGAAGACATTTATCTTCCTTACAAACAAAAAAGAAAAACACGCGCTGCTGCAGCGATAGAGAAAGGATTAGAGCCTTTGGCGAAAATCATCTTCGCTCAAAACGGAGGAAATATTGAAGGGAAGACGGAAAGCGATTTAGCCGGTGCCCGAGATATCATTGCCGAATGGGTGAATGAAAATGTAAGTGTAAGAAACACCATTAGAAAAACCTTTGAACGCGAAGCCATTTTATACGCCAAAGTGAAAAAAGGTAAAGAGGCCGATGCCATAAAATACCGCGACTACTTTTTCTTTAAAGAAGAATTGAGGAAAATTCCGTCGCATAGGTTGTTGGCGATAAAACGCGGACAAGAAGAAGGATTCTTAAAAGCCTACGTTGCCATCAACAACGAACCTGCTGTAGAATCTATCAATCGCTTGTTGGTGAAAGGAAATGGCGCTGCACAAAAACAAGTGGTACTAGCCATCGCCGATGCTTACGAAAGATTGTTGGTGCCCAGCATGGAAACCGAATTTGAAAATTTATCTAAAGAAAAAGCCGATAAAGAAGCGATAAATATTTTCACTACCAATTTGCGACAATTGCTGTTGAGTGCGCCTCTCGGACAAAAACGCATCTTAGCCATCGACCCTGGATTTCGCACCGGATGCAAAACGGTTGTGCTAAATGAACTCGGCGATTTACAAGAAGAAACTGTTTTATATCCGCTGCAAAAGCAATTTGAAACACAGCAAAGTTTAAAGCATTTACTAAGCGCTCATAAAGTAGAAGCGGTTGCCATTGGTAATGGAACGGGCGGCAGAGAAACAGAAACGTTTGTAAGAGATTTCATCAAAAACAATCCCGAGTTTAAAGGCATTCAAATACACATGGTGTCTGAACAAGGTGCCTCTATTTATTCAGCATCGGAAATTGCACGCGAAGAATTTCCCGATAAAGACATCACGGTGCGTGGCGCTGTTTCTATTGGCAGACGCTTGAAAGATCCTTTGGCTGAGTTGGTGAAGATTGATCCTAAATCGATTGGTGTTGGACAATATCAGCACGATGTAAATCAAAAACAATTGAAAGAAAGTTTAGATGAAACCGTTATCTCTTGCGTGAATCAAGTAGGTGTTGAACTCAATACGGCGAGCAAACATTTGTTGAGTTATGTGTCGGGCTTGGGTCCGGTTTTGGCGCAAAACATCGTTGATTACCGAAAAGAAAATGGAAAATTCACCTCACGAAATCAACTCAAAAAAGTAGCACGTTTAGGTGAAAAAGCATTTGAACAAGCAGCAGGATTCTTACGCATTCATGGCGCTAAAAATCCGCTCGACAATTCTGCAGTACATCCCGAAACCTACACCATTGTTGAACAAATGGCTAAGGATTTAAATGTGAGTATCGCCGAATTGATGAGCAATACTGCCTTACACTCTAAAATAGATTTACCCAAATATGTAAACACACAAATTGGCTTACCTACATTAACCGACATCGTGCAAGAACTCGCCAAACCAGGCCGCGACCCTCGCGAACAACTCGAAGCTTTTTCTTTTGGCGATGTAAACAGCATCGACGATTTAACAGAAGGAATGATCTTACCAGGCATCGTCACCAACATCACCGCCTTTGGTTGCTTTGTAGATGTGGGCGTTCATCAAGATGGATTGGTGCACATCTCTCAAATGACAGATAGATTCATCAAAGACCCCAATGAAGTAGTAAAGCTCAATCAAAAAGTGAGTGTAAAAGTCACTCAGTTGGATAAAGAAAGAAAAAGAATTGGGTTGAGTATGAAGGGAATTTAGCACGCACATGGCGTGCTACTTCAACAATTTTATTGTCATTTTGTTGACTATTACCCACATTTTAACTAATATTGTTGATAATAATCAACATTTAATGAAATCAAAAAAGAAAATATTATTCCCAAAACACCTGCAAATACTGCAAATACTTGGTGAAAACATTAAGCTTGCAAGAAAGCGAAGAAAGCTTACAACTATACAAGTGGCCGAACGTGCCGATATAGACAGGACTACACTTTACTTAATTGAAAAAGGCACACCTAGCGTTTCATTAGGCGCCTACTTTAATGTTTTGCGTGTATTGGGTTTACATAACGATTTCTTGAAGTTGGCAGCCGATGACCAGCAAGGCAGAAACTTACAAGACCTAGATTTATTGGGTAATAAATAAAGTAATGACTACCAACAAAACAGAAATATTGGTTTATGCCGATTGGTTGAACAAAAGTGAAGCAATGCTTTTGGGTGTGCTTACTAGTCAGCAAAGCAAAGGGAAAACATCATTTAGTTTCAAATACCATTACGATTGGCTTAAAACTCAAAAAGCAATATTGCTCGACCCAGATATTCTTTGGAATGAAGGAAATCAATTTCCTATTGCTAAAAACATCTTCGGAATATTTAACGACTGCATGCCCGACACCTGGGGGCGCACTTTAATGAAACGAAGAGAAGCCATAATAGCAAAAGAAGAAAAAAGAAATGTTAATATTTTACGTGACATCGATTTTCTTTTGGGCGTTAACGACGAAAGTAGAATGGGTGCCTTACGCTTCAAATTAAATGAAAAGGAAGATTTTGTAAACAATGACAAACTTCATCCTACTCCACCCTGGACTTCAATAAGAGAACTGCAACACGGCGTCTCATTATTAGAAAGCGACAAAGAAAACAAAGAAGTAAGAAAATGGCTTCAAATACTTTTGGCGCCTGGTTCTTCATTGGGTGGCGCAAGACCAAAAGCCAATGTAAAAGACGAAAAAGGCTCTTTATGGATTGCCAAATTTCCCTCTAAAAACGATACTATTGATAAAGCAGCATGGGAATATTTAGCATACAAACTTGCTATTACAGCTGGCATCGAAATGAGTGAATCTAAAATCGAAAAAGTGAATGGTAAACACCACACTTTCTTTACCAAAAGATTCGATAGAATAAAAAACAAACGCATTCATTTTGCTTCGGCGATGACCATGACAGGCAATAATGAAGACACCTTAAAAAACAATACCTCCAGCTATTTAGATATTGCCGAGTTCATACAATTCAGCGAAGCGAACAACAAAAAAGAGTTACATCAACTTTGGCGACGATTGGTATTCAACATCGCAGTTTCAAACACCGACGATCACTTACGCAATCATGGTTTCATTTTAAACGAAACAGGCTGGCAACTATCCCCTGCTTTTGATATTAATCCTTCTATTGATAAAAGCGGATTAGCACTCAATATCGACCAAGACAGCAATGAATTGAATTTCGATTTGGCAAAAAGTGTTGGACAGTATTTTCAACTCAACAAAATAGAAATGGAAAACATTCTCAACGAAGTTTGTCAGTCGGTAAAAAATTGGAAAAACGAAGCTACTAAAATTGGTATCTCTAAAGCCGAACAGAAATTAATGGAAGCAGCGTTTAGGTGGGAGTAAAAAAGGTCTTCTAGCAAGCCTTATGGCGCCCGTCTCCAGACGGGTGACTTGCCTACTCCGGCAATTGCATTGCCTAATTAAACTTAAGAATGTGTTTTGTCTTCGTAGAGTCATCCGTCAGTTGACGGATGACTTCAAAAAGATTATTTCCATTTCTCTGCACACTAAGCGGAGCGGGGGATTGGTTCACATCTCTCAACTTACAGATCGATTCATCAAAGACCCCAATAATGTGGTCAAGCTCAATCAAAAAGTGAGTGTAAAAGTGACTCAATTAGACAAAGAAAGAAAAAGAATTGGGTTGAGTATGAAGAGTGTTTAATTTCTCACTATTGCTTTAACTACCTCTAAACTGCCAACATATTTCACTTGAATAAAATACATATCCGACGCAAATTCACTCAAATCAATAGAGCTAATATTTGAAGTTGGAACAATGCTAAATAAATTCCTACCCATCTTATCATACATTGAAATATTTTGTGGAATTTCTTGCTGACTTTCTAGTACAAAAAGACCGTTGCTAGGATTTGGATAAAGCAATACAAAAGGATTATCAGTACCTGAAATGCCCACTCCACTCGAACATGATAATGTTCCATCTGAAATAGTATTTAAAACAGTATTCGTGATTACCGGAGGATTGAAATCAAAATAAATACCTACATTATTCTGAATCTCTGTATTTTTTGACAAGCCTGTTTTAGGCATGATTTCAAAAATGACATAGCCGTGGCTTGCTGGTTCATTGCTGCTGCTATCTGGAAGATTAATATTATTGAATACAAATTTCGCAACATTAATTGAGGGCAACTCAATGTGACAGGTATCACTTGAAGCAACAACTCTTAATGTTGAAATATCTAAATTACTACTCAATGAATCCAAAACAGAAATATTTACAGCTTCAGCATTTCCCGTATTCTGAAAACGCACTGTATAAGTTAATAGTTGATCATCTTTTATATATCCTTGAGGGCAATCACCAGCTGGGTAAACTTTTTTATCGTTGGGATCATATGCATTAAGAACAGGGAAAATATAATTCCTAGTATTATTGCTGATATCTATATCATTTAGAAATGGAGTAACAATTGTTGTCAATCGAATACTATCACCAATATTAGCCAACAAAGATGTTTTAAAAAATATCTTAGGGCTAAATTGACCTAATTCACTCTGTAAATTACTATAATTCCAAATTATAGTATCTCCAACAATTTGATTGGGTAAAGGTATCGCTGTCTGATATTCTAAAAAATTATCCTTTATTAATTTTAATTGTCCAGAAGTTTTAACACAACCTTTATTTATAACATTTATATCAAGTTGAGAATTAAATCCTTTTCTAAAAGTAGAATTCACCAAATTTGATTCAATATCAAATGACGAAAGAAATACGGGTACCGATATTAGCAAAGAGGCAGTATCACTGCATCCTTTTGCATCTATAACTGAACAGGTGTAAACTCCTTTATTATTGAAATTTGCCAATGAATCGATTGCACCTGGTACACTAATCCAATTATATTGATAGGGCGCTGTTCCATAATAAGCTAAAGCAATTGCTGATCCTGATTTATTACATTTAATATTGGAAACTTCAGAAAATGTTAGATCTAAACTTGAGCAAAATCCATCTTTAGGTGAATCGCCAATAATTCGAGCAACACCATTACTTGTAACCCCTCCATATGTATCGAAATCGCCACAAATTAAAATTTGGCCATTTGGCTGAAGAAAACATTGGCTTATATAACTACTGGAACTTTCTATGCCTCCGTTAGGATTAAAGGAATTATCCACACTACCATTAGTATTCAATCTTACTATTTCCGAAATCGCTTGCCCATTATATGTGTTAAATCTTCCTCCTAGTAATATTTTGCCGTCAGGCTGCAATGCAATAGAATTTAGATACATATCAAGCCCAGTACCTACATTAAAACTATTATCCAGTGTTCCATCAGCATTTAATCTTGCTATATAATTTCTTGAAACACCACCGCATGTATTAAAAGTTCCGCCAACCAAAATTTTTCCATCCTCTTGCACATTTATTTCACCAACTTTATCACTCGTTGTTCCTATTTGAGGATTAAATGAATTATCTAGGCTTCCATTTGCATTTAATCGCGCCATATGACTTCTTGCAACACCATTGCATTTTGTAAACCATCCAGCAATAAGTATTTTACCATTTGAAAGCAATTTGACTGAGACTACATCCATATCTGGCCCACCTCCAACATTGAATGTTTGATCTAAGCTTCCATCTGCATTTAATCTTGCAACCCTATTTGCTGTTACTCCATTATATGTTGTGAAAGTACCGGCAACTACAATCTTCCCATCTGGCTGCAAAACACAGCAATTCACTTTATAATCACCTTCACTAAGGTTAAAAGAATTATCTACTGATCCATCAGTATTAAGGCGAGCAAAAATTTTTCTCGACGCCTTTATCA